>NZ_JBNHHC010000004.1:0-452547 GCF_059091865.1 Arthrobacter sp. B0316-1-20 | reverse complement strand
GCGAAGGCCCCGCCACCGGTGACCGACCAAAGGCGCATGCGCCTGCGTGGAGATCCCGCCGTCCGCCCCGGGTGATCGACCAAAGGCACCCGCGCCCCCGCGAAGGCCCCGCCACCGGTGACCGACCAAAGGCGCATGCGCCTGCGTGGAGATCCCGCCGTCCGCCCCGGGTGATCGACCAAAGGCACCCGCGCCCGCGCGGAGATCCCACCGCCGGTGATCGACCAAAGGCGCTTGCGCCTACGTGGAGAGCCCGTCGCCCGCTGACCTGTCACCCGGAGTTCCGGCTGTCCATCCGGCTATTTCATGTTGCTCTTGAGATCCTTCAGGCGGCCCTCAATAAGCGCTATGCGTTTGGCACGGCTCCAGTTCTGAACCTGCTTCTCCCGAACGAACGCGTCCTCTACTCGACTGAATTCTTCACAGTAGACAAGACGAACCGGTCTGCGGCGGGCCGTGTATGCAGCCCCTGCACCAGACCCGTGCTCACTGATCCGCCGTTCAAGGTCCCACGTACTCCCGACGTAGAAGCTGTTGTCGGAGCACTGCAGGATGTACATGTATGGCATGCCGCCTCCTGTCCGGAGGTCCAGTGTGCCAAAAGGTAGTGGAAGCGGCAGGGGATTTCCACAGGACGTCGGCGAGACCGATCTCCACGCAGGCGCGAGCGCCTTTGGTCGATCACCGGAACCGGGCCGGATCTCCACGCAGGCGCGAGCGCCTTTGGTCGATCACCGAGGGGTTATTTGCGGCCGATGAACCAGTCCTGGAGCTTCTTCAACCGCTTGTTCAGCTGTTCTTCGTTGGCCTGGGCCACGGCCGGACCGCCACAGACCCGGCGCAGCTCCGAGTGGACCACGCCGTGCGGCATGCCCGAGCGGGCCGACCAGGCGGAGACGTTCTTGGCCAGTTGGTTGCGCAATTCGGTCAGCTGCCGGTGGTCCACCAAGGCCGGCGCGGGCTCAGCGGCGGCCGTTCCTCCGGCCCGCTGGCGCTTGCGGGTCTGCTGCTCCTGCTGGCGCTGGCGCAGCAGCACGCCCACTTGCTCGGCGTCCAGCAGGCCGGGGATGCCCAGGAAGTCCAGTTCGTCTTCGCTGCCGATCTCTCCGCCGGTGCCGAACTCGGCGCCGTCGAACAGCACCCGGTCGAAGGAGGCCTGGGAGTCCAGCGCCTCGAACTTCTGCTTGGTCAGCTCCCCCGAGGCCTTGTCCTCCCGGTTGGCCTGCTCCATCAGCGCCTCTTCGGGAATGAAGCCTTCGTCGTTGTCCTTGTCCGGCCGGTCCAGCGCGTGGTCGCGTTCCAGCTCCATCTGGTTGGCCAGTTCCATCAGGTTCGGCACCGACGGCAGGAAGACGGAGGCCGTTTCGCCGCGCCTCCGGGCGCGCACAAAACGGCCCACGGCCTGGGCGAAGAACAGCGGAGTGGCGGTGGACGTGGCGTAGACGCCGACCGAAAGCCGCGGGACGTCCACGCCTTCGGAGACCATCCGCACGGCAACCATCCAGCGGCTGTCGCCGGCGGAGAACGACTCGATCTTTTCGGAGGCACCGGCGTCGTCGGAGAGGATGACCGTCGGGGATTCCCCGGTGATCTTCTTCAGCTGGCCGGCATAAGCACGTGCGTCGTCGTGGTCGGTGGCGATCACCAGCCCGCCGGCATCGGGCACGGCCCGGCGGACCTCGGTGAGCCGCTTGTCGGCGGCAGCCAGCACGGACGGAATCCACTGGCCCTGCGGATTCAAGGCCGTCCGCCACGCCTGTGCGGTGATGTCCTTGGTCACAGCGGCCTCGCCGAGCGAGGCTGCGTACTCCTCCCCCGAGCTGGTCCGCCAGCGCATTTCCCCGGAGTAGGCCATGAACATCACCGGGCGCACCACGTGGTCGCGCAGCGCGCTGCCGTAGCCGTAGGTGTAGTCGGCCCGCGAACGGCGGATGCCGTCCTTGTCTTCGGCGTACTCCACGAAAGGAATGGCCGCGGTATCGGAGCGGAATGGGGTACCGGTCAGCGCCAGCCGCCGGACGGCAGGTTCGAAGGCTTCGCGGATGCCGTCGCCCCAGCTGAGCGCGTCGCCGCCGTGGTGGATTTCGTCCAGGATCACCAGCGTCTTCGCGGCTTCGGTCTTGGCCCGGTGCAGCAGCGGTTTCATCGCCACCTGCGCATAGGTGACGGCGACGCCGATGAAGTCACGGCCGTGCGACCCGTCGGAGTTCTTGAAGTTCGGGTCGATGGCCAACCCCACCCGGGCGGCGGCGTCCGCCCACTGGCGCTTGAGGTGGTCCGTCGGCGCCACCACGGTGATCCGATTGACGAGCCCCCGGTCCACCAGTTCGGTGGCCACGCGCAGCGCGAAGGTGGTTTTGCCGGCCCCGGGCGTTGCCACGGCGAGGAAGTCCTGGGGCGCCATCTCGAAGTACTTCTGCAGGGCCTCGGCCTGCCACTGGCGCAGCTTGGGCGCCGTGCCCCACGCGGCACGTTCCGGGTAAGCCGGCGGCAGCACCGGTCCCGCGCCAAATAGTGTGTCATTGCTCATTCGGTGGCCTCCTCCCGTTGTTCCTGTCTGTCTTCCGTCCGTTCCGCGCTGCGCCATCCGGTGTAGATTCCGCCGGCCGCAACCACGGCCAGCACCAGCCACATAACCACGTAGACCCCGATCGCGCCGGGGTTGTCCGGATCGCGGAGCAGCGAAAACAGCGCTCCCGCTCCCGCGGTTCCCACCACGCCGCCCAGCTGGTCGGCCAGTTGCAGCGACGCGGAGTTCCGTCCGCGCTCTTCCGGAGCGGACATCTTCAGCACCAGCACCGAGGTGGTGGACAACGCCACCCCCATGGAAAACCCGGCCAGCGCCCAGACCACAATAAGCGCCCACAGCGGCACCGACGGGGCCGAGACCAGTGCCATCAGCCCCATGCAGGCGGTCAGGATGCCGGAGCCGATCACCAGCATCCGGTGCCGCGCCGTCTGCACGCGGGCCTGCAGCCAGGAGCCGATGCTCCAGCCCACCGCGCCGGCTGTCAGGGCCAGGCCAGCGGTGGCGGGCGAGATGCCGTGCGCCGCCACCAGCATCAGCGGGATGAACGCTTCGGCGCCGAAGAACGCCAGATTGATCAGCCCTCGGGTGGCGATCACGCTGGGCAGCCCGCGGCGCAGCCGCAGGGTCCCGGCCGGCATCAGCTTGGGCAGCGCCACCAGCGCCAGCACCACTCCCCCGGCGGCCAGCACGTACAGCAGCACCAGCTGCCAGGCGGGCCCGCCGGCGACTACTTCGAACAGGGCCCATTGGGCCAGGAAGACGCCGCCGGCCAGCATCAGGCCCCGCACCGCCTGCAGACGTCCGGCGCGCCGGTCCGTCGTCGGGTTCTCCGGTGCCCCCACGCTCCGCGTCCGCGGCCAGATGACCAGCACGGCCAGCAGGAAGATGGGCGCCACGCCGTAGAACACCAGGCGCCAGGACAGGTACTCCGCGACCACGCCGGCGGCCAGCGGCCCCACCAGCGATGGCACCACCCAGGCCGCAGCCAGCCAGCCGAACACCACCGGCTGCATCCGCTGCGGATACACCTGCCCGATGATCACATAGACCGCCACGATGGCGAAGCCGCCGCCCAGCCCGGCCACGGCCCGGCCGGCGGTGAAAACCCAGAATTCTCCGGCCACCCCGGACAGCACCAGACCGGCCACCATCAGCACCAGCCCTGCGCCAAGCGCCGGGCGCGGGCCCTTGGCATCGGACCAGACACCGGCCACCACGCTGGCCAGCAGCGAGGCTGTCAGGAACATGGAGAAGGCCAGCCCGTAGGCAGACTTTCCCTGCAGGTCGGCCGCCACCACCGGCATCGCCGTCGCCACCGCCACCGCCTCGAACGCCGCCAGCGTAATCACTGCCAGCAGTCCCAGCGTCAGCGGCCGGTAGGCAGCCGACATCGCGCCGGGCGCGCGGACGGCAGTGGATTCGGTCATCAAGGAACCAGGGCTAGCTTTCTTTGCAGGCAGGGGGCAGCGCGGCGGACGCCGGACGCGCCCGCTTCAGATGAGTGGGAGGGGCTACTTCTTCTTGCCGGAATCGTCGCCGCCGGGGCGCAGGCCTTCGTAGATGGCCTTGCAGTCGGGGCAGACGGGGAACTTGTTCGGGTCGCGACCGGGCACCCAGACCTTGCCGCACAGGGCGATCACCGGTTCGCCGGACAGTGCCGACTCCATGATCTTTTCCTTGCGGACATAGTGCGCAAAGCGTTCGCGGTCGCCTGGCTCAAGCTCTTCGCGGAGTTCTTCACGCTCGATCGTCGCGGTGGACCCGCCCGGGGTCTGCGGCGCGCGGGGGTCGTTTTCGAAAGGATCCGGGGGAAGACTCATGCCATCCATCTTAACCCCTGAAAAAGGAAGGACGACGGCGGAGCACGCCTCCGCCGTCGTCCTCACCTGCCGTGGCAGCCGAGTGGGCCCGCTATTTGTTTTTCGCCACGGCCTGGAAGAGTTCCGGCGCGCGGCGGTCGTACCAGCGGCCGCCCAGCACCACGCCGACCACCAGCAGCACCGCACCGAGCACGACGCCGACCACCAGGGCCAGCCAGCCCCACAGCGCGTCGCCGGTGAAGACGCCGATCAGCGCGAGCACCACCTCCGGCAGCGAGAGCAGCCCCAGCACGCCGAGGCCGCCGAGCTGGACCAGCATCATCCGGGCGGTCGAACCGGGCGGGGTCTTGAACGGGCTCTCGCCGGGCAGCGGCACGTTGTAGGTGTACCGGGCCGAGACCACGCTGGACAGGCCCAGCCCGGTCAGCAGTACTCCGAGCGCGACCCCGGAGACGGGGGCCAGCAGGTGCCATTCGCCGATGAAGACGAACGGCAGCACGGTCAGCAGCACGGTGGCCGGCAGGGCGATCACCGCGCAGGCGACGACGCGCCCGATCCGGTCGGCCAAGCCGCTGACGCCGGTGGTGACGTGCAGCGCGAACGCCGTGTTGTCGTAGGCGATATCGGCGGAAATGCCGAACGACAGCAGGAAGGCGATCATCGGGCCCAGCCACAGCATGAAGGTGAAGTCGCCGGCCTGCGAGAGGCCGAAGAAGACCGCCACCGGAATCAGCGGGATGGACACCAGCGATGCCCCGTAGCGCGGGTCCTTGAACCAGTAGATCAGCGCCCGGGCCGCGACCGCTCCTGCCGGCGTGCCGGGCATCCGGGAGAACCAGCCCAGCTTGCCGCCGGCTTTGCGGGACACCGCGTTGTACGGCGGAGTCACCAGTGCACGGGCCAGGCTCAGCTTCCACAGCCAGGCCATCACGGCCAGGAAGGCCACCGCGATCAGCAGCCGGGCCGCAGCGGCGCCCCAGTTGCCCAGCGCCAGGTCACCCGGCACCGCCCAGACGGCGCCCAGCGGCGACCAGGCCAGCCCTTCGGCCAGTGCCGGCAGGAAGTCCTGCGAGCTGCGGAAACCCTCGACGACGCCGATGCTGATCGGCCCGAGGAGCACCAGCGGAATGATGCCGATGACGCCGCTCAGGTCCTTGAACCGGCGCGAGCTCGCCAGTGTGGTGGACGCCGACGTCGTGACGCGGGAGAGCACCACGCAGGTGAGCGTAGCGATCACCGCGCACAGCACCGCGGCCACCAGCGCTGCCGGGTGCTGCCACCAGGCGGCCGCTTGCCCCAGCGCTGCCACCAGGGTGACTACGCCCGGGATGCCCACCAGGCCGCCGATGGCGAGGCCCAGCAGCAATTGCCGCATCGGCACGGCATAGGTGACGAAGCGGGCCGGGTCCAGCGTCATGTCCACGCCGGTGGCCATCATCGGGATCAGCGCCCAGCCCAGGAACGCCGCGGATCCGCCCAGCACCACCACCATGCGTGCCGTCTCCGGCTCGGTGTAGCTGAGGAAGAACAGCCCGGCGATCAGCAGCGCCAGCACGCCGATGGCGTACAGGCCGCCGAGGATCACGCCCACCAGCTGCCACGGGCTGCGTTTGAAGCCGTTGCGCAGCAGGGTCAGCTTCAGCCTTACGAGGTGCGCAACCACTCGAGCCCCTCCGCCTGGGTCCGGCCGCCGACCAGCTGGACAAACCGCTCTTCCAGGCTGGCACCGGCACGGACCTCGTCCACGGTGCCGGCGGCCAGCACGTTGCCGCCCGCGATCACCGCCACGTGGTCGCACATGCGCTGGACCAGGTCCATCACGTGGCTGGAGACGATCACCGTTCCGCCGGAGGCCACGTAGTCGTGGAGGATGTCGCGGATGTTCGCGGCGGAGACCGGGTCGACCGCCTCGAACGGTTCGTCCAGCACCAGCAGCTTGGGCGCATGGATCAGCGCCGTGGCCAGAGCCACCTTCTTGGTCATGCCGGCGGAGTAGTCCACCACCAGGGTGCCGGCGTCGTTGGTCAGGTCCATTGCCCGCAGCAGGTCCGGCACCCGCGCGGCCACCGTCTCCCGGTCCATGCCGCGCAGCAAGCCGGCGTAGGTGACCAGCTGCTCGCCGGTCAGCCGATCGAACAGCCGCACGCCGTCGGGCAGCACGCCCATCAGGCGCTTGGCTTTCAGCGGCTCGGCCCAGACATCCACCCCGTGCACCCAGACCTGGCCGTAGTCGGGCCGGAGCAGCCCGGTGGCCATGGAGAGCGAGGTGGTCTTGCCGGCACCGTTGGGGCCGACAAGCCCGTAGAAGGATCCGGCCGGCACGTCCAGGTTGATGCCGTTGACGGCGATCTTCTCGCCGAACCGCTTGGCCAGGCCGCGCACGGCCAGGGCGGGAACGGGTGCCTGGGCGCCGTAGGCAGGGGCGGATGCCTGGGCGCCGTAGGCAGGGGCGGATGCCTGGGCGCCGGCCGGAGCAGGCGGCTGGCCGGGGTTCTCGTCGTCCGGCTGCTGGACCGGCGGTTGTGATGGGTGCGAAGTCATACTGCCACGTTAACAACGCGATGTCCGCGCGGGCATCATCCGCAAGGACTAATAATTCTCCGTCACGGCCGCACGCTCGTACTGCGGCGCCCAGGCCAGCTCGTGGCCCAGTTCGACGGCGGCGCGCTGCCACCAGTGCGGATGGCGCAGCGCCGCCCGGGCCAGCAGCACGGCGTCGGCCGAGCCCTCCTTGATGACCGAGTCGGCCTGCGTAGGCGTGGTGATGAGCCCGACGGCGCCGGTCGGGACGCCGGACTGGCGGCGGATGGCGGCAGCGAAGGGCACCTGGTAGCCGGGACCCAGCGGGATTTTCACCCCGTGTACTGCGCCGCCGCTGGACACGTCCACCAGGTCCACGCCGCGGGCAGCCGCCTGGGACACTACGTCGGCCACCGCTTCCGGTTCCAGACCCCCGTCCGCCCAGTCGCTGGCGGAGACACGCAGCAGCAGCGGCATGGCATCCGGGATCACGCCGCGGACCGCGTCCACCACCTCCAGCAGCAGGCGGGCACGCTTGGCCGCCGAGCCGCCCCACTCATCGGTGCGGGTGTTGACCAGCGGGGACAGGAACTGGTGCAGCAGATAGCCGTGGGCGCCGTGGATCTCGATCGTGTCGAACCCCGCCCAGACCGCCCGGACCGCCGCATCGCGGAAGTCGGAGACGACCTGCTGGATGCCTGCCTCGTCCAGCGCCGCCGGCGCGTCGTAGCGGCCGAAGGGCTCCGCCGTCGGGCCGACCGTACCCCAGCCGCCCTCGGCGTGCGGCACGGAACCGGATTCCCGGGCAAACGGTGCGTAGGTCGAGGCCTTGCGACCGGCATGGGCCAACTGGATCCCGATCTTGGTGTCCGCCGAACCGTAGCGGTGCACGAACTCCGTGATACGGCTCCAGGCCTGCGCCTGCGCGTCGGTCCAGATGCCGGTGTCCTGCGGACTGATCCGGCCGGTGGCGTTGACCGCCGTCGCCTCGGTGAGAACCAGTGCCGCGCCGCCGGCGGCGAACTGGCCCAGGTGCATCAGATGCCAGTCGTTCGGCGTTCCGGGTGCATCCTCGCGGCTGACCGAGTACTGGCACATGGGAGCCACCCAGCCGCGGTGGGCCAACTGCAGTCCGCGCAGCCGCATCGGCTCGAACAGGCCGCCGGCTGAATCCTGGGCCATTTAGAAGAGCGCCCGCGCCAAGGCCTGCCGTGCCTTGGAGACCCGTGGGTCGGAACTGCCCACCACATCGAACAGTTCTACGAGCCGCGCCCGGGCCGCTTCCCGTTCGTCACCGCCATGCCGGCTGATGAAGCCGACCAGGCGGGCAAAGGCGTCTTCGACGTGTCCGCCGGAGATGTCCAGGTCGGCCACGGCCAGTTGGGCCTGCAGGTCGTCGGTCTTGTCGGCGGCGGCGGCGCGCAGCTCATTCGCGTCGGCGCCCTGCAGCCGCTCCAGCAACTGCACCTGGTACAGCCCCGTGCGTGCCTCGTTGTCGGCCGGCTGTTCGGCCAGTGCCTTCTGGTACGCCGCCGCTGCCCGGGCGTAGTCGCCGGCCTCGATGGCATCGAATGCTTCCTGATGCAGCGGCGGCAGCGGCTTCTCCTCTTCAGCCGGAGCGTCCGCCGCGCCGGGTGCCGTGCCGGTCACGCCGTTGGCTTGGGCCACCTTGAGCAGCTCGTTAACGAACTGCCGCAGCTCGTCGGCCGACGCCGCGCCTTGGAACAGCGGGATCGGCTGCCCCTTCAACAGCGCGACGGCGGCCGGCACGCTCTGCAGCTGGAAGGCCTGGGCGATGCCGGGGCTGGCGTCGACGTCCACCCGGGCCAGCACAAACCGGCCGGCAAACTCGTTGGTCACCTCGGCCATGGCGGAGGCCAGCTGCTGCGCCAGGTCGCTCCACGTTGCGGTCAACTCCACGATCACGGGAACCTGGGCGGAGAGTTGGACGAGTGCCTGGAAGCTTTGCTCGTTGACCTCGACGATGTAGCCTGCGGAGTCGCCCGCTGCCGGCGTTCCGGCGGCCGTGGCCGGCGCACCCGAAGCCGGTTGCTGCGGCTTTTTCAGCGCTGACAGGTCAACGGCGCCGCGCAGGCTGACGGAAGACGGCGCGGGGCCCTGCTCTGGAGTTGGAGTGGTCATAACATCACACTAATACGTCTCGGTGAAGGTCCGGAATTGTGCGGCGGCAAGCGCCGCTGCCCGGCCGGTTGCCCGGCCGGGCTGACTCTACTTCAGCTCGGCGTCCACCAGGCCTTGGGCCACCCCGACCACGTTGAGCTTTTCATCGGAGCCGGCCGGCGGGACGTACAGGAAGACTGCTTCGCTGTACGTCACGTCCACGCCTTCGGTGGTGGAGTCTTCCCCGGCCAGCGCCGCGAACTCAGGCGAGAGTTCCACGGTGGCACCGGCTTCGGCCGGCACGCTTCTGGTCACGGACTTGATGTGGCCGAACACCACCGCGCCGCCGTCGGCCGTGCGCAGTGCGCTCAGCGATTTGTCGTCGACGCTGCGGCGGAAGGAGATATCCGCGCTCTTGTTGGATTTGACCTGGTCCTTCTGGATCTTCTGGATCTGGTCGGAGAAGGTGTTCTTGCCAATCTTGTTTTGGTGTTTGCCGCTGTCCAGGTTCTCGGCAACCATCTTCACGGCCGCCTGCGGCGAGTAGAGCAGGCCGTCCTTGGCATCCTGCGGAACAGCCGGCGTCCCGCTGCTCTCGGTGGAGACCTGCGGGAAGGTTGTCCCCGGCAGCATTTGCAGCGCGCCCACCATCCGATAGTTCGATCGGGGATCCTGCTGCGTCAGCACAATCACCTGCGGCACCGGGTTGTCCTCGCCTTCGGTCACCGTCACCACGGTCCGCGGCCACTCTGTACTGGTGCTGACCATCGAGGTCAGGATCGGGCCAGCGGCCACCGGGACCGGAGCCGCGGCCTTACCGTTTTCGGCCCGCACCGCGTAATTGGCCTCGCGCACGGTCAGCGCCGCTCCCCCGACGCGCGGCTTCAGTTTACCGGCGTCCTGCGCCTTGTCGGCATCCGACACCGATGCGGCCACCGCATCCATGATCCGGGTCAGCTGGCTCTCTTGCACCACCGGGAAGCCGGCCGCCTCCTCGGCTTCCGGTGACGGAGCCGCCTGCGCGGGCAGCACTGTGCCGGCGGCAAGCACGACGGCGGTGCCCGCTGCGGCCGCTGCACGCAGGCCAAGCGCGGGGCGGACCATCAAGGAACGGCGACCCGAGGGACGGCCCTCTTCCGGATTCTCCGTGCCCGAATTTGCCGTTGCGGCTTCATCAGCGCGGCCGGCCGGCACGGCGGCGTCGGTCGCGGCCAGCGGCGCGGTCGCCGGGCCGGCTACAGTCCCGTTGCCGGTTCCGCCGCCCGGACCCGAGCCGTTGCCCGGCGAATCGTTGCCCGGCGTCTGGCGGTTCGGACGGCGGGACACCACTGCCATTGCCACGCCGAGCACCACCAGCAGGGCTCCCAGGATGATCAGGGCAAGCGACCACGGCACGGAAGTGTCGTTCGGCCAGGTGACCGTCACGTTGGTCGGCGCCGGCGCGCTGCCGTCGGAGGCCAGCAGGATGGACCACTCGCCGTCGGCCGGAGCCACCCAGCGGTGCTCAATGCTGCCCTCGGCCTGCTGCTGGCTTACCCACAGGTCGGATCCGGCCGGATTCGGCACTTTGGCCTCGCCTTCGGTCACGGTCCCCTGCAGCTGGCCGTCTTCGATTCCGGTCAGCGAGGTGTGCGCTGCCTCCCCGACCCAGGCGTCGACATCCCCGGCACGGCCGATGGCCAGCAGGAACTCGCCGTCGGCCTCCACCGAAACATCCACTTCTTCCTCGTGGATCCCAAAGACTTCCGGTTTGATCACGGTCACCGGAGCGGAGGCCTCCGCCGTGTAGCTGGCGGATGCCCGCTCGGGCGGAGCCCAGACGGTGCGCTGGGCGATGCCCAGCGCGATGGCCAACAGCCCGATCACCATCAGGGCCACGGAAATCTTGAAACGCACAAAAATACCAATCGTCGATCGTGCAGGAAGCAAGGGCCGCGGGTCCGCCCAAGCCTTTGGGCCGGGGCGGTTTGCCCGGCGTCGGTTAAACTTTATAACCCTATGGTAACGAACCGCCTTGGGGTCCGTGCGAGGCTGGTTTCCCCCGCTGGCCGATGGCGTCGCTGTGGCCAGACGTCATCCGCTGCCGAGCCGTTACATACTGGTAGTCTGTCGCTCAGAATCGCCCGCATCCTGCAGCCGTTGCTGCTTACCGCGCGACCGAAGCGCCCGCCCGCAGCTTCAGCGGCTGCAGGCGGAAGAGAGGATGCTGCGTGAACGAACACCGGGGCGGTCCGATGCCGGACGCCGGCAACGGACCGGATGCCGAAGACCACCAGCCTGCCGCCGGTGCGCCGGGGGAACCACCGGCCGGACCACCGGAGTCGGCACCCCTGACGGCGGCACGGCAGCGTGCCGTCTTGGGCGCACTCGGTCGCATCGGGGCGTCCATGCCGCGCGCCCGGCCCCGCATCCGGTTCGAGATGCCGCCCGAAGGAAATGACCCGGCTGCTGCGCGCCCTGAGGGAGCCAACACAGACTGGTCCCCCGCACGGCATCCCATCCATTTCGGTTTCATGGCTACAGTGGGGGTCGGTTTCGCCCTGCTGCTTTACTTTGTGCTCACCAACGTCGGTGGTCTGCTGGCGTGGATTGCGGCGGCGCTGTTCATTGCCTTGGGCCTCGACCCGATTGTCCGTTGGCTGGAACGCAAGGGGCTTCCGCGTCCGGCCGGCGTCATCATTGTGGTGCTGATCCTGGCCGGGTTGGTCGCAGCCTTTATCTCCACGCTGATCCCGACCATCGTCAACCAGACCACCCAGATCGTCGCCAATGCCCCCCGCTATGTCGACAACTTCCTGAACTCCGCTTTCTTCCAGTCCATCGACGAGCAGTTCCAGGTCCGAGAGCGCATAGACGTCGAACTGGCGAAGTTTTTTGCCAATTCGGAAAACGTCACCGGCATCTTCGGCGGGGTCCTTGGCGTCGGCAGCGCCGTCCTGCAAGGTGCGTTCGGCGCACTGATCGTGCTGGTGCTGACGTTGTACTTCCTGGCGTCGCTTCCGGCGCTGAAGATCTGGGCCTACCGGCTGGCTCCGCGGTCCAAACGCCAGCATGTACAGAGCTTGTCTGAAGAAATCAGCAGCAGCGTGGGCAGCTATGTGATCGGTCAGGCCTGCGTCGCCTTGATCAATGCAGCGGTGGCCTTCATCGCCATGACCATCGCCCAGGTGCCGTTCACGGCCTTGCTGACGTTCGTCGTCGCTTTGCTGGCCTTCATCCCGCTGATCGGTGCGGTGATTGCCGGTGCGCTCGTCTCGCTGGTGGCCCTGACGGTGAGTTGGCAGACGGCGGCGCTGTTCGCCGTCATCTACTTTGCCTATCTGCAGATCGAGGCGTATTTCGTCTCGCCGCGCGTCATGCAGCGGGCTGTTGCGGTTCCCGGGGCGGTGGCGGTGATCGCCGTCATTGCCGGCGGCTCGCTGCTGGGGGTGCTGGGCGCACTGATGGCGATTCCGGTCGCAGCCTCGGTGATGCTGCTGCTGAAGGACGTCTTCATTGTGCGGCAGGACCGCAACTGACTCAGCGGTAACGGAAACTGCGGGTCTGCCAGCAGCGCGGGTGCCAGTGCCGCCGCTCGGCCAGGGCCGTTTCGCCGCCGAACAGCGAATCGGCGCGCCAAGCCACCAGGTGCTCGATTCCCGGGCCGATCGTGCGATGACAGCCCGGACAGGTGTAGTCCTTGGCGGCGTTCGAGCCGCTAATCCGCCGGACGTTCCATTCGCCGTCGGGCGCATTCTGCCGTTCGGGGATGCCGGCACGGGCGCGGTCCAGGTCCAGTTCACTTTCCCGTGTCCATTTGCTGTTGCCCGTCCCCGAACGGCGGCGCGGACGGTTGGATCGGGGCATGTTATCCATTCTGCCCCACCGCCACGGCGCCGACCGAACCACCCGTCGAGCAGAAGGTAAAGTGGCCTACTGTGCGTCTTGTCATTGCCCGTTGCTCCGTTGATTACATCGGCCGCCTCCGCGCCCACCTTCCGCTGGCCACGCGCCTGTTAATGGTGAAAGCGGACGGCTCCGTCCTGATCCATTCCGACGGCGGTTCGTACAAGCCGCTCAACTGGATGAGCCCGCCGGCCACCCTGCGGGTTGCCGAACCGGAGTCCGATGACGCAGAGTCCGGCGTCCAGGAAGTCTGGCACGTCCAGCACGCCAAAAGCGATGACCGCCTGGTGATCAGCATCCACGAGCATCTACACGAGTACAGCCACGACTTGGGCGTGGACCCGGGGCTGGTCAAAGACGGCGTGGAGGCCGATCTGCAGCGCCTGCTGGCCGAGCAGATCCACCGCCTCGGACCGGGCCACACGCTGGTGCGGCGCGAATTCATGACCGCAATCGGCCCGGTGGACATCCTGGCCCGCAACGCCGACGGCGGCACCGTGGCTGTCGAGCTGAAACGGCGCGGCGACATCGACGGCGTGGAACAGCTGACCCGCTACCTGGAACTGCTCAACCGCGATCCGCTGCTGGCGCCGGTCAAGGGTATTTTCGCGGCACAGCAGATCAAGCCGCAGGCGCGGGTGCTCGCCACGGACCGGGGCATCACCTGCCTGACCCTGGACTACGACGAGATGCGCGGCGTGGACGACGCCGAATCCCGCCTGTTCTAAGCCGGAGGTCCCCGATCCGCAGCCGGGACCGGCACCGGCCTAGAATCGGACCATGAGCTCCCCAGGGCGGACCGGTCCGCAACCGCAGTTCGTCCGCGGCCGGATCGTCTCCTCAGGAACCATGCTCGACGACGGGGTCGTCGCCTTTGAGGGCGACCGCATCCGTTACGCCGGCCCCGCCTCACACTTCGAGCCCGCCGGCTGGCACCAGGTGGACCTGCCGGCGGAGAGCCTGCTGCTGCCCGGACTGATCGATACCCACTGTCACGGAGCGTACGGCGGCGATTTCTCCTCCGCAGACGAAGAGGGCGTCCGGCGCGCCGTCGATTTCCTGCACCGCAGCGGAACCACCACCCTGGTGGCCAGCACCATGGCCGATTCCCGGGAAGAAATGCTGGGGGCCGTGCGATTGCTGGGGGAACTGACGGGCGAGGGTCTGCTCGCCGGGGTCCACGCCGAAGGCCCCTTTCTCTCGCCAGCCCGCTGCGGCGCGCAGAACGCCGACCATCTGCTTACCCCGGACACCGGCTTCGCCACCGGGCTGGTCGAAGCTGCCGGTGGGCATCTGTTCTCGATGACCTACGCCCCGGAACTGGACGGTGCCGACGAACTGGTTGATCTGCTCTCGGCGCTCGGCGTGACGCCTGCCCTCGGGCACACCAACGCCGATGCCACGACGGCCGCCGCCTCGCTGCTCCGCGCGGCGGAGGGCCTGGCGGCGGAAGGGCTGGCGCAGGCCGGCTTCGACCGGAACCAGCGTCGGCCGCTCGTCACGCACTTGTTCAACGCGATGCCACCCCTGCACCACCGCTCCCCCGGCGCTGCGGCAGCCTGTCTGCGCGCCGCCGCGGCCGGACGCGCCGCCGTCGAACTCATTGCCGACGGAATCCACCTGAACCCGGAGACCGTGCTCACCGTTTTTGATCTGGTGGGCGGCGCCAACATCGTGTTGGTGTCCGATGGGATGGCGGCCACTGGACTGGGCGACGGCGGGTATGTGCTGGGCGCCAGTGACGTGAGCGTCAGCGGCGGCGTCGCCCGGGTGGCCGCCAGCGGAGCCCTGGCGGGCGGCACGGCCACACTCCTGGACGTGGTGCGCGGTGCAATTGCCGCCGGAGTCCCGCTGGAGACTGCCGTTTCCTCCGCCTCCGCCGTTCCGGCCGCGGCGCTCGGACTGGCCAAGGAAGCCGGTGCGCTGTCCCGCGGCTTCAGAGCCGACCTCCTGGTGACCTCCGGCGACCTGGCCTTGACCGCCGTGTTGCGCGGGGGCCGCTGGCTGGACCCGCTGCCGCACTGAAGCGGACGGCGGCGTAACCACGGGACGAACTCTTCCTTAATTTTGAATTGAATCTACCTTTGTACCGTTGACCGCCCGTATGGACTTATGTGATGCTTGACTCAGTCTTTGTGTAGGTGAAGTATTCATGCTCGCAAGACATGTTGCGAGTGTGAAGCTCCTCAGCGTCCGGCCTGACGGCCTTTGTTGTTCGGATCTTCCACGGAGTAACCGGGTTGGTACGAGGTGTACCGGCTTGATTTTGTTCCACGATGAGGAGATTTAAATGGCACAGGGGACCGTCAAGTGGTTTAACGCGGAAAAGGGCTTCGGCTTCATCACTCCGGATGAGGCAGACGGAGATGTCTTCGTTCACTACTCCGAGATCCAGTCGGGCGGCTTCAAGACGCTCGATGAAAACCAGCGCGTGAGCTTCGAGATCGGCCAGGGAGCCAAGGGCCCGCAGGCCACCGGCGTCACTGTCATCTAGCTTCGGCTTCAGCACCGCGCGGCCCACGGCAGCGCACCACCAGAAGAACCCCTTCGGACGGGTCCGGAGGGGTTCTTCTGGTGCTGGGTCAGGCCGGCACGGTAGGCGGCCCCTGCCGGACCACGTCTCCGCCCAAGGCCTGCAGACGCTCGTCGAACCGCTCGTAACCCCGGTCGATGTGCTCCACGCCGTGGACTTCGGTAGTCCCTTCCGCCACCAGCCCGGCGATCACCAGCGCAGCACCGGCACGAATGTCGTTGGCTTCGACCGGAGCGCCGGAGAGTTGCGGGACGCCCTTAATCAGTGCATGGTGGCCGTCCAACCGCACCACGGCGCCCAACCGGGACAATTCGGAGGTGAACCCCCAGCGTGCTTCGAACACGTTTTCCGTCACCATTCCGTGCCCGTTGGCCACGGCGTTCAAGGCAACAACGAACGGCTGCAGGTCCGTGGGGAAGCCGGGATACGGCAGCGTAGAGACGTTGATCGGGTCCGGACGTTGCGGTCCTTCCACCGTGAATCCGTCGTCCCTGCGGGTAATCTGGCAGCCGGCCTGCGCCAACTTGTCCAACACCACGGTCAGATGGCCGGGATTGGACTTGGCTACATCCACGGTCCCGCCCGTGATCGCCGCGGCAAAAGCCCAGGTTCCGGCGACAATCCGGTCCGGCACGGTGCTGTGGCGCACCGGGCGCAGGCGCTCGACGCCGGTGACCACCAGGGTGGGCGAGCCGATCCCTTCGATCCGCGCCCCCATCGATACCAACAGGTCGGCGATGTCGGTGATTTCCGGTTCCCGCGCGGCATTGTCGATCACCGTCACTCCACGCGCCAGTGTCGCCGCCATCATCAGGTTCTCCGTGGCGCCGACTGACGGATAGGGCAGGCGGTGGTGGGCGCCGTGCAGTCCGTTCGGCGCCTTGGCCACCAGATAGCCGTGGTCAATGCTGATGCTGGCACCCATTTGCTCCAGCCCGGCCCGGTGCATATCCAGTCCGCGGCTGCCAATGGCGTCTCCCCCGGGCAGTGCGACTTCGGCCTGCCGGCAGCGGGCCACGAGCGGGCCCAGCACGGAGATGGAGGCCCGCATGGCGCGGACCAAGTCGTAGTCGGCTTGGTGCGCGGGAGCGGCCGGCACGTCGATGTGGACACTGGCAGCGTCGACGTCGTAGTCCACCGCACAACCAAGCCGGCGCAGCAGTTCCGACATGATCCAGACATCCTGGATATCCGGCACGTTGGTGATCGTGGACCGCCCCTCCGCCAGCAGCACTGCGGCCATCAGCTTCAAGACGCTGTTTTTGGCGCCCGAGACCTCCACTCGCCCGTTCAGCGTGCTGGGCCCGCGCACTACGATCACCTCATGCATGGAATCCATCCTACGGTTGTGCCGGAGTTGTGCTGTTTAACGGCTGACGGCGCGGCTCCCGGGGGAACCGCGCCGCCTCATCCAGGCCTAGCGCCAGGTGCCGATGCCGATCACCGGTCCGGCTTCCAGCCAGGACGAAAGACCTGCGTAGACATCGAAAGTCATCGCCATCGCCAGATCATGTTTTTCATGCGTGAGCATCACGACGATCGCCCCGGGCTGGATCTTGGCCCGTTCGGTTTCGGTCGGTTGCCGCCAGCCCTGCAGTTCCAGGGAACTGCGCCGGAACCTATAGCGCGGCTTGGGACTCAACGACAGCAGGCGCAACCATTCCAAATGGGTGTCCGTATAACGACAAACCCCCATCTGCCAGCTGCCGGGCAGCATGGCGATGGAGGCGTCGAAGGTGCCCAGAGCGCGCCGCAGTTGATAGCGGCGCACTCCGAAGGCAATCAGTGCCAACACCAGCAGCAGGAAGACTGCGGCCAGGATGGCGAACGTGATGTCGAGACCGTTCACCGGCGGCTAGCTGGTCGCCGTGGCCTCGTCGCCAACCGTCGCATTATCTGCAACGATGACGACCCGGTTGCTGTCGACGGAGAAGAACCCACCGTCGACATTCACGTTGATGCGGTCACCAGACACGGGCTCGATGGCCAGCTCTCCGGCTGCCAGGATGGCCAGCACCGGGGAGTGCCCCGGCAGGATCCCGATTTCGCCGTCGCTGGTCCGCGCCTTGACCATTGTTGCCTGCCCGGACCACACGAAGTGGTCCGCGGCAACAATCTCAACTTCCAGTTCAGCAGAAATATTAGCCACAGGCCTTACTTCCCGGTCTGTTCCTGGATCTTGGCCCACTGGCGCTCAACATCGTCCAGGCCGCCCACGTTGAAGAAGGCCTGCTCGGCGATGTGGTCGAGCTCGCCGTCGCAGATGGCCTTGAAGCCTTCCACGGTGTCCTTGATGGAAACCGTGGAACCCTCGACGCCGGTGAACTGCTTGGCGGTGTAGGTGTTCTGCGACAGGAACTGCTGGATGCGGCGGGCCCGGGCGACGACGATCTTGTCTTCTTCGCCCAGTTCATCAATGCCGAGGATGGCAATGATGTCCTGCAGTTCCTTGTTCTTCTGCAGGATCTGCTTCACACGCACAGCGGTGTTGTAGTGGTCGTGACCGATGTACTGCGGATCCAGGATGCGTGACGTCGAGGTCAGCGGATCCACGGCCGGGTACAGGCCACGCGATGCGATTTCACGGGAAAGTTCCGTGGTCGCATCCAGGTGGGCGAAGGTGGTCGCCGGAGCCGGGTCGGTGTAGTCATCCGCGGGGACGTAGATCGCCTGCATCGACGTAATCGAGTGGCCCTTGGTGGAGGTGATGCGTTCCTGCAACACGCCCATCTCGTCGGCCAGGTTCGGCTGGTAGCCCACGGCGGAGGGCATGCGGCCCAGCAGCGTGGAGACCTCGGAACCGGCCTGGGTGAAACGGAAGATGTTGTCGATAAACAGCAGCACGTCCTGCTTCTGCACATCGCGGAAGTACTCCGCCATGGTCAGGGCAGACAGGGCCACGCGCAGACGCGTTCCCGGCGGCTCATCCATCTGGCCGAACACCAAAGCGGTGTCCTTGAGCACGCCGGCTTCTTCCATTTCCACCCAGAGGTCGTTGCCCTCGCGGGTACGCTCACCAACACCGGCGAACACCGAAGTACCGCCGAAGTTGCGGGCCACACGGGTGATCATTTCCTGGATCAGCACGGTCTTGCCCACGCCGGCGCCGCCGAACAGGCCAATCTTGCCGCCCTTGATGTACGGGGTCAGCAGGTCGATCACCTTGATGCCGGTCTCCAGCATCTCGGTGGAGCCTTCCAGCTCGGCGAAGTTCGGCGCCTTGCGGTGGATCGGCCAGCGCTCGGTGATCTCCAGCTGCGAGGCTTCGACGTCCAGCGGTTCGCCCAGGACGTTGAAGATGTGGCCCTTGACGCCGTCGCCCACGGGCACGGTGATCGGGGAGCCGAGGTCCTGCACCGTGGTGCCGCGGACCAGGCCGTCGGTAGCCTGCAGCGAGATAGCGCGGACCAGGTTATCGCCCAGGTGCTGCGAGGTCTCGAAGGTGATGGTGCGGGTCTGGCCGTTGAGGGTGATCTCAGCGGTGAGGGCGTTGTACATTGCGGGGATTGCGTCCGCCGGGAATTCGACGTCGACAACCGGGCCGATGACACGGGCGATACGGCCGGTAGCGCCCGTAGCGACGGAGCCGGTTCCGTGCTCGATGGTTTGGGCAGTCATCTTTCTCACTTCTCAGTTTCGATGGCGTGGTTTATGTGTGCTGTTGCTGCAGGGACTAATTAGGACGCTGCCAGGGCGTCCGCGCCACCGACAATTTCGGTGAGTTCCTGCGTGATCTCTGCCTGACGCGCGTTGTTGCGCAGTCGCGTGTACTTCTCGATCAGGTCCGTGGCGTTGTCGCTGGCGGACTTCATCGCTCGCTGGCGCGCTGCAAGCTCGCTGGCAGCAGCCTGCAGCATTGCCGCGAAGATGCGCGATTCGATGTAACGCGGCAGCAGTGCGTTCAGAACCTGTTCAGGCTCCGGCTCGTACTCGTACAGCGGCAGCAGGTCGGTCTCCGCGGTGGCCTCTTCTTCCACAACCTCCAGGGGCAGCAGTCGGATGACCGCCGGCTCTTGGACAACCATGGACTTGAAGCGGGTGTAGACGATGTGAATCTCGTCTACGCCACCTTCCTCAAAGGGCGTGTTGAAGTCGGAGAGCAGTTCTTCGCCGATCTCGCGGGCGGTGCTGAACTCCGGAGAGTCCGTGCCACCCGTCCAGACCTGCTGGTACTGGATGTTCCGGAAGTCGAAGTAGGCCTGCGCCTTGCGGCCGACCAGGTAGTGACGGACTTCCTTGCCTTCTCCGTGAAGCAGCTCAGTCAAGGCCTGGGCCTGCTTCAGCACGGACGCGGAGTACGACCCCGCCAGACCGCGGTCGGAGGTCAGCACGAGCACGGCGGCCCTGCGGATCTGCTCCGGCTCGGTGGTCAGCGGATGGTCGATCTCGGACTGCGAAGCCACAGCAGAAACGGCACGGGTGATCGCATTGGCGTACGGCATCGAGGCCGCGACACGGCTGCGGGCCTTGCCAATGCGTGAGGCGGCGATCAGCTCCATCGCCTTGAAGATTTTCCGCAGCGACGAAGTCGATGCGATCTTCTGGCGGTAGACCCGAATCTGGGCTCCCATACTCTTCCTTTCCTCGTCCTCGGCGGCCGGGCGGGACCGCGATGTGGTCCCGCCCGATCAACGAAGATGAATTAGCGCTTCTGCCTGACGATCTGTTCCTGGGCGACTTCGTCTTCGGCCAGGGCATCGTACTCTTCGCGGCCGGCGCCAACCAGACGGTTGTCGCCCTCCCCGAAGAATCCCTGCTTGAAGTCGACGATCTGCGACTTCAACTCGTCGACCGTGGAATCCTCGAGCAGGTTCGTCTGCGCGATGGTCGTCAGTACCGAGCTGCGGTGCCTCAGGTGCGAGAGGAAGTCGGTCTCGAAGCGGGTAACGTCCTCGACCGGAACATCGTCCAAGTAGCCGTTGGTACCGGCCCAGATGGAGACAACCTGGTCTTCCACCGGGTACGGCGTGTACTGGCCCTGCTTGAGCAGTTCCATCAAACGCGCACCGCGGGTCAGCTGCTGGCGGGATGCTGCATCGAGGTCCGATGCGAACATGGCGAAGGCCTGCATATCGCGGTACTGCGCCAGGTCCAGCTTCAGCGTGCCGGAGACCTTCTTCATCGCCTTGACCTGTGCTGCGCCACCGACGCGGGAGACGGAGACACCCACGTCAACGGCAGGACGCTGGTTGGCGTTGAACAGGTCGGACTGCAGGAAGATCTGGCCGTCCGTGATCGAGATGACGTTGGTCGGAATGTAGGCCGAGACGTCGTTAGCCTTGGTCTCGATGATCGGCAGGCCGGTCATCGAGCCTGCGCCCAGCTCGTCGGAGAGCTTGGCACAACGCTCCAGCAGACGGGAGTGCAGGTAGAACACGTCGCCCGGGTAGGCTTCGCGTCCCGGCGGGCGGCGCAGCAGCAGCGACACGGCGCGGTAGGCTTCGGCCTGCTTGGAAAGGTCATCAAAGATGATCAGGACGTGCTTGCCGCCGTACATCCAGTGCTGGCCGATGGCCGAACCTGCGTAGGGCGCCAAGTACTTGAAGCCGGCCGGGTCGGATGCGGGCGACGCCACAATGGTGGTGTACTCCAGCGCGCCCCTGTCTTCCAAGGTCTGGCGGACGGCAGCGATGGTCGAGGCCTTCTGGCCGATCGCCACGTAGATGCAGCGGACCTGCTTGGCGACGTCGCCGGACTCCCAGTTGGCCTTCTGGTTCAGGATGGCGTCGACGGCGATGGCGGTCTTGCCGGTCTGGCGGTCGCCGATGATCAGCTGGCGCTGGCCGCGGCCGATCGGAATCATGGCGTCGATGGCCTTCATACCGGTCTGCAGCGGCTCGTGCACGGACTTACGCTGGGTGACGCCCGGAGCCTGCAGCTCCAGTGCACGGCGTTCGGCCGACTCGATCGGGCCCTTGTCGTCAATCGGGTGTCCCAGCGGGTCCACGACGCGGCCAAGGTAGGCGTCGCCGACCGGAACGGACAGGATCTCACCGGTGCGGTGAACTTCCATGCCCTCTTCGATGCCGGTGAAGTCGCCGAGGATCACGACGCCGATTTCGCGGGTGTCGAGGTTCTGGGCCAGGCCCAGCACGCCGTTCTCGAAACGCAGCAGTTCGTTCGCCATAACCGAGGGAAGACCCTCGACACGGGCGATGCCATCGCTGGCAGTGGTCACGTGGCCGACTTCGACCCGCTCGGCGCTTCCGGGTTCATAGGACGCCGCGAACTCGTTCAGCGCATTGCGGACGTCGTCGGCGTTGATGGTCAATTCGGCCATCTGCAGTCCCTGCTCTCCTGTGTTTGTGATCATCGCGTGGGGCGCGATGACCGGTGTTTAATTCAGTCTGTGTGAGGCTTCCGGTGCCAGTCTCCGAGAGGAAACTACGCCGAGAGGCTCCTGCGTAGTTCAGCCAGGCGGGAGATTACGGACGCGTCCACAACCTCGTCCCCGACCATGACCCGCAGGCCGCCAACAAGTCTCGGATCAACGTTTACGTTCATCTTCAACCCGCGACCATACAGCCGGTCAAGACCAGCCTGCAGCCGGGCTGTCTGTTCGCTGGTCAGCGGACGGGTGACGCTGACCTCCGCGATCCAGCGCTGCTGGCGCTTGGCCACCAGTTGGACGAACCGTTCGACCAGTGCCGTGGGCCTGATGCCGCGCGGTGCGGTCACCGCCTGCCGGATCAGCACTCGGGCTACCGGTCCGGCGTTCGGCACCAGCTGCAGTGCCAGCGCCGTCTTGGCTTCGTCCGAAGCCTGGGGCTCAACCAAAGCGCGCTGCAGGTCGTGATCCGACCCGACAATGCGGTTGAACGCAAACAGGTCGCTCTCCAGACCTTCGAGTCCGTCAGCACCCTGGCCCTTGTTCTCTGCAACAGCGACAGCGGTGGTGGCCGCGAGGGTCTCCAAGGCGTCCCCGATGTCGCGCGCAGAGGCCCAGCGCTTGGCAGCCAGCGAGGTGACGATGTCCCGCGCTTCCGCCGAGACCTTCCCCTCGAGGAGACGGCCGAACAGTTCGGCCTTCTCTTTGCTGTCGCGCGCCGGATCGGTCAGGGCACGGCGCAGTCCGGCATTGCTATCCAACAGGCCCAGGACGCTAAAGAGTTCCTCGGCCAGGGACAGCGAAGCGGTGGGAAGCTTAGCTTCCAGCTCCTGCAGTGCCGCTTTCAGCGACTCGCTCGATACACCGGCCATTACTTAGCAGCACCTGCACTCTGGGACTCAAGGTCGGCAAGGAAGCGGTCCACGACGCGCGCAGAACGCTCGTCGTCGTCCAGCGCTTCGCCGACGATCTTGCCAGCCAGTTCGGTCGCCAAGGCACCAACCTCGCTGCGCAGCGAGGTCACAGCAGCCTGACGCTCGGCGTCGATCTGCACCTGGGCCTGCTCGCTGATGCGTGCGGCTTCGGACTGTGCCTTCTCCTTCAGCTCCGCCAGGATCTGGGCGCCTTCAGCGCGGGCATCCTCACGGATGCGGTTGGCTTCCGTGCGGGCCTCCGTCAGCTGCTGCTTGTACTCGTCCAGTGCAGCGCTGGCTTCAGCCTGAGCTGCCTCCGCCTTAGCGATCCCGCCCTCGATAGCTTCGGTCCGCTCTGCAAACGTCTTCTCAAACGCCGGAACGACGAACTTGGCGACGATGTACATGAGGATCGCGAAGCCGATCAACGTGACGAGGATTTCCCAGACGTTAGGGATCAGAGGGTTAGCACCCTCCGCGGCGGCGAGGATCATTGCCTGATTCATATCTCACCCGTCCTATCTATTCGGTGTGGATGGTTCGCGTTGCCTTGATTAGAGGACGAACGCGAACACCAGACCAAGGATGGCCAAAGCTTCAGTCAGCGCAAGGCCCAGGAACGCGATCGGCTGCAGCACGCGCTGTGCCTCCGGCTGGCGGGCAACGCCGTTGATGTAAGCAGCGAACACGAGACCCACACCGATGGCACCGCCGATAGCGGAGAGACCGTAACCGACGAGGTTGATATTGCCTTGGATGTTGCCTTCCATTTTTTTCCTTTCAAGATGCCCTGGGGGCAGGTTGTTTGGTTCAGGTTCTTCCCCAGAGGGGAAATTTAGTGTTCCTCGGCCAGGGAGCCTTGGATGTAGATCGCGGTCAGCAGGACGAACACGTAGGCCTGCAGGACCTGGATCAGGATTTCGAAGAAGTACATGCCGACGCCGCCGGCGAGGGTGAGGATGCCCAGCGGCTTCAACCAGAAATCAGCGTCCACCAGCAGGAACTGGGTACCGGCTGCGGCCAGCATGATGATCAGGTGGCCGGCCAGCATGGTGGCGAAGAGACGGAGGCTGTGCGTGACCGGGCGGACCAGGAAGGTGGAGATGATCTCGATCAGGACGACCAGCGGCAGAATCGCCTTCGGTACACCGGAAGGGACCACGGCCAGCTTGAAGTAGCCGATGCCGTGCTTCTTGATGCCCAGCACAATCCAGGTGACGTAGACGATGCCGGCCAAGGCGTAGGCCGTGCCTACGTGCGACGTCGTCGGCAGCTGGATCAGCGGAATGGAGCCGAAGAGGTTGTTCACCAGGATGAAGAAGAACAGCGAGAACAAGAGCGGCACGAACGGCCTGAAGTCGCGCTCACCGATGATGTCCTTACCCACCGAGTTGCGGACAAAGTTGTAGCTCATTTCGCCCAAGTACTGCAGCTTGCCGGGGACAAGCTGGCGGCGGCGGGCGGCGGCAATAAAGAACCAGGAAATCAAAGCGACGGACAGCAGGACCAGCAGCATCTGCTTGCCGAAGCCCTCGCCGTACGGGGCCATCCACGGAAGAATCTCCGGTAGATGCATGTCTTCGAGGGTCGGTGGGACGAAGCCACCTTCATTAGCGGCCGCCGGAAGCGCAAGCGCGATCAACGCGTTTCCTCTCTGCAGTGTCCATCTTTGGGCGTTTCAGGGTGGGTCGCCGTCAAGGCAGGCCACCATATGAAGTTGTCTGACATTTAGGTGTGGTCCCCCGGGCCGCCCTCATGGCGACGCCGAGCGCCGCGCGTGAGCTTGTGTTTGCGGGCCAAGTAATATCCGCCTCCAGCGCCTAGAACGGCGCAGACGAAAATCAGCCAGCGGGTATCCAGCAGATAGTCCAAGCCCCAGCCTATCAAACCCCAGGCGATGATCCCGCCAACTATATAGGTCAGGACGGTGTTGCCGCCTTGGTAGGTGGAGCCGTCGCCGGAATCGTTGCGCGCCGGGTCGGATGAGCCTTTAGCTGCCATGGCCGGACTCCCCTTTCGGCTGCTGACTGTCTTCCGGTGCTGGCTCGGGATCGGCGTACAGCTGATGCCGGGTGCGCGAAAACGCGAACACCTCAGCGGCCTGCCACACGACGACGGCGGCCACTCCCGCGACGAAGAACCAGGTCCGTTCCAACCAGTCCGGTGTCCCGATGATGAACAGTGCGGCGCCGAATCCCACTACTTTGATGATGTACGTGGCTAGGAAAGCGCCGATGGCACCGGACGGATTCGACCGTCCGACAAAATGGCCCACCAGCAAGCTGATGGCGAAAAACAGCATCACCAGCACCGCGCCGAGCAGGGCGCTCACCGCACCAACTGCGCCGGCCGCGATGGCCGACATCGCGATGATCAGCACGGCAGCTGCGCCGCTTGCCAGCAGGGAAGCACGGAGGATTTTCAGCCAGGGCGACCGTGTCGGGCCGGAAACGTCGATGGCTCCGCCAGCGGCTGGAGTGCCGTCGTGGCGGGTAGCGCGCATGGGGGTCCGTTTCGGTCGCAGTCGGATCAGCTGGCCGGAAGCGGCCGCAATAATTCTACATGAGATAGAACTGGCCGACGATCAACGACCCGCTGTTACGCTGCCGGTCCGGCAGCCTTGGCTGACCGCCGGCTGAAGATCACCGGCGAACGCAGATAGAAAACAACGACGGCGGCGCCTGCCACGATGGCGGCGGCCTTGCCCACCAAGTCCGATTCCGCGGCCAAGTAGCCGCAAAAACCGGTTAGCAGCGAGCACCCGGTGACCAGCAGCGCCGACTCCAGGTGGCTGAAGCCCACGTCCGTCAGCCGCTGGTAGGCGTGCGTGCGGTGCGGCGCGTACCACCGCTCCCCCGCACTGATCCTACGCAGCAGCGTAGCGAGAGTATCCGCCAGGTAGATGGCCACCGGCCCCAACAAGTACTCCGCGGCTACTCCGTCGAGGAAAGCCGTCAGGCCAAGCATGGCCAGGGAGGCGCCCAACAGGTAGCTGCCGACATCGCCCAGGAAGACGTTGCCGCGCCCGAGGTTCCAGGGCAGGAACGCCACGAACGCGGCGGCCACGACGGCGCCGCCAACCACCAACCAGCCATGGCCGGTGACGGCTCCGGTGGCGGCGAACATCAATCCCACGGCAGTGCCGTGCAGCCCGGAGATTCCGTTTACGCCATCCATGAAATTGGCGATGTTGATGTAGGCGGCCAAGGCCAAGGCGCCGAGCGGCAGCCACCACCATGTCTGGCCGGTGAGTTCGATGGCCAGTGCGGTTCCGCCGGCGCCGATGCCCAGCTGCAGCGCCGCCCGGCCGCGGATGGACAGCCCGCGGAAGTCCTCGACCCAGCCCAGCAGCGCTGCCGCCGCGGCCACGACCGCAACCGCGAGCAGCAACTGCGGTGATTCCGCAGCATCGCCGAAGCCTGCAATCAAGAGCCCGGCCACCAGCCCGACCGCCACCGTGATGCCGACGCCGCGGACCACCGCCCGCGTGTGCGACGAACGTTCATTCGGCACGTCAAGCACTCCGTGCCGTTTGAGCAGCGGAATCAGCGCAAACGGCAGAAGGAGGCTCAGCAGAAGGGCCGCA
Source organism: Arthrobacter sp. B0316-1-20 (assembly GCF_059091865.1). Taxonomy (NCBI): domain Bacteria; kingdom Bacillati; phylum Actinomycetota; class Actinomycetes; order Micrococcales; family Micrococcaceae; genus Arthrobacter; species Arthrobacter sp. B0316-1-20. The sequence continues at coordinate 426,310 of NZ_JBNHHC010000004.1, read as the reverse complement.
ACAACGGCCACCACGGCTGTGGTCACGAGGTCCGCTCCCGCCCGTCGGGTTCAAGGTTGTCATCCGGCGCCATTGCCACTGGGACAGTGTCCAGTGCACCGGTCGATGCGGAGACCAGATGCTGCCGGCTCTTCCAATCGGCCAAGCTCATCCGGTCCGGATCAAGTCCCTCGATGGTCGCGTGCGAGATCTTGGGGTGCAGCGGCCGCGAATCGCTTTCGCCCTCCCCGATCAGGTCTTCGTGCAGTTTCTCGCCCGGGCGCAGGCCGGTGAAGACAATCTCCACGTCCCGGCCGGACATCGCGATCATCCGCTCGGCTACGTCCAGGATCTTCACCGGTTCGCCCATGTCCAAAATCATCACTTCGCCGCCAGTGCCGATGGCGCCGGCCTGGATCACCAACTGGCAAGCTTCCGGGATGGTCATGAAGAACCTGGTGGCCTCGGCGTCGGTCACTGTGACTGGACCGCCCTTGCGGATCTGCTCGCTGAACAGCGGCAGCACCGATCCCCGGCTGCCGAGCACGTTGCCGAACCGCACCGAGACATATTTCAGTCCGGTTTCCTGCGCCACCCAGGCCGTCAGCTTCTCCGCTACCCGCTTGGAGTGGCCCAGCACGGTGGTGGGGTTGGCGGCCTTGTCGGTGGAAACGTTGACGAAAGTCTCGACTCTGGCAGCGCGCGCGGCGCGCAGCACGTTCAGCGAGCCGAGCACGTTGGTCTTCCAGGCTTCTTCCGGATACTGCTCCAGCAGCGAAACATGCTTCAGCGCCGCAGCGTGGAACACCACTTCCGGCTTCCGGTCCAAGAAAATGGCTTCAAGTGCGCCGGCGTCGCGGATGTCGGCCAGCACCGTATCCTTGCCGGTGAGCAGGCCTTGACCGGTGATCGAAATCTGGGTGCCCTGCAAGCCGGTCTCGTCGCGGTCCAGCATGATCAGTTCGGCCGGCTGGAAGGCGTGGATCTGCCGACACAGCTCGGAACCAATGGACCCGCCGGCGCCGGTCACCAGCACCCGCCTGCCGGTCACGTAGTGGGCGATTTCTTCCACGTGGATGTCTACCGGTTGGCGCCCGATCAGGTCCTCAATCGCTACTTCGCGGAAGGAGAAGTCCTGCCGTCCGCTCAGCATGTCCTTCAGCGGCGGCACCACCAAAACCCGTACGTTCAGGCCGGCGATGGAGTCGGAGATTTTCCGCATTTGCACGGAGTCGATGTCCGCGATCGCCACCAGCAGGACGGTTGCCTGGGTGCGGTGCACAATGTCCGGCAGGTCTTCCATCCTGCCCAGCACCGGTACGGACGCGATGCGCAGGTGCTTCTTGGCGGGATCGTCGTCGATCAGTCCCACCGGCAGCCACGGCGAGGCAGGATCATTGCTCATCCGGGTGACGATGTTGTTGCCGACAAAACCGGCGCCGTAAATCAGCGTGCGTTCGGCCTGTTCGCCCGGCTTGGCTTTGCTTTCCACATACATGCGCTTCAGGTAGCGCACCGCCGCCATGAACAAGCAGGCGAAGGGGAACGCGATCAGGCCGGTACCGCGGGCGATGCCCAGCGAGATGCCGAACGTCAGCAGTCCGACGGTCAGGATCACGGACACCGAGATGGTCACCATGACCAGCAGCTTGGCCTCGTGGAAACTGCCGAAACTGTAGCGTCCCTTATAGAGTGCGAAGGCGGAGCCGACGGCCACCTGGGCCGCGATCGCCAGTGCGCACAGCAGGATGATGCCGGGAATCTTGGCAGGACTCAGCGCCATTTCGTAGCGCAGGAAAACGGCCAGCACAATCGCCACGACCCAGGCCAGGGAGTCCAGCAGGATCTGCGACCAGAGCCACAGGGCGCGGTCGCTGCTGGCCGTCTTGCCGGGAGGAAGAGCGGAAACGCGGCTCATGCTTCTACCGTCTCCCCCAGGCCAAGGACATCCGGGACGACGGTGCGCAAGGTTTCCAGGCTGATGGTGCCTTCGCGCACCACCCGCAGCGGGCTGGAGGTGCAGTCCACGATGGTGGAGGGCACCGCCGTCGCGCCTTCGGCAGGACGGAAACCGTCTTCCAAATAGACGTCCACCGATTCAGCCAACTGCTCCCTGGCCTGCGCGGCCGTCTGTGCCGAGGGGTGGCCGGTGCGGTTGGCGGAGGAAACGGCCAACGGTCCGGTTGCTGCCAGCAGTTCCAGCGCCAGCTCGTCGTCGGGCATGCGCAGGGCCACGGTGCCCTTGGTTTCGCCCAGGTCCCAGGTCAGCGACGGCTGGGCATGGAAAATCAACGTCAGGCCGCCGGGCCAAAAGGCATCGGCGAGGGCGCGGGCTTCGTCGCTCACGTCGGTGGCGAGGCCGTCCATGGTCTGAGGCCGCGGCACCAGGACCGGCGGCGGCATTTTCCGCCCGCGGCCCTTGGCGGCCAGCAGGGTAGCCACCGCCTGCGGCGAGAACGCGTCGGCGGCAATCCCGTAAACCGTATCGGTGGGCATGACAACGCACTGCCGGTCGGCGAGGGCGGCTTGTGCGGCCGCGAGTCCCTCGCTGCGGTCTGCGGCGTCGGTGCAGTTGAACGTGGTGCTCACAGTTTCATTGTTCCATTCTCATAACCGTCGAGCGGACGTGGCCCGCTCGCGCCCGGTTAGATCGTACTCGGTAGCCACCTGCTGCCAGCATCCGGCAGCGTCCAGCAGGGACAGCACCGCTGCGGCCTGGACCTCGGCATGCTCCATGATGAAGTAGCCGCCGGGCTTCAACAGCCGCGCAGCGGTTGCCGCAGTGGCGGCCGGCAACTCCATGCCGTCCGCTCCCCCGCCGTAGAGTGCCATCTGCGGATCGTGCTCGGCGACTTCGGGCTCGCGCGGGACCGCTTCGGCGGGAATGTACGGCGGATTGGACACGACGACGTCGAAGGTTCCGTCATGCGCGGAGAGCGCGGTGCGCAGGTCCTCCTTCAACAGCGTGACACCCAGCGGCACGAGGTTCCGCTCGGCCCAGGCGTGCGCTAGGTCGCTGAGCTCCACCGCATACACCGTGGCCGTCGGCACTTCGCTGGTGACTGCGGCGGCGATGGCGCCGGAACCGGTGCCCAAATCCACTACTTTGGCAGCGGGCAGGGCCAGCGCATGGTCGATCGCATGCTGGGCGACGGTTTCCGTCTCCGGCCGCGGCACGAAGACGCCCGGTCCCACCTGCAGTTCCAGGTGCCGGAAGAAAGCCCGGCCGGTGATGTGCTGCAGCGGAACCCGGGTGGCGCGTTCGGCCACCAAGTCCTCCAGACCGGCCGGAGACTCCGCGTCCATCAGCGCCAGGGCACGGACGCGCCCGAGCGAAACGCCCAGCAGGTGGGCGGCCAGCAACTCGGCGTCCACGCGCGGCGAAGGGACGCCGGCCTCTGCCAGCCGCGCGGCGGCGGCGGAGAGGGCTTCGGCAAGATTCGTGCCGGGCACCGCTGGCTAGTTTTCCTCGCCCAGGGCGGCCAGTCGGTGTTCCTCGTCCGCCTGGATGGCGGACTGGATCACGGGTTCCAGTTCGCCGTTCATCACCGCGTCCAGGTTGTAGGCCTTGTAGCCGGTCCGGTGGTCGGCAATCCGGTTTTCCGGGAAGTTGTAGGTACGGATGCGCTCGGACCGGTCCATGGTGCGAATCTGCGACTTGCGGGTCTCGGAGTTCGCGGCGTCGATCTGCTCCTGCTGGTGGGCCAGCAGCCGCGCACGGAGCACACGCATACCCGCCTCGCGGTTTTGCAGCTGCGACTTCTCGTTCTGCATCGCCACCACGATGCCGGTGGGCAAGTGGGTGATGCGCACCGCCGAGTCGGTGGTGTTCACGGACTGGCCGCCGGGCCCTGAGGAACGGTAGACATCGATCTTCAGGTCGTTCTGGCTGATGTCGATTTCTTCCGGTTCGTCCACTTCGGGCAGCACCAGCACACCCGCGGCGGAGGTGTGGATGCGGCCCTGCGATTCGGTCACCGGGACACGCTGCACACGATGCACGCCGCCCTCGAACTTCATTCTGGCCCACACACCCTCGGCCGGGTCGTTCGAATTACCCTTGATGGCCATCTGCACGTCCTTGTAGCCGCCCAGATCGGATTCCGTTGCCGAGATGATTTCGGTCTTCCAGCCGCGCGACTCCGCATAGCGCATGTACATCCGCAGCAGGTCGCCCGCGAACAGCGCCGCCTCGTCGCCGCCTTCGCCGCCCTTGACCTCAATAATCACATTGCGGGCGTCGTCCGGATCGCGCGGGATCAACAGCCGGCGGAGCCGTTCCTGGGCGGTCTCGAGTTCGGCCTCGAGCCCTGGAACCTCAGCCGCCAGTTCCGGATCCTCATCGGCGAGTTCGCGGGCCGCTTCCAGATCGTCCGACAGGTGCGTCCAGCGCTTGTGCGCCTCCACAATGCCGTTCAGCTCCGCCGACCGCCGCCCCAGCTTCCGTGCCCGTGCCTGATCGGCATAGACAGCAGGGTCGCTCAATTCCTTCTGCAGCTGGGCATGCTCATCCAACAGCCCCTGAACGGACTCAAACATCTTCAAACCTCTTTCGACTCACAACAAGTCTAAATAGCAACGACAAGGACTGGGACAAAAAGCCGACTTAACAGGAACAGCCGCTGAGTTTTGGGCCGGTGTGGTTGTGGCATCGGGCCTCCGGGTGCGGGTCGGATCTGGATCGCAGATCCTGGGCCGCCCGGCGTAGGGGCGGGGCCGGCAAAAAATCAGCGGCTGTAAAGCAGCTACTTGTCGTTCTCAGCCTTCGAGCCGAGCGTCGTCTTCTGGACCTGCATCAGGAACTCGACGTTGGACTGCGTTTCCCGGATCTTGCCGGTGAGCAGTTCCAGCGCCTGCTGGGTGTCCAGTCCGGAGAGGACCCGGCGCAGGCGCCACATGATCTTGACCTCTTCGGCCGAGAGCAGGTTCTCCTCGCGGCGCGTACCGGAGGCGTTGACGTCGACCGCCGGGAAGATGCGCTTGTCCGCCAGCGAGCGGGACAGCCGCAGTTCCATGTTGCCGGTGCCCTTGAATTCCTCGAAGATGACCTCGTCCATCTTGGATCCGGTCTCCACCAAAGCGGTCGCGAGGATGGTCAGGGAGCCGCCGTTTTCGATGTTGCGGGCGGCGCCGAAGAAGCGCTTCGGCGGGTACAGCGCGGACGAGTCCACACCGCCGGAGAGGATACGGCCGGAGGCGGGAGCGGCCAGGTTGTAGGCGCGTCCCAAACGGGTCATTGAGTCCAGCAGGACCACCACGTCCATGCCCATTTCCACCAGGCGCTTGGCACGCTCGATGGCCAGTTCGGCCACCGTGGTGTGGTCATCGGCGGGACGGTCGAAGGTGGAGGCGATGACCTCGCCCTTGACCGTGCGCTGCATGTCGGTGACCTCTTCAGGCCGCTCGTCAACCAGCACCATCATGAGGTGGACCTCAGGGTTGTTGGTGGTGATCGCGTTGGCGATGGACTGCAGGATCAGGGTCTTGCCGGCCTTCGGCGGGGAGACGATCAGGCCGCGCTGGCCCTTGCCGATCGGGGCCACCAGGTCGATGACGCGGGGGCCGATCTTCTTCGGCTCGGTCTCCAGGCGCAGGCGCTCCGACGGGTAGAGCGGAACCAGCTTGGTGAAGTCCACGCGGTCCTTGTTGTCTTCCACCGGCTTGCCGTTGACGGAAGTGAGCTTGACCAGCGCGTTGAACTTCTGCCGGCTGCTCTGGCCGCCCGAATCACCGTCGCGCGGGGCGCGGATGGCGCCCACGACGGCGTCGCCCTTGCGCAGGTTGTACTTCTTGACCTGGGCCAGCGAGACGTAGACGTCGTTCGGTCCAGGCAGGTAACCGGAGGTGCGCACGAAAGCGTAGTTCTCCAGCACGTCCAGGATGCCGGCGACGGGCAGCAGCACATCGTCTTCGGAGATCTCGGTGTCGTCCACGTCCGGACCGCGTTCGCGGCCACGGCGGCGCTCATTGCGGTCGCGGTAACGGGTGTTGCTGTCGTTGTCACGGCGGTTGCGGCGGTTGCGGTTGCGTCCGCGTCCGCCGTCCTCGCCGTCATCCTGACGGTTGTCGCGGTTGTCTCGACCAGCGTCGCGGTCGGACTCGTTGCGGCTGCGGGTGCGATCGCGGGTGCGGCGATCGGACTGGCCTTCGCCGCGGCCGGACTGCTGCTGGCTGGCGCCGTCCTGTCCGTCCTTCTTCTCGTCCTGCTTGCCGGCTTCGGCGGATTCCTGCTGGGTATCGGCCTTGGTCTCGGTTACGTCCTGCTGGCCGGATTCCGAACGGCGGTTGCGTCCGCGTCCGCGGCGTTCCTGGCGGACTTCGCCGTCGGCCTGGACGGTCTCCGCTGCGGGAGCCTGGGCAGGGGCTTCGGCCGGCGCGGCGGTGGCTGTGGCGGTGGTTGCGGCCGAGGCCTCGCCGTCGGCAGATGCCGCCGTGCCGTCGCTGCTGGCGCGGCGGTTGCGGTTGCGGGTACGGCTGACCCGCTCGGCCGCCTTGTTGAGGTCACCGCCGGACGTGCTGCCGGCGCCCTCGCCTGCGGTGCCTGTGGTCTCTTCCTTGGCCGGAGCTTCTTTGGCCGGGGCTTCCTTGGCCGGAGCCGAAGCTTCCTTAGCCGGGGCCGGAGCTTCGGTGCGTGCCGGCTGGTCCACCTTCTTGGCCGCCCGGTCGGCAACCGAGGAGCCACGCTGGTGGTCGGAAATCGCGGCGACCAGGTCGCCCTTGCGCATCCGGGAGCCACCGGTGATGCCGAGCTGTCCGGCCAGCACCTGCAGTTGGGCCAGCTTCAGGCCGGCAAGGCCTGCACTCTTCGGTGCAGGAGAGTCTATTGTTTCCACACCTGCAGTCAGGTCAGTGGTTTCGGTCACGAAGGATCCTTCCCCCTCGTCGGGCGGTGTGCATTTGAAGCGCACCGCGTTGTTTGCCACCCGACCGTTGCATGAGAAGCCCGGCCGGGGTCCGTTATTGCCTGCGGCATCATGCCGAGGAAAATCCGGGTGAACAGATATGAAAGCCCTTGAAACAAGCCGTCCGGCTGGAACGTGTGAGGTCCTGTCCGGCGGATGGCCGGCAGCAACGCCTGAGTGCCGCGGAAGGCTCCTGAAAGGCTGCACCTGGAACGGGGATCCTGCCTCAACGGCTACTCGGCTTGCGTGATCCGGAGCATCCGGACAGGATTCCTCGCCGGTTAATCCCGGGGGTGCACTTCCACTTTAGCACCATCTGTGTCTACTGCCAGTTTCAGAACACGCCAGTTCCCCGGCATGTCGTGCTGTTCCAGATGGGTGGCGATGGCCTTCTGGACCTGCGCCGCTTCGGCCTCATCCGCGGCAAGCGTCATGACGGTGGGGCCGGCTCCCGAGACGACGGCCGCATGGCCCTGGCCCCGCAGCGTCTCGATGAGCGCAGCGCTGGGTTTCATGGCCGGTGCCCGGTGCCGCTGGTGCAGCCATTCTTCGGTCCCGGCCCGCAGCAGGGACGGGTCGCGGGTGAGTGCGTGGACCAAGAGTGCGGCGCGGCCGGAGTTGGCCGCAGCAACGTGGTGCGGAACCGAAGCCGGCAGCAGATTGCGTGCCGTTTCGGTGGAAAGTTCGAAGGTCGGTATGGCCACCACCGGCACGATGTCCGGGCAGATCGGAACGCGGGTGCTATAGAACACACCGGCTTCTTCCCAGGAGATGGCCAACTGGCCGCTCAGAGCCGGCGCCACGTTATCCGGATGGCCTTCCAGGGTGGAACAGACCTGCAGGATCTTCCCGGCGCCCAGGCGGTCCTGTTCCGGCAGCAGCGCATCGGCCAACAGCACGGCGGACACCACGGCGGCGGCGGAGGACCCCATCCCCCGCCCATGCGGTATCAGGTTCTCGGCTTCCAGACGCAACCCATCGGCGTCGTACCCTGCCTGGCGCAGAGTGTCGCGCAGGGTGCGGATGATGAGGTGCGATTCGTCCGAGGGTAGGTTGGCCGCGCCTTCACCCGTGACGGAAGCGTGGAAGACGCCGTCGTCGGTCGACTCCACGGTGACGGTGTCATGGAACGACAAGGCCAGGCCCAGGCTGTCGAAGCCCGGCCCCAGGTTGGCGCTGGTGGCCGGCACCCGGACCGTGACGCGCTGGCCGGGCGCGATGCGGCCGGCCACCACGGCGTCCTCCCCCGCCAAAATGCTGCTACTCAAGACCCAGGGCGGAGGCCACGCTGACCACGTCGAAGTCCACCTTGATCGGCGACGCTTCGCTGCCGTCCTCGGTTCGCAGTGCCCACTGCGGGTCCTTCAGGCCGTGTCCGGTGACCGTGACGACGATGGTCTTGCCCGCAGGCACTTCACCCGCGGCGTGCTTCTTGATCACGCCGGCCACGCCGGCGGCAGAGCCCGGCTCCACGAAGACGCCCTCCTTCGAGGACAGCCAGCGGTGCGCGGCCAGGATCTCGTCGTCGGTCACGGAGTCGATCAGTCCGCCGGACTCGTCGCGGGCGGCAATGGCGGTCTCCCAGGAGGCCGGATTGCCGATTCGGATAGCGGTGGCGATGGTCTCCGGTTCGGTCACCGGGTGGCCCAGCACCAGCGGGGCGGCGCCGGCTGCCTGGAAGCCCCACAGCGTCGGCGTCTTGGTGGCGACCGGGCCGAGCATGCCGGCAGTAGCGGACTGGTACGGCTCGGCGTACTCCCGGTAGCCCTTCCAGTAAGCGGTGATGTTGCCCGCGTTGCCTACCGGCATCACGTGGATGTCCGGGGCGTCGCCCAGGTAGTCGACCGTTTCGAAGGCTGCCGTCTTCTGGCCCTGGATGCGTGCCGGATTCACCGAGTTGACCAGGAACACCGGGTAGGCCTCGGAGAGTTTGCGGGCCACTTCCAGGCAGTTGTCGAAGTTGCCGTTGATCTGGATGATTTCGGCACCGTGCGCGATCGCCTGGCTCATCTTGCCCATGGCGATCTTGCCGGCGGGCACCAGCACCGCGCACTTCAGGCCGGCCTGGGTGGCGTAGGCGGCGGCGGAGGCGGAGGTGTTGCCGGTGGACGCGCAGACCACGGCCTTGGCGCCTGCCTCCACCGCCGCCGTCATGGCCATGGTCATGCCGCGGTCCTTGAAGGAGCCGGTGGGGTTCATCCCCTCCACCTTCAGGTACACCTCGGAGCCGGTCAGCTCGGAGAGCGCCTTGGCATGCACCAGCGGGGTGCCGCCTTCGCCGAGGGTGATGATCTCGGTCTGCTCCGTTACCGGCAGCCGGTCCGCGTATTCACGGATGACGCCGCGCCATTGGTGGGCCACTTAGATTCCTTCTACTCGCAGGACAGAGGTTACAGCGTTGACAATATCGAGCCCGCGCACGGCCTCGACCGTCGCGGCCAGCGACGCCTCGGACGCCCGGTGCGTGACGAAGCGCAGCTCGGCGGTCACCTGGCCGCCGGCCTCGGCAGTGTCCGGGTGCCCTTCGGCGTGGATGGTCTGGCGCATGGTCTCGATGGAGACGCCGTGGTCGGCGAAGACGCCGGCAATCTGGGCCAGCACGCCCGGCTGGTCGGCTACTTCCAGGCCGACATAGTAGCTGGTCTTGACCGAGTCCAGTCCGACGGCGGGCAACTGAACCGTGGCGGTTTCGGTCCGGCCCGGGCCGCCGCCGACCATGCGCCGGGCGGCGCTGACCACATCGCCCACGACGGCCGAAGCGGTCGGCGCTCCGCCGGCCCCCTGGCCGTAGAACATCATTTCGCCGGCGTTTTCGGCTTCCACGAAGACCGCGTTGAACGCTCCGTGCACGGCTGCCAGCGGGTGCTTGCGCGGCAGCAGGGTCGGGTGGACCCGCACGGCTACGCCCTCGCGGCCGTCGGCGCCGCGCAGCCGCTCGGCGATGGACAGCAGCTTGATCACGTAGCCGGTGTCCTTTGCCGCGGCGATGTCGTCAGCCGAGATGGAGCTGATGCCCTGGCACTGGACGTCGGCCAGGTCGAACGCGGTATGGAAGGCCAGCTCGGCCAGGATCGCGCCCTTGGCGGCGGCGTCATGGCCTTCGACGTCGGCGGTGGGATCCGCCTCGGCGTAGCCGAGTTCCTGCGCGGCGGCCAGCGCGTCGGCAAACTGGGCGCCGGTGGAGTCCATCTGGTCAAGGATGTAGTTGGTGGTGCCGTTGACAATGCCCATCACCTTGGTGATGCGGTCACCCGCCAGCGACTCGCGGATGGGCCGCAGCAGCGGAATGGCGCCGGCAACTGCTGCTTCGAAGGAGAGCTCGACGCCGGCCTCATCGGCGCGGGCGTACAGGTCCTGGCCGTCGGCCGCCAGGAGGGCCTTGTTGCCGGTGACGACCGCGGCGCCGTTGTCGATCGCGGTGCGGATGAGCGTCCGGGCCGGTTCCAGTCCGCCGAGCAGCTCAATCACAATGTCGGCGTCCTTGACCAGCGGCTCGGCCTCGGTGGTGAACAGCTCGGCGGGCAACTCCACCGTCCGCTTGGCGGCAACGTCGCGCACCGCGATCCCGGTCAGTTCCAGCCGTGCGCCGGTGCGCGCGGCGAGCACTTCGGCGTCGTCAATCAGGATCCGGGCCACCTGGGCTCCGACATTCCCGCATCCCAACAGTGCTACTTTCAGCGTTTTCATGCTGCCCAAACTCTCAGTCTTTTTGTCTCTCTCGCCTTGCCTGCCGCCCGCCGGGGGTCAGCCCAGGTCGCGGGCCAGCAGGTCGTCTTCGGTTTCGCCGCGGATGATCAACCGCGCCTCGCCGCCGCGCACCGCCACCACGGGCGGCCGGGCGACGTAGTTGTAGTTGCTGGAGAGCGCCCAGCAATAGGCCCCGGTCGCCGGCACTGCCAGCAGGTCCCCCGCCTCGATGTCCTCGGGCAGGTAAACGTTCCTGACTACAATGTCACCGCTCTCGCAGTGTTTACCAACCACGCGGGAAATAATCGGCGCGGCTTCCGTCACACGGGAAGCCAACACGGCCGAATAATCGGCGTCGTAGAGCACCGGGCGGGCGTTATCGCTCATGCCGCCATCCACCGACACATAGCGCCGCGGGCTGCTGCCGCCACCGTCCAGGTCAACCTGCACGGTCTTGCGGGTACCGGCCGAGTAAAGGGTGAACGTGCTCGGCCCGGCGATCGCGCGGCCGGGCTCAATCGAGATCCGCGGCACCGGGATGCCCAGCCGCTCGGTGGTGGAGCGAACGACGGCGGCCATCGCCTGGGCGAGTTCGGCCGGCGGGCGCGGGGTGTCGGCTTCGGTGTAGGCAATGCCGTAGCCGCCACCCAGATCGAGTTCATGCAGATCGACGCCGTGATCATCCCGGACCTGCGCCACGAAGGTCAGCAGCCGTTCGGCCGCCAGCGCGAAGCCCTCGGGCTCGAAAATCTGCGAGCCGATATGGCAGTGCAGGCCCAGCAGGTTGATCGACTCGTGCGCCAGCGCCGCCGCCACGGCCTGCGCGGCGGGCGAGCCGGCGGACCGAGCCGGCGCACCGCCGTCGTGCTCCGTACGGTGCTGTTCCTGACCGGCGTCGGCGGCGGCCATCGAGAGGCCGAACTTCTGGTCTTCATGCGCCGTGGCAATGAACTCGTGTGTGTGCGCGTGCACGCCGGGGGTCAGCCGCAGCATCACGTTGGCCATGTCGCCGCGGGCTGCGGCGATGGCGCCCACCCGCGCCAGTTCATCCAGGCTGTCCACCACAATGCGGCCCAGCCCCATGTCCAGCGCGCGGTGGATCTCGGCGTCCGACTTGTTGTTGCCGTGCAGGCCCAGGTTCTCCCCCGGGATACCCGCGCGGGCGGCAACGGCGAGCTCGCCGCCGCTGCAGGTGTCCAGCCGAAGCCCTTCCTGGGCCACCCAACGGGCGATCTCCACGCTGAGGAACGCCTTGCCGGCGTAGTAAACGTCCACGCCGCCGCACAGCGAACCGAAGGCCTCGTCGAAGGCCTGCTTGAACGCGCGGGCGCGGGCCCGGAAGTCGTCCTCGGAAACCACGAACAGCGGCGTGCCGAACTGCTCCTTGAGCGCGGCGACGCCGATGCCGGAGATTTCCAGCTCTCCGGCTGCACCGCGGGCCACGTCCTGGGCCCACAGCTTGGCGTCCAGTGTGTTGACGTCCTGCGGGCAGGTCAGCCAGTCCGGGGCCAGCTCGGACGCGGCGCCGGATTTGTATGCTGCGGGCATTACATCCTCTCCGGGGCGCTGACGCCCAGCAGGTCCAGACCGTTGGCCAGCACCTGGGTGACGGCAGTGTTCAGCCACAGCCGGGTACGGTGCGTGTCGGTCACTTCGCCGTCGCCAATCGGGGTGACACGGCAGGCGTCGTACCAGCGGTGGTAGGCGCCGGCGATGACTTCGAGATGGCGGGCGACACGGTGCGGTTCGCGGAACTTCGCGGCCATGGCGACCACCGACGGGTAGGCGCCCAGCACGGCCAGCAGTTCATTCTCGGTGGCGTGGTCCAGCAGTGACGCGTCGAACGCGCTGCGGTCCACTCCGGAGGCAGTTGCATTGCGGGCGACGGCGCAGGTGCGTGCATGTGCGTACTGCACGTAGTAGACCGGGTTGTCATTGCTGTGCTTAACCAGCAGGTCCAGGTCTATGTCGATGTTCGAATCGGCGTGCGAACGGGTCAGCGCGTACCTGGCCGCATCAACGCCCACCGCGTCGACGAGGTCCTCCATGGTCACCACGGTGCCGGCGCGCTTGGACATCCGCATCGGCTTGCCGTCCTTGACCAGGTTGACCATCTGGCCGATCAGCACCTCCACCCGGTCGGCGCTGTCGCCCATGGCGGCCGCAGCGGCCTTCAACCGGGCAACGTAGCCGTGGTGGTCCGCGCCAAGCATGTAGATGCAGAGGTCGAACCCGCGGTCCCGCTTGTTCTTGAAGTAGGCAATGTCACCGGCGATGTAGGCCGCGTTGCCGTCGGACTTGATCACCACGCGGTCCTTGTCGTCGCCGAAGTCGGTGGACTTCAGCCACCATGCGCCGTCGTTGAAGTAGAGGCTGCCCGAGCTTTTCAGTTCTTCCAGCAACTTGTCGACGGCGCCGTCCTCGAACAGGGAATTCTCATGGAAGTACACATCGAAATCCACGCCGAATTCATGCAGCGATTTCTTGATGGCCGCGAACATCAACTCGACGCCGCGGCTGCGGAATTCTTCCTGCGGGTCCGCAGCCGAGAGCGCGTCGGGGTTTTGTTCCAGCACTGCGTTGGCGATGTCGGCGATGTAGTCTCCGCCGTATCCGTCCTCGGGTGCCGGCTCCCCCTTGGCTTTCGCCAGCAGGGAACGGGCAAAGCGGTCGATCTGCGAACCGTGGTCGTTGAAGTAGTACTCGCGCGCGACGTCCGCGCCCTGGGCAACAAGGATGCGCGCCAGCGAATCGCCCAGCGCGGCCCAGCGGGTGCCACCCAGATGGATGGGGCCGGTGGGGTTGGCGGAGACGAACTCCAGGTTGATGCGCTGCCCGGCCAGATCATCGCTGGTGCCGTAGCCGGTTCCCGCCTCGACGATGCTCTTGGCCAGCACGCCGGCGGCGGCGGCATCCACGGTGATGTTGAGGAAGCCGGGGCCGGCAATCTCGACCCGGGCCACGCCGTCGATCTTCTCCAGCCGGGCGCTGAGGATCTCCGCGAACTGGCGGGGATTCATGCCGGCCTTTTTGCCCAACTGCATGGCAATGTTGGTGGCCCAGTCCCCATGCTCCCGGTTCTTCGGTCGCTCCACCCGGACCTCGTCCGGCATTTCGACGGCGAAATCGCCGGCGTCGACGGCGGCCTGCAGGCAGGCGGCAATGGCAGCGGAAAGTTCTTCAGGAGTCACCCCACAAGCATAGGGCAATCGCTTGTACCGCCCGGCTTTCCACGGTCCGGCTGTGACGGGGCTCGCACCGGTCTTTCGGGGGCGTCTTTCGGCGCGGCCGCCGGTCTCTCCCCCCAGGACGGCCCCTCCGGCGGTGCGGCGTTGCGCATTTCTTTTGCCGGGCCGGATGCTGATAAGCTCAATAGGTCCCGCAGGGCATCAGGCGAACAGCCGGTGCCGCGCCCTCGTAGCTCAGGGGATAGAGCGTCTGCCTCCGGAGCAGAAGGCCGTAGGTTCGAATCCTATCGAGGGCACTGATGATGCAGGACAAGGGAATCCCCGGCCAAATCGGCCGGGGATTCCCTGTTTAAGCGCCTACCGGAGCACCTTGCCCCTGTTTTTGGCTTTGGGGGTGACCGTCGCTAACGGGCCGCGGCCGCAGCCTGCAGAGCCGTGGCCGAAACGGCGTTGCCGCGGAAGGTGCGGCGGTAGGCCGCCGGGCTCACGCCGACGGACTTGGCGAAATGGTGGCGCAGCAGCACCGCTTGGCCGAAGCCGGTGATCCGCGCAATTTCGTCGATATTCAGATCCGATTCCTCCAGCAGCTCCTGCGCGCGGAGTACCCGCTGCGCGTTGATCCATGCTGCAGGTGTGGCACCGGTTTCGGCCCGGAACCGGCGCGCGAAGGTGCGCTCTGACATATGCACCCTGGCGGCCAGCTGGGCGACGGTCACGTCCTGGGCCAGGTTTTCATCCAGCCACACCAGCAGGTCTTTGAGCGTGTGGCAGCCGGCCAGCGACATCGGACGGTCAATGTACTGTGCCTGCCCGCCGGCCCGGTGCGGCGGCACCACCATGTCCCGGGCGATGGCGGTGGCCACCGAGGCCCCGAGTTCGGTCCTGACCAAGTGCAGGCAGGCGTCGATCCCCGCGGCCGTCCCGGCACTGGTGATGATGCGGTCGTCCTCTACATACAGCACGTTCTCGTCGACGTCGATCTGCGGATAGCTGGCGGCCAACTGATGGGAGTACTGCCAGTGTGTTGTGGCGCGGCGCCCGTCCAGCAGTCCCGCTTCGGCCAGCACAAAGGCCGCCGAGCACACGGACAACACCCAGGCGCCGCGGGCATGCGCGGCGTGCAGGGCGTCCCGCAGCTCGTCGGGGACTTGATCCATCTGCTGGTAGGGGGCAACCACCACCAGGTCTGCGTCGGCCGCCGCCTCCAGCCCAAGCGGGACGTTGAGGGAAAATCCCAGCTTGCTGCTGACCACCCCGGGCACCGTGGTGCAGATCCGGAAGTCGAACGCCGGAACGCCCGTGCCACGGTCGGACCGGTCAATGCCGAAGACCTCGCAGACCACTCCAAACTCGAACGGCGCGGCCCCCGGTAGCACCACCACAGCCACTGTTTTCAACATGCAACCAGTATGGCAGTTTTTTATGCTTTATGGTCGTTTCTGCCACTCTTTTTTGGGCTGCTTCAGGATCACCATTGAGGCATGGAACTACTTCTGATCACCGCATTGGCACTCTTCGTCATCGTCGCCACCCTCCGATTGGTCATCCGGGACGGACGCGGCGCAACCCCGCCGGAACGTTCACACGCCGATTGGACCGCTGGCTCGGTCCCGAGCCGCCCCTATTCCGATCTCGTCCGGCTGGTCTGACCCGAGCCGCCCGAACCCGCCTAAGCCCGGCCGGTACACCGGCCGGGCTTCGTCTTTCTACTGCCGGTGGGCGAACAAGTCCCGCAAGAGCGCAATCTCGGCCAAATGGTGAATCATTTCCCGATTGATGTGCAGCACCAGCGCCGCCATGGACCGGTCGGCAAAATGCCCCTCCGCCGGTCCGCACGGCCGGCCCAGCCCGTCCTCCCCGAGCGCGCGGACCCCGTCAAGCCACCGCTCGTAGTATTCGTCCAGCAAGGCCAACGCCCGGGCGGCGGTCGCCGGATATTCGAAGGACTCGTAGCCCACCTCTGGGCCGCCAAAGTGCGAAGCGTTCCGGCTTCCCAGCACCCCCACCAGAATGTGGTTCAGACGCCAGGCCACCGTCGTGAACGGCGGCGGTTTCGGTTCCGGGACTGCGAATTCGATGACAAAATCTCCCGCGCCCACCGCCATCTGGGCCGTGCTGGTGCCGCGGCGACGGACGTTCCAGCAGCCCTCGGCCGGCTCCCAGAAATACTCCTCGTCGGTGAGTCCCTGCAACCGGGGACGTGCCTGGGCGTCCCAGTGCCAGGTCAGCTGCTCAACCAATTCCACTGCTGGGTTGAATGACATCGCCGCTCCCATCCCGCCTGACATTCGGTCAGGCGGACCCTCGAGTCCATCTTGGATGGGTAGGTCAGTCCTTGCCCAGTGCCCGGGGCCCCGATTCCGGTTCCGTGCGGCCATCGCGGACACTTCCCGTCCGCAATGGTGGGTAGATTGGCTCCATGCTCGAAACGTCCGCACGACTGCTGCAACTGCTTTCCCTGCTCCAGATGCGCCGGGAGTGGACCGGCTCCGCCTTGGCCGAGCGGATGAGCGTCACCGAGCGCACGGTACGCCGGGACGTCGGCAAGCTGCGCAGCCTGGGTTATCCCATCAACGCTTCCCCCGGCGTGGCCGGCGGCTACCAGCTGGGCGCAGGTGCGCAGCTTCCGCCGCTGCTGCTTGACGACGACGAAGCCCTGGCCGTGGCCCTGGGCCTCAGCGCAGTGACAGCCAGCCCGGTGGCCGGCGTCGGCGAAGCCTCGCTGCGCGCCCTGACCAAGCTGGAGCAAGTACTGCCTTCGCGGCTGCGGCCCAAGTTCTCCACGCTGAAGAACGCCGTGATCACCCTGGCCGGCCCCACCGCCGCGGTGGATCCCGAGGTGCTGACCGGAGTCTCCGGCGCCATCGCCGAACGGCGCGTGATCGGGTTCCGCTACGCGAAGGCCGACGGCGAATCCTCCCGGCGTCTGGCCGAACCGTACCGGCTGGTGGACACGGGCCGGCGCTGGTATCTGGTGGCCTTCGATACCGGCCGGCAGGACTGGCGCACCTTCCGGGTGGACCGCTTCGAGTCCGTACCGACGCCCCGGGAACGCTTCACACCGCGACAGTTGCCGCAGCCGGACCTCGCCGCTTACGTTCAGCAGTCGATCACCCGGTCGCCGTACCAGTTCGACGTGGTGGTACGGATCGACGCCCCGCTGCAGGCCGTCGCCGAGCGCATCCCACCAAACATCGCGGCCCTCTCCGACGACGGCGATGCCACCGTGCTGCGCGCAGGCTACGATTCGCTCGACTATCCGCTGGTGCAGCTGGCCGCCATCGGCTTCGCCTTCGAGATCCTGGAACCGGCGGAGTTCCGGCAACGCGCCGCGGAGCTCGCCGGCCGGCTGGCTGCTGCCGCCGGCACGAAAACGGCGGCAGCCCCACCTGCCTAGGTGGGACAGCCGCCGTCGTACGTTGATCTGCGACGTTACTCCGGGAGCACCAGGCGCTACTGGAGCATGGTGCGGTCGTCCACCACGCCCTTGATTTTTTCGAACTCGTGCAGCAGGTCCGGCACGGTGGCCTTCAGTTTCTGCTCCTGATTGAGGTCCAGGATGATCCGGCCCTCATGCATCATGATTAGCCGGGTGCCCAGCCGCAGCGCCTGCTCCATGTTGTGCGTGACCATCAGGGTGGTCAGCTGGTGCCGATCCACGACCTCGGCGGTCAGCCGGCTGACCAGTTCCGCGCGCTGCGGATCCAAGGCTGCGGTGTGCTCGTCCAGCAGCAGGATCTTCGGACTGCTGAACGTAGCCATCAACAGCGAGAGGGCCTGCCGCTGGCCGCCCGAGAGCAGTCCCACCTTGGCCTTGAGCCGGTTCTCCAGCCCCAGTTCCAGGGAGCGCAGCTCCTCTTTGAAGAACTCGCGCTTCTTGCGGGTCACGCCGGGCCGCAGTCCTCGCCGCTTGCCGCGCTCGTAGGCAATGGCCAGGTTCTCTTCAATGGTCATTTCCGGCGAGGTGCCGGCCATCGGGTCCTGGAAGACGCGTCCAACGTAGCGGGCACGCTGGTGGTCGGCCAGCCTGGTGACGTCCTGGCCGTCGATGCTGACCGTGCCGGTGTCCGGGCGCAGCTTGCCGGAGGTGATGTTCAGGATGGTCGACTTGCCGGCACCGTTGCTGCCGATCACGGTAACGAACTCGCCGGCGGCCAAGGACAGGTTGATCTCCTGCAGGGCTACCCGCTCATTGACGGTGCCTGCGAAGAAGGTCTTGTGAACGTTCTTGATATCCAGCATGTCAGCCCTTCGCTCCCGTCAGGGATTTCTTCATTTTTCCCAGCCCGCCGACCCGGGCGAAGACCTTCCACTGCGGAAGGACCAGCGCGATGACCACCAGCACGGCGGAGACCAGTTTCATATCGTTGGGCTCCAGCCCGGCTTGCAGGGCCAACTGGATGACCACGCGGTACAACACCGAGCCGAGCACCACGGCCAGCGTGGCGATCCAGATCAGGCGGGTGCCGAAAACTGCCTGGCCGATGATCACCGAGGCGAGGCCGGCCAGGATAAGGCCGATGCCCATGCCGATGTCGGCGAAGCCCTGGTACTGGGCAATGAAGGCCCCGCAGAGTGCCACCAATCCATTGGACAGGGACAGCCCAAGGATCTTCTGGTTGTCGGTGCTGACGCCGAAGCTGCGGATCATCTGTTCGTTGTCGCCGGTGGCCTGCATGGCCAGTCCCACGTCGGTGTGCAGGAACCAGTCCATGACCACCTTCACCGCCAGCGCCACCAGCAGGAAGATGGCAATGGCGCCGATGCCACCGAGCATGCCCGCTTCGCGCAGCGGGGTGATCAGGGTTTCTTCACGCAACAGCGGGAGATTGGACTTGCCCATGATGCGCAGGTTGATGGAATAGAGGGCGATCATGGTCAGGATGCCGGCCAGCAGGCCGTTGATCTTGCCCTTGGTATGCAGCAGGCCGGTGACGGCGCCGGCAGCCATGCCGGCGATGAACGCCAAGATGGTGGCCAGGACCGGCGGCACGCCGTTGATGATGCTGATGGCGGCAACGCCGGCACCGGTGGTGAAGCTGCCGTCGACTGTCAGGTCGGGAAAATTGAGGATGCGGAAGGTCAGATAGACCCCCAGGGCCATGATCGCGTAGATCAGCCCAAGCTCAACCGCGGTAATCATAGGTAAAGGACCTTGGTTCTCTCGTGGGGGTCCGTCCGGCGGCCGGGGTACGGCCACCGGACGGACTGCGGGAACTTCTTCAGCTCAAGCTGGAAGTGCCATCGGTTTACTCGAAGACGTGGTCAGCCTTGTCTGCATAACCATCGGGCAGAGTGACGCCCATGCGCTTGGCGGCAGCCGTGTTGACGTAGAGTTCCAGCTCGGACTGGGTCTCCACCGGCATGGATGCCGGCTCGGCCTCGCCCTTGAGGATCTTCACTGCCATTTCGCCGGTCTGGTAGCCCAGCTTTTCGTAGTTGATGCCGTAGGTGGCCACCGTGCCGCGCTCCACCGAATCGCCCTCGGCGGCGATGGTGAGGATCTTCTTCGATTCGGCCACCTGGATCAGCGATTCCAGGGCCGACACCACGTTGTTGTCGGTCGGCACATAGAAGGCGTCGACGTCCATCGACTCGGCGGCCTGCTGGACCTCGCCCGAGTTGGAGATGGCCTTTTCCTTGATTTCCAGGCCCAGTTCCTTTGCTGCTTCCTTAGCCCACTCGACCTGCACGCTGGAGTTGACCTCGCCCGAGGAGTAGACAATGCCCACGGACTTGGCGTCCGGGTTCAGCTCCTTGACCAGGGCCAGCTGCTCTTCAACCGGGTTGCGGTCGGAGGTGCCGGTGACGTTCGAACCCGGGGCATCCATGCTTTCCACCAGGTCGGCCGACTCCGGATCGGTGACGGCGGTGAACAGGATCGGAGTGTCCACGATGGCCTGGACGGCCGCCTGCGCGGTCGGCGTGGCGATCGCCAGGATGAGGTCCTTCTTGTCACTGGCAAACTTGCCGGCGATGGAGGTAGCGGTCGCCTGGTCCGTCTGCGCGTTCTGCTCGTCGTAGGTCACGGTCTCGCCCTCGACATAGCCGTTGTCGGCCAGCGCCTTTTTGAACCCTTCGCGGGCAGCATCCAGGGACGGATGCGAGACGATCTGGGTGATGCCGATTTCCACGGATTCGGGAGCCCCTTCGGCGGCGTTGCCTTCGGACGATGCCGAGCTGCCGCACGCCGAAACCAGCAGGGTGGTGGCCAGCAGGCCTGCACCCAGGCCGAGCATGGTAGAACGTTTCTTCACGGTGTTCCTTTCGAGTGTCCATCACGTGCCGGTAGTCCGGCACGTTTCCGCCTGACTGCCCCTCCCCGGTGCAGCTGTTGCGGTCCGCCACGCACGGCAGCGTCATCGGCGCCGGAAAATGTGGCAGCGATCCCTGCGGAAAGCGTCCTGAAGATCTTACCTGTGAACGGAGTCACATTGTCTAACCAGACCCGCGGGGTCAGGACAACCATATGAGATACGTCTCCCTCACCGGACAAATTGCATTCTAATGTCGCCGGATATTTATTTTCGTCCACGGGCCGCTTCCCTTTGTGGACCCCTGTCCGGCCGGCCAAGGGCGGCTGTGCCAGCCGCTAGACTGTGATCAATCATGGCTGTGAACATCACGTATCCCGCGGCCCTGCCCGTTTCAGAGCGGCGCGAGGACATCATGGCGGCCATCGCCGCGAACCAGGTAACCGTCATCGCCGGGGAAACCGGCTCCGGCAAGACTACCCAGATCCCCAAGATGTGCCTGGAGTTGGGCCTCGGCGAGAAGGGTCTGATCGGCCACACCCAGCCCCGGCGGCTGGCGGCCAGGACCGTTGCGGAGCGTATCGCCGAAGAGCTGGATGTGCAGATCGGCCAGGAGGTGGGCTTCCAGGTCCGCTTCACCGGTGAAGTCAGCCGCGATACCCGGATCAAGCTGATGACTGACGGCATCCTGCTGGCCGAGATCCAGCATGACAAGCTGCTGAAGAAGTACAGCACCATCATCATCGACGAGGCGCACGAACGCAGCCTCAACATCGACTTCATCCTGGGCTACCTCAAGCGCATCCTGCCGAAGCGTCCGGACCTGAAGGTGATCATTACCTCGGCCACCATCGACCCGGAGCGGTTCGCCCGCCACTTCGGCAACGACGACGAACCGGCTCCCGTCATCGAGGTCTCCGGCCGGACCTACCCCGTGGAGATCCGCTACCGCCCGCTGAACCAGCCGGCGGGTTCCGACGCAGACAACCCGGACGCGGACGAACTGGAGGAAGACAGGGACCCGCTCGACGCCGTCTGCGATGCAGTGGACGAGCTGTCCTTGGAAGCACCCGGCGACATCCTGGTCTTTTTCTCCGGTGAGCGCGAAATCCGCGATGCCGCCGACGCCCTCGCGGCCAGGATCAGAACCAACCGGCGGCTGGCGGGCACCCAGATCCTGCCCCTGTATGCCCGGCTCTCGCTGGCGGAGCAGCACCGCGTCTTCTCCCCCGGAAGCCAGCGCCGGATTGTGCTGGCCACCAACGTGGCCGAGACCTCACTGACGGTGCCGGGCATCAAGTACGTGATCGACACCGGCACGGCGCGCATCTCCCGCTACTCGCACCGCACCAAGGTCCAGCGACTGCCGATCGAACGGATCTCGCAGGCCTCGGCCAACCAGCGCTCGGGCCGCTGCGGCCGGGTCAGCGACGGCATTGCCATCCGGCTCTACTCCGAAGAGGACTACGACTCGCGGCCGGAATTCACCGACCCCGAAATCCTGCGCACCAACCTGGCCGCCGTCATCCTGCAGATGACCGCCATGGGGGTGGCACGGGACTCCAAGGACATCGAGGCGTTCCCGTTCGTGGAGCCGCCCGAGACCCGTGCCATCAACGACGGCGTCACCCTCCTGCGTGAGCTCGGCGCGCTGTCCGAACCCGGCGCTGCGGTGGTCGGATCTCCGCGCGCTGCCCTTGGTCAATCACCGGGCGCGCCAGCGCCGCGTGGAGACCGGGCGCAACCGGGCCTCACCGCCGTCGGGCGCAAACTGGCGCTGCTGCCGGTGGACCCACGGTTGGGCCGGATGATTGTGGAGGCGGGCCAGCGCGGCTGCGTGCGTGAGGTGATGGTGTTGGCGGCGGCGCTGACCATCCAGGATCCGAGGGAACGCCCTACCGACCAACAGCAGCAGGCCACCGAGAAGCACAAGCGTTTCGTGGACGAGAAGTCCGACTTCACAGGAATCCTGAACCTCTGGCGCTACCTGCAGGAGAAGCAGCAGGAACTTTCCTCCACGCAGTTCCGCAAACTGTGCCGCACCGAGTTCATCAACTACCTGCGGGTCCGCGAGTGGCAGGACCTTTTCGCCCAGCTGCGGCAGCTGGCCAAGCCGCTGGGCATCACGCTGGGGTCCGGGCGCGATGTGGACCCGGTGGGGAAGCACGACGACATCCACAAGTCGCTGCTGGCCGGCTTGCTCAGCCACATCGGCGTCTACGATGAACGCAAGCGCGAATACGCCGGCGCCCGCGGCACCCGGTTCGCCATCTTCCCCGGCTCGGCGCTGTTCAAGAAGTCGCCGGACTGGGTGATGGCGGCAGAACTGGTGGAAACGTCCCGGCTCTGGGCCCGTGTGGCGGCAACCTTCGATCCCGGCTGGGCCGAGGAGATTGCACCCCAGCTGTGCAAGCGAACGTATTCGGAACCGCACTGGTCCAAGAAAATGGGCTCGGTGATGGCCTACGAGAAGGTCACGCTCTACGGGGTGCCAATCGTGCCGCAGCGGCGGATCCAGTACGGCCGGATCGACCGGGAACTCAGCCGCGAGCTGTTCATCCGCCATGCCCTGGTGGAAGGCGACTGGCGCACGCACCACAAGTTCTTCCACCGCAACCGCAGGCTGCTGGCCGAGGTCGAGGAACTGGAAACCCGGATGCGCCGCCGCGACCTGCGGGTGGACGACGAAACGCTGTTCGAGTTCTACGACGAGCGGATCGGACCCGACGTGGTCTCGGAACGCCACTTCGACAAGTGGTGGAAGGATGCCCGGGCGGAAAACCCCACGCTGCTCGATTTCGATCCGGACGCCGTGCTGGCTGCCGACGCCGAGGAACTGGACGCTGCGGCGTTCCCCAAGATCTGGCAGCAGGGGTCGTTCGAGCTCCCGCTGAGCTACGAATTCTCGCCGGTGGCACCGGGCGCCGCTCCGGATCCGTCCGACGGCGTGACCGTGCACGTGCCGGTCCTGTTCTTGAACCAGCTGGACGAAGCCCCCTTCCGCTGGCAGATCCCCGGGCTTCGGGTGGAACTGGTGACAGCACTGATCAAGTCGCTGCCTAAACAGATCCGCAAGAACTTCGTCCCGGCCCCGGACGTGGCCCGGAGCGCGGCCGCGGCGCTGGCAGCTGACTTCAATCCGGCCGAGGACGAGCTGGAGCCCTCGCTGGAACTGGTGCTGCGCCGGTTGAAGGGGCACATCATCCCGCCCGGTTCCTGGAACTGGGATACCGTGCCGCCGCACCTGCGGATGACCTTCCAGGTGGTGGACGGCAAGGGCAAGGTGCTGGACGAGGCCAAGGACCTGTCCCGGCTGCAGCAGGAACTGGCGCCGGCCAACCGGCGGGCGATTGCCGAGTCCCTGGGCGCGACGCCGAAGACTGCCCAGCCGTCGCCGGCACAAAACCGGGGCGCCTCCGGCAAGAAGCGCGGCGGCCGGCACGGCGCCGCCGTCACCGGTGCCAGCGCATCGTCGTCGTCCTCCCCCGCGCAGACTACCGGCGGCGTGCAGGAACGCAGCGGTCTGACGGCTTGGCCGGACGGTGACCTTCCCCGCGAGGTCAAGCGCGAGGTGGCAGGCCACACCGTGACCGGTTATCCGGCGCTGGTGGACGAGGGCACCACCGCGGGTGTGCGGGTCTTCCAGACCCCGGCAGGTCAGCAGGCGGCCATGCGCGCAGGATTAATCCGTCTGCTGGTGCTGCGCGTCCCCTCGCCGCAGCGGTACGTCCTGGACCACCTGAACAACACCGAGAAGCTGACCTTCACGCAGAACCCCCACGGCTCGGTGGCATCGCTGATCGATGACTGCACGCAGGCAGCGGTGGACAAGCTGGTGCCCGCCGAGTTGCCGTTCACCAAGGCCGGGTTTGATGCGCTCTACGAGCAGGTCCGCGCCGAGCTGATCGACACGGTCTTCACCGTGACCGCCATTGTGGAGAAGATCCTCTCCAGCACGCGGCGGATCCAGAAGGAACTGAAGTCCAACGCCAGTCTGGCCCTGATCAGCCCGCTCTCCGACATCAAGAGCCAGCTGGAGCAGCTGGTCTACCCCGGGTTCGTGGCCGCCACCGGCTATGCACAGCTGAGCCAGCTGCCGCGCTATCTGGAGGGAATCGAGCGCAGGCTGCAGAAACTCCCCACGGCCGTGGGCCGGGATGCCCAGCAGATGTCCGTGGTTCAGCGCCTCGAAGACGAGTACGACGACGCCCGGGCGGCCCTGAAGCCCGGCAGCTTGGACGGCGCCGGCCTGGACAAGGTGCGCTGGATGCTGGAGGAACTGCGGATCAGCTTTTTTGCGCAGGAACTTGGCACGGCGTTCTCGGTGTCGGAGAAGCGCGTCCGGGCGGCCCTGCACGAGGCGCTCGCTGGCTGACGCCGGGCGCACGGGTCTAGCCCGACCGTCCGGGGACGAGGCTGACCGGGCACAGTGCCCACCGGGCGCAACCGCAGCGAAGCTCCGGGTCAGTCGGCCGGGACGAAGTCCCCGTGGCCGGCGTCGCGGAGAGCCGCCCGAAGACGCTTGGCGGATTCCTCCATCACGTCGGGATCGGGGTTCTGCTGGGCGCGTTTGAAGTCGAACTCGGCCTCGGAGTTCGACGGCCAGACATGCAGGTGCAGGTGGTTTACCTCGAAGCCGGCGATGATCAGGCCGGCACGGGCGGCGCCGAAGGCCTCCACCTGGGCTTTGCCGATGGTCTGGGCGACCGCGGTGAGCTTCTGCAGCAGGTCGGCCGGGGCGTCGGTCCAGCGGTCCACCTCGTGCCGGGGCACCACCAGCGCATGCCCGTCCGCGAGCGGCCCGATGCTCAGGAAAGCCACCACCTCGTCGTCCTTCCAGACGAAGCGCCCGGGGATCTCGCCGTCGATAATCTTGGTGAACAGTGTGCTCATGTACGCAATCCTTGTCAGTTCAGTCAGTCAGTCGGTCGTCAGTCAGTCAGGTTCAGTAAGCCAGGTTCTGGGTTAGACAGTCAGTTGGCAGCAGTCAGCGGATCAGTGTCCAGTGAAGGTGTTCAGTCGTTGAGCGAGGCGATGTCCAGCACAAACCGGTAGGCAACGTCGCCGGCCACCATCCGGTCGTAGGCCAGGTTCAGGTCCGGCGCGCGCACCAACTCGACGTCGGCGGTGATGCCGTGCGCGGCGCAGAAATCGAGCATCTCCTGGGTCTCGGCGACGCCGCCGATGTTCGACGCGCCGTAGGCAATCCGGTCGCGCATCAGCAGGTTGACCGGCACCGGCGGCATCGGCTCGGGCGGCACACCCAGCTGGATCAGCGCCCCGTCACGCCGGATCGTCCGCAAGTACGGCGCCAGGTCGTGGGCCACGGATACCGTATCGATGACCAGGTCGACGCTGCGCCGGGCGGCGGCGAGCGCCTCGTCGTCGCCGGTCACCACCACATGGTCGGCACCGAGTGCACGGGCGGAATCGGCCTTGTTCGCCGAGCTGGTGAAGACGGTCACGGACGCGCCCATGGCCTTGGCCAGCTTGACCGCCATATGGCCCAGCCCGCCGAGACCCACCACACCGACGGAATCGCCGGCTTCCACGCCAAAGTAGCGCATCGGCGAGTATGTGGTGATGCCCGCGCACAGCAGCGGTGCTGCAGCGGCCGGGTCCAGCTCCGGCGGCATCCGCAGCACAAAGTTTTCATCGACGACGACGGAGGTTGCGTATCCGCCCTGCGTCACCTCGCCGCCGTGGCGCCGGTCGCGGGCGCCATAGGTGCCCACTGCGCCCTTGGCGCAGTACTGTTCGAGTCCCTCGTCGCAGGAGCTGCAGTCGCGGCACGAGTCCACCATGCAGCCCACGCCCACCAAGTCGCCGACGGCGTGGAGCGTCACATCCTGGCCGATGGCGGTGACCCGTCCGACGATCTCGTGGCCGGGCACCAGCGGGTAGTCGATCTCGCGCCACTCCCCGCGGACGGTATGCACATCGGAATGGCAGAGGCCGCAGAACGCGATGGCGATCTCCACGTCGTGGGCACCTGGGTCGCGGCGTTCTAACTGCAGCGGGACCAGACCGGCCCCGGGGGCCTCCACGCCATAGGCCAGGGCCGTGTTCATGCTGCTCCTCGGTCTCTGGAGGTCCGCTGCCGCGTGGGCCAGCTGTTCCTGCTGAAGTGAAAGCGGTTTTCCCAGCGGCGGTGGTGCCGGACGGCCAAGTGTCATGAGCCTGACGCTACCTTTTGCCGGCCCGCCATGCCACCGGGACGCACCGTCTGTGACGCTCTGGATTCAGAGGCGCACGACGCCGGGCGGCTGCCGTTCACGGCTCGTCGCCCGTTGCTATCGGCAGGTCCGGATGCCCGCACCACTGAGACCACGAACCAGGAAACAAGGCGGCACCGATGCCGGCCTCGGCCAGGGCCGCAATCTGGTGCGCGGCGTTAATGCCGGAGCCGCAGTAGACCGCTACGTCCCGTCCATCGGCGCCCAGGTCCTTGAACCGCGCGGCGAGTTCCGCGGCGGGCAGGAAGTGACCGGCCGCGGCGAGGTTGCCCGTGGTCGGTGCGCTCACCGCGCCGGGGATGTGGCCCGCGCGCGGGTCCACCGGCTCCTGTTCGCCTCGGTAGCGCTCGGCAGCGCGGGCATCAAGCAACAGCGAGGTAGCGGCGAAGTCCAGCACGTCTTCCAGCTCCAGTCGGGGCATCCGCCCGCTGCCCAGTTCAACGTTGCCCAGCGATGCCAGCTCGTCACCGCTGTCGAGTTCGTAGCCTTGGGCCCGCCACGCGGCCAGTCCGCCGTCGAGCAGATAAACGGTGTCGAAGCCGCCGTCGCGCAGCAGCCACCAAACGCGGGCGGCGGACAGGCCTCCGTTATCGTCATAGGCCACCACGACGTCGTTGTTGTTAATGCCCCAGTCCCGGGCGGCCTCGCGGAAGGCCTCCGGCTCCGGCAGCGGGTGCCGGCCGCTGGCTGCGGACGGTGCGGACGCAAGTTGCGACGGCAGGTCCACGTAGACCGCTCCCGGAATGTGGGCCTGGCGGTAGCGGTTCTGGCCATCGCCGTTGCCGTCGCCGAGTTTCCAGCGGACATCCAGCAGCACGGTGCGCTGTCCGGAGGTCATCCGTTCACGCAGCGTCTGCACGTCCATCAGAGTCCTCATGAGATCTCCTCCTGACTGCTGGCGGGCGCCGTTGCCCGCCTGTGTGGGGCCAGTCCATCACAGCAGCACCTGCCGGGCCAAGCATCCGCACGCGGCCCCCACTCCCCCGCTGTCAGGCCAGCTCCACGCTCTCCCCCGGCGACAGGTGCTGGTAGCTGGTGCCGTAGTGGCCGCCGAAAAGCGTCACGTGCTTTTCCACCAGCGGCAGGCCACGGTCGCTGAGCCCGGCGTCGTGGATCGGGTATGCATGTTCGGCGCGCATGGCCGTGACGAAGTCGATCACCTCGGCGGTCTTCGACCACGGCGCGTGAATGGGCACCAGCACATTCTTCACCATCAGCCCGTGCGGCACGATGAAGGAATCCCCGGGGTGGTACAGGTTGTCATTGACGACGTAGCCGATGTTGGCCACCACCGGGATATTCGGATGGATCAACGCATGCTGGCCGCCGAAGGTGCGGATGCGGAAGCCTGGCACCTCGAACTTCGTCTCCGGTTCGGCGGCGTGGATCCGCGCGGCCGTCCCCGGGGCGGACGCTCGGAGCTCGGCCGCAACCGAGGCCGGCGCATACAGGTTCATTTCGTCCGCCTCAGCGAGCAAGCCGAGCACCTTGTCCCGGTCGAGGTGGTCCGCGTGCTCATGGGTCACCAGGACGGTGGTGGCCCCGTCGAGGGCCTGCTCCACCTCGGAAAAATTGCCGGGGTCGATCACCAGGACATGCCCGTTCTCTTCGAGCCGGACGCAGGAGTGGGTGAATTTTGTCAGCTGCATGGCACCAACCCTAACGGCGCGGGCCTTCCGGCGGTACGGCCGCCCCGCCGGCCCGGCACATCAGGCCTGCTGCTAGGCTGGAGGGAGCCCACGGGCGCCCAGAACAAGCAGCAAGGAGCCGAAGCGGACATGTCCGTCCCGTCAGCCAAACCGCAGGCGCAGCGCCGCGGTTCGGAGCAGCGAGTGACCCGCCAGCGGGTAGCGGTGGCCACGGCCTTGGACAGCCTGGAGGACTTCGTCAGCACGCAGGAACTGCACCGCTTGCTGCAGGAGCGCGGCGAGTCGGTCTCTTTGGCCACCACCTACCGGATCCTGCAGTCCATGGCCGACGACGGCCAACTGGACGTCATGCGCAACGGCGAGGGTGAAGCCGTCTACCGGCGCTGCGCCGTCGAGCACCACCACCATCACCTGCTCTGCCGGAACTGCGGCAAGACCGTGGAGATCGAGGCTCCGGCGGTGGAACAATGGGCGGCGCGGATGGCGAGGGAGCACGGCTTCACGCAGGTGGCGCACACCGTGGAAATGTACGGGCTGTGCCCGGAATGCAGCGCCTCCCAGTGACCCGCTAGTTGAGTAAGGCGGTAGTCCAGTAGCCTAACGCGCTTATCCGGCGCTGACTTTTACCGCGGCCACAGTGCGCCGGCCCACCTTGCCACGGCGCTGCCGCCGGGCGCCGACGAGCCGGCACACCACGTAGATCAGGAACGAAATCGTGGTCACGTAGGGGCTAATCGGCAGGCTGCCGCCCAGTGCCAGCAGGATCCCGCCCAGGGTTGCGGTCACGGCGAACAGCACGCTGAGCAGCACCACCACCCGCGGCGAACTGCTCACCCGGAGCGCGGCGGCCGCCGGCGTAATCACCAGCGACAGCACCAGCAGGGCACCGACCACCTGAATGGACAGCGCCACGGCCAGCCCCAGCAGGAACATGAAAACAATCGCCAGCGCACCCACCGGCACGCCGCGGGCCTCGGCCAAGTCCGGATCGGCGCTGGCAAAGGTCAGCGGACGCCAGATGGCCAGCAGCCCCAGGACCACTACCGCCGACCCTGCAGCCAGCAGGTTCAACTGCACGGTGTCCACGGAGACGATTTGCCCGGTCAACAGGCCAAACTTGTTCGCCGAGCGGCCCTCGTAGAGCGAAAGGAACAGGATGCCCAGGCCCAGACCGAAGGACATGATCACACCGGTGATCGAGTTTCGGTCCCGGGCGCGCATGCCCAGAACGCCCAGCACGACGGCGGCAATCACCGAGCCCACCAGCGACCCGAACACCACGTTGGCGCCGATCAGCAGGGCGAAAGCCGCCCCGGCGAAGGACAGCTCGGCGATGCCGTGAACCGCAAAGGCCAGGTCCCGCATCATCACGAACACGCCGATCAGCCCGCCGACCAGGCCCAGGATGGCGCCGGCGATCAGCGAGTTGCGCACCAGCGGAAGCAGGTCGCCGTAGTCGCTGAAATTGAAGACCGCGTTCAGCAGCTCCGAGGGATCCATGGTTACTCTCCCTCGCCGTGATGGTGCGTGGTGGCGTCCGGCAGGCCCACCACGACGATGCGTCCCTGGTTGTGGATGACTTCGACGTGGCTGTTGTACATCCGCGACAGCACCTCGGTGGTCATCACTTCTTCCGGCGTGCCCACCCGGAACTGCCCGCCCGCCAAGTACAGCACCCGGTCCACGTAGTCGATGATCGGGTTGATTTCATGCGTCACGAAGACCACGGCACTGTTCTTTTCGTGGCATTGCCGGTTGATCATCGCGCTGACGGCCTGCTGATGGTGCAGGTCCAGTGAAAGCAACGGCTCGTCGCAGAGCAGGACTTGCGGGTCGGAGGCCAGCGCCTGGGCCGCCCGCAGCCGCTGTTGCTCGCCGCCGGACAGCTGCCCGACCGGGGCTTCCGCGTACCCGGAGGCGCCCACCATCTCCAGCAGTTCATCCACCCGCCGGCGATGCTTGCGGGTGTTCAGACGGATCCCCCACCGGTGACCGTCCAGGCCCAGGCCCACCAGATCGCGGGCCCGCAGCGGCGTCTCCGGGGCGAAGGTCTTCTGCTGCGGAATGTAGCCGATGTCCCGGCTGCCGCGTTCCAGCGGCCGGCCATTGATCTCGGCGGTACCGTGGGTCAGCGGCTGCAGGCCCAGCAGCACGCGCAGGAAGCTGGTCTTTCCCGAGCCGTTCGGTCCCAGCACCGCAAAGAACTCCCCCGGCTCGATGGTCAGATCCAGGTCATGCCACAGCACGCGCTGGCCGAAGGACAGCGAAGCTCCCTGCAGGCGGACGGCGGCGGACGCAGCCCCGCTCATCCGCGCAGCGCCTTCTCCACCGCGTGGAGGTTGTCGCCCATCCAGCCCAGGTAGTCCTGGCCTTCGGGCAGGGTCTCGGTGAAGTTGACGACGGCGAGGCCCGCCTTGTCCGCCAGAAGGCGGAGGCGCTGTGTCTGCGGGCCCTCGGTCTGTTCGTTGTAGGCGACGAACCGGACCGACCCACCGGTCACCAAATCTTCGGCTTCTTTGAGGGCTTGCGGGGCCGCGTCGTTGCCTTCCTCGGCTGCCTCCATGAAGTCCTCGGGAGTCTTGTTCTCCAGCCCGAGGGCATCGAACAGGTGCAGCGGCACCGGATCGGTGGCCGCTACGGCTTCCCCGTGGGCGGATCCGGCGAGTGCGTCCACCTCGGCGTGCAGCTTGTCCAGTCCGGCATGGAACTTCCCGGCGTTGGCTTTGAAGGTGTCGGCCTGCTCCGGGTCCAGCGCGGACAGCTTCCCGGCAACGGCATCGGCGACCTTGGCCATGGTGGGGAGGTCGTACCAGACGTGTTCGTTGAAGCCGCCGTGGCTGTGGTCCGCATGGCCGTGGTCCGCGTGGCCGGCGTCGGAGCCGGTGGCAGCGGCGTGCGGTGCCTCATCTCTCGCACCAGGCAGCGGCGACAGTTCCACCGCAGTGATGATGTGGTTGTGGTCGACGCCGGTGTCGTCGGCGAGGGTGTGCATGAACGTGTCATAGCCGCCCCCGTTTTCCAGCACTAGGTCAGCCTTGGAAACCGCCAGCTTGTCGCGGGCGGTTGCTTCATAGGAGTGCGGGTCCTGGGCCATCCGGTCGATGATCGACGTGACCTCGACCTGGTCGCCGCCGATGCTGCGGGCCAGGTCTCCGTAGACGTTCGTGGAGGCGACCACGCTCAATCTGCCGTCCGCTTCGCCCTCGCCCCCGGCAGCGGCGCAGCCGGACAGCAACAATGCCGTCACGGCTAGACCTGCCAACACGGGGGTGGTACGGGAGTGCCTCACGGGCGACCTCGGTTCTACTCGCAGATGAGAATCAGTAACAATAAGGATTCCAGCTTAGCGCATTGCGAACCGTTCGCATTACCGCGGCCGAGGGCGCGGAACCGTCCAGCAGTTCCGCGCCCTCGAGTGCTTATTCGCCGGTCCGGCGCAGTCCCTGGGCCTGCGTCTCGTCGCGGATCTCGCCCACCAGCACTTCGATCACATCCTCGAGGAACAGCACGCCGTGGGTGCTGCCGTCGTTGCCCAGCACACGGGCCAGGTGCGAGCCGGTCCGCTGCATGACGCCCAGCGCGTCCTCGATCTCTTCGTCCAACGCCAGATTGGCCAGCGTACGGACCTTGGTGACCGGGATCGTTTTGTTGAACCGGTCCTCCGGGATGGTCATGACGTCCTTCAGGTGCAGGTACCCGGTCAGGTTGTCGTCGGCGTCGGCCACCGCAAACCGGGAGAACCCGGTCCGGCCCACCACCCGCTCGAACTGCTCCGGCGTGGTGTCGACGCCGATGGTCACCAGCTGGTCAAGGGGCACCATCACGGTGGCCGCCGTGACGGCCGAAAACTCCAGCGAACTGGAGATCAGTCCGGCGTCGTCGTCAACCAGTCCGTGCTTGGTGGACTCCTGCACGATCGACTGGACTTCCTCCAGCGTGAAGGTGGAGGTCACCTCGTCCTTCGGCTGGATCCGCACGGCCCGGAGAATGTGGTTGGCCGACCAGTTCAGCGTGGCGATCACCGGCCGCACCACCTTGGACACGGCCACCAGCGGTGGAGCCAGCAGCAACGCGGCCTTGTCCGCCACCGAAACGGAAATGTTCTTCGGCACCATTTCGCCAAACGTCACGTGCAGGAAGGTCACCACCAACAGCGCCACGGCGAAGGAAATCCCATAGGAGACCTCATGCGGAATGCCCAGCCAGCCCTCCAACGGGAGCAGCAGCAGTTCCTTGATCGCCGGTTCAGCCACGTTCAAAATCAGCAGCGAACACACGGTAATGCCCAACTGGGCACAGGCCAGCATCAGGGAGACGTGCTCCATCGCCCACAGGGTGGTCTTGGCACGCTTGGAGCCGGCTTCCGCCAACGGTTCGATCTGGCTGCGGCGAGCGGACATGACGGCGAACTCTGCGCCGACGAAGAAGGCGTTGCCGAGCAGCAGCACGACCAACCAGAAAATACCCATGGCCGCCATCAGAGCTCACCTGCCTTGCCGGCATCGGGCAGAACGGCACCCGCGGCCGGATCGGGAATGAAGCGCACCCGGTCCACCCGCCGTCCGTCCAGCCGCTCGACCTCGAGGGTGCCGCCGTCCACCGGGACCCTATCGCCAACGACGGCAATCCGGCCCAGTTCGGCCATGATGAAGCCGCCAACCGTTTCATAGCTGGCCTCGTCGGGCACGGTCAGCTGCGGGATCTGTTCGGTGACCTCGTCCGGGCGCATCAGACCGGGGAAATACCAGTTTCCGGCGGCGCTCTGCAGCACTCCGGGCTTGACCCGGTCGTGTTCGTCGGCGACCTCGCCGACGATTTCCTCCACCAGGTCCTCCAGCGTGACCACCCCCGCGGTTCCGCCGTATTCGTCGAGGACCACGGCGAACTGCAGGTTCGCGGCACGCAGTTCGGAGAGCAGCGAATCCAAGTGCACGGTCTCGGGCACGCGCAGCACGTCGGTCATGATGGTGGCCGCGGGCAGCACCGCACGCTTCTGGCGCGGGACGCCGATGGCTTTTTTGATATGCGCGACGCCGCGGACGTCGTCGGGCGATTCACCCAGCACCGGGAACCGGGAGAAGCCGGTGCGACGGGCCGCGGCGATCAGGTCTGCCACGGTCTGGTCCGCATCGATGAACTCAACGCGGATCCGCGGAGTCATCACATCCGCCGCAGTCCGGCCGGAGAAGGACAGCGTCTTGGCCAGGAAGTTCGCGGTGCCCGCGTCCAGCGTGCCCATTTCGGCGGAGCGGCGCACCAGCGATGCCAGTTCGGAGGGAGTCCGGGCCCCGGAGAGCTCTTCCTTGGCCTCCAGCCCGAACAGGTGGAGCACTTTGTTGGCAAAGCCGTTGAGCATCAGCACGAAGGGCTTGAAGACCGCGGTGAAGACCAACTGGGGCCGTGCCACCAGCTTGCCGACTGCCATCGGCAAGGCAATGGAAGCGTTCTTTGGTACCAGTTCGCCCAGCAACATGGAGAGCAGGGTGGCGATCACCATGGCGATCACAGCCCCGATGGGCTGGATGACCGCCTCGGCCAGGCCGAGCGCCGCCATCGGCGGACGCAGCAGGCTGCTGATAGCCGGCTCCATCAAGAAACCGGTCAGCAGTGTGGTCAAGGTGATGCCGAGCTGGCAGCTGGAGAGCTGCGTGGACAGCGACTTCAGGCATTTCATCAGCGGTACTGCGCCGCGGTCGCCGTTGTCGACGGCGCGCTGCACAGTGGGCTGGTCAAGGGCCACCAGGGCGAATTCAACGGCGACGAAGAAGCCGGTGCCGAGGATCAGCAGCAGGCCGGCGGCGATTTGGATCCATTCCATCAGCGCGCCGCCGTCCTGCAGGTCAGGCGGTCAGATGGAGGGTGGTCATCCGAGCCCGGACTAGAGGGCTCCTGACCGGCCGCGGTGGCGGACGGGGTGTGATGGGCACGTGCGCGGGATTTGCCGGTGCTGGGTGACGCCTCGCAGCCGGCAGCCGTTTGGGCTGCCTGTGCTCCCGCAGTGCGGCATGCACCTGCGGGGCGCGTCACGGACCGGCTCCTAGAATAGCTGTCCATTATGGGCACTAGCGTAGCAGTCACACCCCCGGGTCGGACCGCGGCGCCGACCCTCGGCGCCGCTACCAGCTCTGCGGAACCGGGCGGCCTTCTTCATAGCCGGCGGCGGACTGCACGCCGACAATCGCCCGTTCGCGGAACTGCACCAGGTTCTGCGCACCGGCGTAGGTCAGCGAGCTGCGCAGGCCGGCGGTGATCTCGTCCAGCAGGTCCTCGACACCGGGGCGCAGCGGGTCAAGGTACATCTTCGAGGACGAAATGCCTTCTTCGAAGAGCGCCTTGCGCGCCCGCTCGAACGCGTCCTCGCGCCGGGTCCGGTTCTGCACGGCACGGGCTGATGCCATGCCGAAACTCTCCTTGTATTTCCGGCCGCTGCTGTCGGTGAGCAAATCCCCCGGGCTTTCGTGCGTCCCGGCGAACCAGGAGCCGATCATCACCTGGCTGGCGCCGGCTGCCAGCGCCAGGGCAACGTCCCGCGGATAGCGGACCCCGCCGTCGGCCCACACATGCGCGCCAAGTTCCCGCGCGGCCTCCGCGCATTCCTGCACGGCCGAGAACTGCGGACGGCCCACGGCGGTCATCATCCGGGTGGTGCACATGGCGCCCGGCCCCACACCGACCTTGACGATGTCCGCGCCGGCTTCCACCAGGTCGCGCACTCCTTCGGCGCTGACCACGTTGCCGGCCACCACGGGTACCTGCGGATCCAGGCTGCGCACGGCGTCCAGCGCGTCGAACATCTTGCGCTGATGCCCGTGCGCGGTATCCACCACCAGCACATCCACGCCTGCCTGCAGCAGTGCCTCGGTCTTGCCCTTGACATCGCCATTGATGCCGACGGCAGCCGCCACCTTCAGTCTGCCCTGCGGGTCCAGCGTGGGGGTGTAAATGGTGGACCGGAGCGCGCCCGAACGGGTGAGCGCGCCCAGCAGCACGCCGTCGTCGTCCACCACCGGTGCGAAGTTCGCCGAGGCCGAGTCGAACAAATCGAAGGCCTGGCGCAGCGAGGTGTCCGCCCCGGCGTCGAACATGGAAGCCTCCAGCAGCAGCGGCTGGGCCGCCATCACCGACTCGAGCGAGGCGTAGCGGTCCACGCCTTCGCAGTCCTCAGCGCGCACCACGCCGAGGCACTTGCCGGCGTCGTCCACCACCGCAACAGCGCCATGCGCGCGCTTGTCCATCAGGTGCAGGGCGTCAATGACGGTGCTGCCGGCGGTCAGTTTCAACGGTGTTTCGAAGACAGTGTGGCGGCTTTTGACCCAGCCGGTGACCTCCGTGAGTACCTCCGACGGCACATCCTGCGGCAGCACCGCGAGTCCGCCCCGGCGCGCCATCGTCTCCGCCATGCGGCGTCCGCTCACGGCGGTCATGTTCGCCACCACCAGCGGGATCGTGCTGCCCGTGCCGTCGCCGGCGGACAAGTCCACGTCCAGCCTGGACGTGACGTCGGAGCGCGAAGGCACCAGGAAGACGTCCGAATACGTCAGGTCGGTCATGGGCTGGTTGATCAGGCGCATGGATGCTCACTTTCCTCGTCGCTGTGCCGGCCGGCGGAACGTCCGGGTACAGGTGGGTCGGGAACCGCATAGTGCCCGGGGGCCTGCGGCAGCGCACCGCAGTTGAACGGCGCAGCTCCCCCGGAAAGTCTAGAGGCACCTGCGCCGGGATCGAATCGGAGTGCTGTTCGGCGGCACAGGTGGTAAAGATTAGCCTGCGTTGCGAAAGTGTCATTAGACTGGCTACTGGTCCAGATCTAGTGCGCGCCAGACGCGCACTCGCAATTCCGCTGCTAGCCGGCAGGTCCGGAAGGCAGTCAGGGAAGCGTGTGATCTGCAGGGCAAGCGGCAACTCACGGAAGAGGCGTATTACAAGTGCCAGAGCATCCCAACCTTCGTCTACCCGAGGAATTTGGCGGTAACGAATGGCTCGTCGACGAAATCTACGAGCAGTACCTCCGAGATAAGAATTCCGTGGACAAGAAATGGTGGAGCATCTTCGAAGCAGCCAATGGTGCCGACAGTTCAAACGCTGCTTCTGCGCCGTCCCCGTCCCGCCCCGCTCCGGTGAAGGACACGCCCAAGGCCTCGGGTGAGAGCACTGCCACCCATCGGGCCGAAACCAAGCCGATTCCAGCCGACAACGAGCCGGCCCCTAACACCTCCACCGACACGGCCGCTGCCCCGGCCAAGCCCGCCGCGAAGGCGGAGCCGAAGCCGGCACCGATCCCGGCCCAGCTGCCCAAGTCAGCGCCCAGCGCAGTCGCCGAAGAAGACACCGTCTCCGTGCTCCGCGGACCGGCCAAGGCCATCGCCACCAACATGGACGCCAGCCTCAGCGTGCCCACCGCGACGACGGTTCGTGCCGTTCCGGCCAAGCTGCTGATCGACAACCGCCTGGTGATCAACTCCAATCTGGCCCGTGCCCGTGGCGGCAAGGTCTCCTTCACCCACCTGATCGGCTACGCCGTGGTCAAGGCGCTGGGCCAGTTCCCCAGCATGAACGTCCACTACGAGGAGATCGACGGCAAGCCGGCGGCGGTCCAGCCGGCCCACGTGAACTTCGGCATTGCCATCGACATGCCCAAGCCCGACGGAAGCCGCCTGCTGGTGGTGCCGAACATCAAACGCGCCGAGACCATGAACTTCTCCGAGTTCTGGCATACCTATGAGGACCTGATCAAGCGGGCCCGCGCCGGCAAGTTGACCGCCGACGACTACGCAGGCACGACCGTCTCGCTGACCAACCCGGGCGGCATCGGGACCGTGCACTCCGTGCCCAGACTGTCCAAGGGCCAGGCCGCCATCATTGGCGTTGGTGCCCTGGAGTACCCGGCCGAATTCCGCGGTGCCAGCGAAAAGACCATTGCTGCCCAAGGCGTCGGCAAGATCATCACGCTGACCTCCACCTACGACCACCGCGTGATCCAGGGCGCGGGCTCGGGCGAGTTCCTGCGTCTGGTCGAATCGCTGCTGCTGGGCGAGCAGGGCTTCTACGATGAGATCTTCGAAGCACTGCGCATCCCCTACGAGCCGGTCCGCTGGCGCTCGGACAACCAGGTGGACGTCGAGCTGCAGGTCAATAAAATTGCCCGCATTCAGCAACTGGTCCACGCCTACCGCGTCCGCGGCCACCTGATGGCGGACATTAACCCGCTGGAATACGTCCAGCGCAAG
This sequence comes from Arthrobacter sp. B0316-1-20, assembly GCF_059091865.1. Classification (NCBI taxonomy): domain Bacteria; kingdom Bacillati; phylum Actinomycetota; class Actinomycetes; order Micrococcales; family Micrococcaceae; genus Arthrobacter; species Arthrobacter sp. B0316-1-20. Next base: position 389,188 of record NZ_JBNHHC010000004.1, on the reverse strand, counting down.
CACCCTGACCTGGACATCAACACCTACGGGCTGACGCTGTGGGACCTGGACCGGGAATGGGTCACCGGCGGGTTCGGAGGCGCCGACCGGCTGAAGCTGCGTGACATCCTCGGGGTGCTCCGTGATGCCTACTGCCGCACCACCGGCATTGAATACATGCACATCCAGGATCCGGCCGAGCGCGAGTGGTTCCAGAACGAACTGGAGCGCCCCTACGCCAAGCCCAGCCGCGAAGAGCAGCTTCGCGTGCTGGGCAAGCTGAACGCCGCCGAAGCGTTTGAGACCTTCCTGCAGACCAAGTTCGTGGGCCAGAAGCGCTTCTCACTGGAGGGCGGCGAATCCCTGATTCCGCTGCTGGATGCAGTGATTTCCGACGCGGCCGACGACGGCCTGGACGAAGTGGCCATCGGCATGGCCCACCGCGGCCGGCTGAACGTGCTGACGAACATCGCCGGCAAGACCTACGCACAGGTGTTCCGCGAGTTCGAGGGCACCCAGGACCCGCGCAGCGTCCAGGGCTCCGGTGACGTGAAGTACCACCTGGGCACCGAAGGTAAATTCACCTCCGACAACGGCAACGAGACCAAGGTCTACCTGGCCGCCAACCCCTCTCACCTGGAGGCCGTCGATCCGGTGCTGGAGGGCATCGTCCGCGCCAAGCAGGACCGGCTGGACCGCGGCGACGATTTCCCGGTGCTGCCGGTCATGATCCATGGCGACGCGGCCTTCGCCGGCCAGGGCGTGGTGGCGGAAACCCTGAACCTCTCCCAGCTGCGCGGCTACCGCACCGGCGGAACCATCCACATTGTGGTCAACAACCAGGTCGGTTTCACCACCTCGCCGCACTCCTCGCGGTCCTCCGTGTACTCCACCGACGTGGCCAAGATGATCCAGGCTCCGGTCTTCCACGTGAACGGAGATGACCCGGAAGCCGTGGTCCGCGTAGGCCAGATGGCCTACGAGTACCGCCAGCGCTTCCACAAGGACGTCGTCATCGACATGGTCTGCTACCGCCGCCGCGGGCACAACGAGGGCGACGATCCCTCGATGACGCAGCCGATGATGTACAACCTGATCGAAGCCAAGCGTTCCACCCGCAAGCTGTACACCGAGGCCCTGGTGGGCCGCGGCGACATCACGCAGGACGAGGCGGACCAGGCACTGCGTGACTACCAGGAACGGCTGGAGCGCGTCTTCGCCGAAACCCATGCAGCGCAGACCTCGCCGCTCCCGATCATCACCAAGGATTCCGCGGCGGTGTCCGATCTGGAACGCCCTCTGTCGCAGCAGGCAGAGGAGAAGGACAACGTCCCGTCCGACACCGCCATCTCGGCAGAGACCCTGGCGACCATCGGCAAGGCGCATCTGGACATTCCGGACGGCTTTACCGTCCACCCGAAGCTGAAGGCCCTGCTGGAGCGCCGCGAGCAGATGTCCCGCGAAGGCAACATCGACTGGGGCTTCGGCGAACTGGCTGCGTTCGGCTCGCTGCTGATGGAAGGTGTCCCGGTGCGCTTGGCCGGCCAGGACTCCCGCCGCGGTACGTTCGTGCAGCGCCACGCCGTTTTCCACGACCGCGTCAGCGGCGAAGAGTGGGCGCCGCTGAGCAACCTCTCAACTGATCAGGCCAAGCTGTGGATCTATGATTCGCTGCTGTCCGAGTACGCGGCCATGGGCTTCGAATATGGCTACTCGGTGGAGCGCCCGGATGCGCTGGTGCTTTGGGAGGCGCAGTTCGGCGACTTCGTCAACGGCGCCCAGACCGTTATCGACGAGTTCATCTCCTCGGCCGAGCAGAAGTGGGGCCAGCGTTCCTCGCTGGTGCTGATGCTGCCGCACGGGTACGAAGGCCAGGGCCCGGACCACTCGTCGGCCCGGATCGAGCGCTTCCTGCAGATGTGCGCCGAGGACAACATGATCGTGGCCAACCCGACCACCCCGGCCTCGCACTTCCACCTGCTGCGCCGCCAGGCCTACAACCGGCCGCGGAAGCCGCTGATCATCTTCACGCCGAAGCAGTTGCTGCGCTTGAAGGCCGCTGCCGCCCAGGTCGAGGACTTCACCACCGGAACCTTCCAGCCGGTCATCGGGGATGTCCAGAACCTCAGTGGCAATGAGGTGGACCGCGTGGTCCTGGTCTCCGGCCGGCTCTACTACGATCTGCTGGCCGCACGCCAGAAGAACTCGGATACCAAGACCGCGCTCGTTCGGGTGGAGCAGCTGTACCCGCTGCCGGCCGAGGAGATCAAGGCGGAACTGGCGAAGTACCCGAACGCCGAGGTGGTCTGGGCCCAGGACGAGCCCGGCAACCAGGGACCGTGGCCGTTCATGGGGCTGTACCTGCCGGAGGCTCTGGACCGGCCGTTGCGCCTGGTTTCCCGTCCGGCCTCCGCCGCGACCTCCACCGGCTCGGCCAAGCGCCACGCCGTCGAGCAAGACGTTTTGATCAAGCAGGTCTTTGAACGCCGGTAAGTAGGATGGTGGGCGGGGGCCGCAGGGCGCCCCGCCCACTTTCTTTTAAGCATTTCTCTTAAGAGACGTCTCCAGCCCGTCGAACCAGAAAGCTACTCGTGGAGCAACGCAGAATCAGGATCGCCGCAGTAGGTGAACAACTGCTGGCCGGCGTGGGAGACCCGCGCGCCCTCGGTTGGCTGGGCCGAACCTTGGCCCGGACCAACCCTGATCCAGCAACCCTGGAATCCTTCGTGCTGGCCTCGCCGAACGAAGGAACGGAGGAGCTGGCCGGCCGCTGGCTTCAGGAAGCCGGACGACGTTTCGACGACGGCTTTGAAAACCGGCTGATCATCGGCCTGTCCGGCCGCGACCTTGAGCTCGGCTTGTCCACAGCCCGCAGCCGCCTGAATCTGGCCAACATCCTCGACGGAGCGGCACAGCTCAGCGTCAAAGTCTTCGTGGTGGGTCCGCCCCCTGGACTGGATGCCGAGCGCAATGCCCAGCTGGCCGAGCTGTCCACCGCCTTCGGCGATGTGACCACGCGCCGCAAACACGTCTTCGTTGACACCTTCACACCATTGCTCAATCACGAGCAATGGCGCACGGATCTGGCCAGCAACGGCGGAACCCCGGGCCAGGCGGGCTATGGACTGCTGGCTTGGCTGGTCCTGCACCGGGGTTGGTATCCGTGGTTGGATCTGCCCGAACCCTTCTAGCCGCCCCAAGCTCCGCTGGACGGCGGGGCAACATTTTCAGCACCCAGACGGCGGGACCGGTCATGCCCCGGCCCCGCCGTCCTGTCGGTGCGGGCGGTACAACCGTAACCAAAGTCCTTCAGCCGCAACCCTTGCCAGCTGGTTGGTCGCGATATATCGTGTTTCGCATCACGAGATATATCGCGTTTGGAGCGGTATATCACCACAGGCAGGACAAGCCATGAACGATACCTGGAGCATCGACGGTCCACAGACCATCGACGTCGACGAGGTTCACGCGCTCAAGGCCTCCATCGTCAAAGGGCGGCTGGACATCATCGGGCACGACGAGCCGACCGTCAGGGTGGAGGTCTCCGAGGTCATCGGCGCACCGCTGGAGATGACGTTGCGGGCCGGCACGTTGGAGATCAGCCACCACAAGGGCGGCGAGGGCCCGTTGGGGTTCCTGGCACGACAGGTCAACCTTGCGGTCTCCGGCTACCGAGAGGAGGCCCTGATCAGCATCGCCGTGCCGCGGGACGTTACCGTCAAGGCCTCCACCGTCAGTGGGGACGGCCTGTTGTCCGGCACGGCCGCCAACGCGGATTTGAACACTGTGTCCGGATCCATGATGGCCGACCAAACTAGCGGAGTGCTCACGGTCAATACCGTCAGCGGCGAGATCATCGTCCGTCGGCACAGCGGCACATTGGCGGTGAAGAGTGTCTCCGGCGAGGTGACTGCCTCAGGCGGCCTGGACCACGTCCGGGCCAGCACGGTCAGCGGCGACCTGACCTTTGACCTGCAGGGCGCACCCCAGGATCTGGCCGTCAATTCCGTTTCCGGCAACGTCACAGTAAGGGTGCCCGAACAATACGGCGTGGACGTTGCTGCTTCTTCGGCTACCGGCAGCATCACCGTCAATGACCAGAAGTTCTTCGGCTTCTCGGAGAAGGTTAAGACCCGGATAGGTCCCGAGGGCCGCGGTCTCACCGTCCGGTCCTCCACCGTCTCGGGCACCTTGGCGGTTTTCCACCGGGACACAGCCGGAAGCCAGGTGAACTGATGCCTCCCGTCTTTGCCCACGGCGCCTTGCGACTCTATCTGCTCTCCTTGGTGGCAGAAGGAGACAAGCACGGTTATGACATCATCCGCGCCCTCAGCGACCGATTCGGGGGCACCTACTCCCCCAGCGCGGGCACCGTCTATCCCCGGCTGGCGAAACTTGAAGAGGAGGGGCTGGTTGCCACTGTCTCGGATGGACGGCGAACGGTCTACAGCATCACCGATGCCGGGCGGCAGGAACTGGCCGCCCGGCAGGACGAGCTGGCCGACGTCGAAGCTGACATCTCCGCGTCCGTGCGGCGCCTCGCCGACGGGTTGCGGGACGAACTGCGCAGCTCCATGAAAGGGCTGCGTGCGGATCTCGCAGCATCGGCCGAGGCCGCCCGCAGTACAGCCCGGAAGTCTCCGCGGGCGGCCGACGCCGCCGGACTTCGGACAGTGAAGGAACTGGAACACCTGCTCAACGACTTCCGCGACGAGGTCCGGGTGTGCTTGCGCCGGCGCAGCGCCACCGGCGCCGTCGATGAAGTCGCAGTGCAGACCATCAGGACGGTGCTGGACCAGGCCAAGGCATCCATCACCGCGGCGTTGCGCTGACGCCTACCCTGCAGCTCGCGTCAGTTAGGAGCAGACGCGGGCATGTGAAAGACTGGTGAGCAGTTCTTTTTTATCCAGCAAAGGAGGCAGCCATGAGCAAGCGTGCACGTAAGCGCCGTGACCGTAAGCGCGGCGGCGCAAACCACAGCAAGCGTCCCAACACCTAAGCGGTTGGGCACCAGCCCGCGCGGCTGATGCTGCTGAAGGAAGAACCCCCGTGCCCGAGTGGGCGGCGGGGGTTCTTCTCTTCTGTGCTGCGGGCCGGCCAGCCCGTGGCAGGCGAGCCGAAAGACCTAAACGGTGTCGGCTTCCCTGATGTGGCCGATCTTGTCCAGGATACGTTCCTTAAGGGTCTGCGGTGCAGCCTCCTGACAGGAGCGCTTCACCACCGAGCGGATCAGGCATTCCAGATTGTGTTCTTCGGCGCACTCTTGGCAACTGTCCAGATGCGCCTTGATCTCCGCGAGGTCGTCGCGGGAGAGTGCGCCGTCAACGTACTCGTAAATCCGCTGCATCCGGTCGTCTTCGCAGTCGCCCAGTCCGTGGCAGTCGCTCATTTGACGTTCTCCTGTTGTGTCCCCACCGCCGCTGCGGCGTCTTTCCTGTCTTTGGTACCTGTCATGCCGCGTTCGTGCGCATAATCCGCAAGCAGTTCGCGCAACAGCTTGCGTCCCCGGTGCAGGCGGGACATCACGGTACCGATGGGGGTGTTCATGATTTCCGATATTTCTTTGTACGCGAAGCCCTCTACATCCGAGAAGTAAACGGCCAGCCGGAATTCCTCCGGGATGGCCTGCAGAGCGTCCTTGACATCAGAGTCCGGCAAGTGGTCCAACGCCTCTGCTTCCGCAGACCGCAGTCCTGAAGAAGTGTGAGAGGCGGCTTGGAACATCTGCCAGTCCTCTACTTGGTCCGTATTGGACTGTTGCGGTTCGCGCTGGCGCTTCCGGTAGAGGTTGATGTAGGTGTTCGTCAGGATTCGGTACAGCCAGGCCTTGAGGTTAGTACCCGGCTTGTACTGATGGAATGCCGAAAACGCCTTGGTGTAGGCCTCCTGCACCAGGTCCTCGGCATCGCTGGGATTGCGGGCCATCCGCATGGCCGCGGAGTACAGCTGGTCCACATACTGCATGGCGTCGCGTTCAAAGCGGGCACGGCGCTGATCGGCAGTTTCCGTCTGGACGTCAACCTCATCCGGCTGCCCCGTTGTTCCGGGGTTGCTGCGGCTCTTGGTGGCGTCCGAATTCTCAGTCGTCATTGGCTCCCAGTCTACGCTGAGCTTCACGAACCCCTGGGCCGATGCTGCGCCGTCTACCCGCCCCGCGTGGGCCGGTTCGGCAAGCGCTGTAGTCACAGGCTTTCCCTTCATTCGGACACGTTCTGGACCGGAGACGATGCACCGGCATTCCCCACATACGTAACGATCGCTGCCGGCCGGCTATTCCCTGCCGATGATGGACAATCCGCTATGCAAGGTGTGCGGTGCCAACAAAAGTGCCAGACTAGTGTCCAGTGCCGCCTTCCCGCGGTTTGGCCGATGGGAAGGGCACAGATTCCTTCGACGCACGCTGACGCCCAGGAGGCCTCCATGTCAATCGTCCGCCTTGCCGCCCGTCCCCTGCTGGCCACCAGCTTTGTAGCCACCGGGATCGACCGTTTGCGACACACCGAGGAAACGGCTGAGTCCCTGCGGCCGCTGGTTCAGCAGACACAATCCGTCCTTCCCGCAGCAGGAGCGTTGGTCGGGCAAGAGAAGACGATTGCGCGCGTCATCGGCGCAGCCCAGGTGGGAGCAGGCGTCCTGCTGGCCATGGGCAGGTTCTCCCGGCTTGCTGCGGCTCTGCTGGCCGGCACCACCGCCGTTAACACGCTGGTGGAATACCGGACTGCCGATTCCGCTACACCAGAAGCCAGACGACTCCGCCGCAACCGGCTCTTGAAGAACCTGTCGCTGGTCGGAGCCGTCATGCTGGCAGCCGTCGACACCGCCGGACGGCCCGGATTGGTCTGGCGGGCGGAGCATCTGGCGGCCGATGCCCGGCGCAATGTCCGTTCCATCAGCAAGGGCGCGCGCCGCAGTGCGGGATCGGTGGGCAAAGACGCCCGCAAGCAGCTGAAAAAGGCGGAACGCGTAGTGCGGGAAGCCACCGCGGATGTGGTGGGATCCTGAACGCAATGCCCATTGTTCCCAGCAGTTGGCCGGCTCCCTATGCAGAGAGGCCGATCGACGCAACGGTCCAGATCCCTGCTTCCAAATCCCTGACCAACCGCTATCTGGTGCTCGCGGCGTTGGCCGACGGTCCCTCCCGGCTGCGCGCCCCGCTGCATTCACGTGACACCTTCCTGATGGTGGCAGCGCTTCGTTCCCTGGGAGCCCGGATCACCGAGGCGGAGGGGGACGGCCGGTTCGGCCCCGACCTGTTGGTGGAGCCGATTGATCCGGCACAACCGCTAGGCGGTGCCGGTGTCGACTGCGGACTGGCGGGCACCGTCATGCGCTTCGTGCCGCCGCTGGCAGCGCTGTGTACCGGCGACGTGGAGTTCGACGGCGACCCCGCGGCACGGCGCCGGCCGATGTCACCCACCATCGACGCCCTGCGCCAATTGGGCGTGCTGGTAGACGACGGCGGTCGCGGCAGCCTCCCGTTCCGCATTACCGGCACCGGCAGTGTGGCCGGAGGCCATCTGGCGATAGATGCCAGCGCCTCCTCACAGTTCGTCTCCGCCCTGCTGCTGGTAGGTCCGCGCTTCCGCGACGGTCTGCATCTGGAGCACGTCGGCGAGCGCGTGCCGAGCCTGGACCATATCGCCATGACGGTCCAATTGCTGCGCGACCTCGGCGTGAACGTGGACGATTCCACCCCGAACCACTGGGTGGTCTCCCCCGGCCCGATCCGTGCCTTCGATACCCGGATCGAGCAAGATCTCTCCAACGCCGGCCCGTTCCTGGCCGCCGCCTTGGCCACCCGCGGCCGGATCAGGGTGCCCAATTGGCCCGCTTCCACCACCCAGGTGGGCGACGCCTGGCGGGACATCCTGCCCCGGCTCGGCGCCACTGTCACGCTGGAAGACGGAACGCTGACCGTGGTCGGCGGCGAAAAAATCATCGGCGCAGACTTGGCCGATACCAGCGAATTGGCTCCCACCGCGGCGGCCCTGTGCGCGCTGGCCGACGGCGAGTCCCGGCTGAGCGGCATCGCCCACCTGCGCGGACACGAGACCGACCGCTTGGCCGCCCTGGTGGCGGAGATCAATCGCTTGGGCGGCGATGCAGAGGAGACGGACGACGGACTGCGGATCCGGCCCCGGCCGCTGCACGGCGGGTTGTTCCATTCCTACGAAGACCACCGCATGGCTACCGCCGGTGCCATCATCGGCTTGGCCGTGCGCGGCGTGGAGGTTGAGGACATTGGAACGACGGCGAAGACCATGCCCGAGTTCCCGCAGCTCTGGCAGGAAATGTATGCTGCCGCACCGGCGCCCTCGGCCACCGAGGGCTGACGGTGGCGCGTAGTACTGGAAGCTGGGATGAATCGGATGTGCGCATCCGCCCGAACAAGCGCGGAACGCGTCCGCGTACCAAAGACCGTCCGGCCCACGAGGATGCCGAGCTCGGCCGGATCGTGACCGTCGACCGCGGCCGCTACACCGCCGTCGTCGATGAAGACACTGAGGGCGAGCGCATCGTCGTCGCTGCCCGCGCCCGCGAGCTGCGCCGCACTCCGGTGGTGGCGGGAGACTTCGTGGCCCTGGTCGGCGATGTTTCCGGCGAACCGGACAGCCTGGCCCGGCTGGTCCGGGTGGAGGAACGCCGCACCCTGCTGCGCCGCAGCGCCGATGATACCGATCCGGTGGAGCGCGTGGTCGTCGCCAACGCTGATCAACTCGTCATTGTGGTGGCCGCAGCGAATCCCGAACCTCGTACCGGGTTCATCGACCGGGCACTGGTGGCAGCGTACGACGCCGGGATCAGCCCGCTGCTGTGCGTCACCAAGGCGGACCTGAAGGACCCGGCCGAACTGTTGTCCAACTACGAGCATTTGGAGCTGCCGGTGATCGTCAGCCGCACTGCGGCCGTGGACGCTTCAGGGGTGGACACGCTCTCCGACGAGGGCCTGTCCGCCCGGCTGGATACCGAGGCGGTGGCAGAGCTGCGCAGTTACCTGGACGGCAAGGTCACTGTCACTCTGGGCCACTCCGGCGTCGGCAAGTCCACCATGGTCAACGCACTGACCGGAGCGCAGCGGGCCACCGGCGGGGTGAACGCCGTCACCGGGCGCGGCCGGCACACCTCGTCGTCAGCTTTGGCTTTAAAAGTCCTGGACGCGCCGGCCGGCACCTGGATCATCGATACTCCGGGCATCCGCTCCTTCGGCTTGGCCCACGTGGATCCCGACCGCATCCTGTCGGCCTTCCCGGATCTTGAGCCCGGCACGGCCGACTGCGCGCGCGGCTGCAAGCACGACGCGTCTGCCGTCGACTGCGGACTAGACGCCTACGTGGCTGAGGGCGGTGCCGGTGACGCCGGGCCCGCCAGGCTGGCGTCGCTGCGCCGTTTACTCGGTGCCGAGGAACGACCGGAGACCAAAGAGCTCGGCACGGTCTAGGTTCGGCGCCCGGCTGCTGGCGCTGCCTCCCGCGTCCACCCTGCACTTACCGATAAGTTGAAACCTATGACCCACGCTCCGCAAACCTACAACGACGATCTGCGCCTGGCCCATGTGATGGCCGACTCCGTGGATGCGCAGACCATGGCCCGGTTCAAGGCCCTTGACCTGAAGGTGGAGACCAAGCCGGATCTGACGCCGGTCACCGACGCGGACCGGGCCGCCGAAGAAGCCATCCGCGGGCAGCTCTCCCGGTCCCGGCCGCGCGACGCGGTGCTGGGCGAAGAGTTCGGCAGCAGCGGCCACGGCTCCCGCCGCTGGATCATCGACCCGATTGACGGCACCAAAAACTTTGTCCGCGGCGTGCCGGTCTGGGCCACCCTGATCGCCTTGGTGGACGAGGGGCAGCCGGTGGTGGGCCTGGTCAGTGCCCCCGCACTGGGCAAGCGGTGGTGGGCAGCCAAGGGAACCGGTGCGTACACCGGGCGTTCGCTGGCCGCCGCCACCCGGCTGCAGGTTTCCGCCGTGGACCGGCTGGAGGATGCCTCGCTGTCCTACTCCAGCCTCACCGGCTGGAAGGAGCGCGGGAACTTGGACGATTTCCTCGATCTGACCGAATCGGTCTGGCGCACCCGCGCGTTCGGTGACTTCTGGTCCTACTGTCTGGTGGCCGAAGGTGCCGTGGACATCGCCTGCGAACCGGAGCTGAACCTCTACGACATGGCCGCCCTGGTCCCGATCGTGACCGAAGCCGGCGGCAGGTTCAGCTCGCTGGAGGGCGAAGACGGCCCGTTCGGCGGCAATGCGCTGGCTACCAACGGCCTGCTGCATCAGACAGCCCTGCACCGCCTCAACCCCGAACTGCGCGGACAGCGCCCGGCGGGTGCGGCGACGGCCGCGTACGACGAGGAAGCAGCCGGCAGCATCGACCGCGGCGAGGGCCGCTAACCGGCCGCTTGACAAGGAGCACCACGTGGCACACGGCGGCCCCCGGATGGACGACGAGCGGCGCCGCGCCTACGGCGACACCTTCCAGCAGGGCGGCGAACACTACGACCGCATCCGTCCCGGCTACCCGGACGACGCGGTGGACTGGCTGCTGCCGGGCAACGCCCGCACCGCCGCTGATGTGGGGGCCGGTACCGGGAAGTACACCGCCGCATTGGCTGCCCGGGGGCTGGAGGTGGTTGCGGTGGACCCGTCTGCGGACATGCTCGCCCAGCTTCAGCGCAATCTGCCCGGCATCGCCACTGTGGTGGGCACCGCGGAGCACACCGGGCTCGCCGACGCCAGCATGGATGTTGTCACCGTGGCCCAGGCCTGGCACTGGGCGGACCCGCTCCGGGCCAGCACCGAGGCCGCGCGCATCCTGAAGCCCGGCGGCGTCTTGGGACTGGTGTGGAACCAGTTGGATACCGGTGTGCCGTGGGTGCACCGGCTTACTCGCATCATGCATGCCGGCGACGTGCTCAAGCCGGATTTCCGTCCCCGGATCGGGCCGGAGTTCAGCGGACTGGAAGGGCACGAAACCCGGTGGCAGGATCCGCTCAGCACGCTCGATGTGATGGAGCTGGCCAAGACCCGCAGTTACTACCTGCGCGCCAACGCGGCGACCAGGACGAAAGTGCTAACCAACCTCGACTGGTACCTCCACGACCATCTCGGCCACTCCCCCGGTGCGCCGATCGGGCTGCCCTACCTGACCCACAGCTGGCGGGCCCGGGCGGCCTGAGCGCCGGTGCACCGTTAGAGGTCCTCACAGCTTGTGTTGAGGACCACCGTCCGGCAAAATTTAGGCATGCCGAAAATTTGGGTGAAGGTGTGCCTGCTGGCCGCGGCCGCCGTGCTGGCGGTGGCTGGCTGTGCCCGCCCGGCCGCACCCGCCGCCGCCGGGCCGGGCGAACGGCCGCTGGTGCTGACCACTTTCACCGTTTTGGCAGACATGGCGAACAAGATCGGCGGCGGCCATGTAGAGGTCATCTCCGTCACCAAGATCGGCGCGGAAATCCACGGCTACCAGCCCACGCCGTCGGACTTGGTCAAGGCACAGGATGCCGACCTCATTCTGGACAATGGACTGGGGCTGGAACGCTGGTTCGCACGCTTCGTGAATGCCGTCCCGGCCCCGCATGTGGTCCTCAGCGACGGCGTGAAGCCGGTGAACATCACTGCCGGAAACTATGAAGGCCGCCCGAATCCACACGCCTGGATGTCGCCCAAGGCTGCAAAAATCTACGTGAATAACATCGTGCACGCCTTCAGCGAGCTGGTGCCCGAACACGCCGACGATTTCCAGCGGAACGGCGCGGCCTACCGCCACGAACTGGACAAACTGATGGACGATCTGAAGGCAGCCTTCGCCGATCCGGCGGCCGTTCCCGCCTTGGTCAGTTGTGAAGGGGCCTTCTCCTACCTGGCTCGCGATGCCGGGCTGCACGAGGCGTATCTCTGGCCGGTGAACTCGGACGCCGAGGGCACGCCCCGGCAGATCAAAGAAGTTATTGGACAGGTCCGCGAACACCGGATCCCGTCGGTGTTCTGCGAATCAACCGTGAACCCGGAATCGATGCGGCAGGTGGCGGAAGCCACCGGCGCCCGGTTCATCACGCCGCTGTACGTGGACTCCCTCTCCGGACCGGATGGTCCGGTCCCCACCCATCTGGAGCTGATCAAGCATGACATCTCCCTGATCAAGGAAGGACTGGCGCCGTGAGCACGCACATCGTCCCGGCCGAGGCCCCCGCTATCTCGGTGGCCGGCCTGCGCGTGGCCTACAACGACGTCGTTGCCCTGGACGACGTCGGAATAACGGTGGCCTTGGGGACCATCTGCGGGCTGATCGGGGTCAACGGCTCCGGCAAGTCGACGCTGTTCAAGTCGCTGATGGGGCTGGCGCATCCGTCCTCCGGCACGGTGGAACTGTTCGGCCTCGCGCCCCGGCAGGCGCTTAAGTTGAACCTGGTCAGCTACGTGCCGCAGTCCGAAGATGTCGATTGGACCTTCCCGGTTTCGGTGCGGGATGTGGTGATGATGGGCCGCTACGGCCGGCTTGGCCTCATGCGCCGGCCACACCGCGGTGACCGTGAAGCTGTGGAGGCAGCGCTGGAACGGACCGGCCTGAGCCACCTGCAGCAACGGCAGATCGGCGAGCTGTCAGGTGGCCAGCGAAAACGCGCCTTCGTGGCCCGCGGCATCGCCCAGGACGCCGGGCTGCTGTTGCTCGATGAGCCGTTCGCCGGCGTGGACAAGGCCTCCGAAGCCAGCCTGATCTCCCTGCTGAAAGAGCTGCGCCGCGAGGGCAAGACGATCCTGATCTCCACCCATGACCTGGCCGGCATTCCGCAGCTCTGCGATGAGGCGATCCTGCTGCACCAGAAAGTCCTGGCGCACGGATCGCCGGCGGAGGTGCTGACGAACGACAACCTGGCCCTGGCTTTCGGCTCGGCGCTGGTTGGACCCGCGGAAGGAGTCCGCCGTGGACTTGCTTAACTGGCTGCTGGAACCACTGCAGTACGGGTTCCTGACCCGCGCCCTGCTGGTCACGCTGGCAGCCTCCATCGTGTCCGCGGTGTTGTCCTGCTGGTTGATTTTGATGGGCTGGTCGCTGATGGGCGATGCGGTCTCGCATGCGGTGCTACCAGGCGTAGCGTTGGCTTACATCATCGGCGTCCCCTTCTCGCTGGGCGCCTTCGTCTTCGGCGCTGCCGCCGTGGCGCTGATCGGCGGCGTACGCTCCTCCACCCGGCTGAAGGGCGACACCGTGATCGGCGTGGTGTTCACCGCATTCTTCGCCGCCGGCCTGGCCATCATCTCCAAAACACCCAGTCAAACCGACTTGCAGCACATACTGTTCGGCAACGTCCTGGGCGTCAGCGACGGCGAACTGCTGCAGGTGCTCGGCCTGGGCGCGGTGACACTGTGCGTGCTGCTGTTCAAACGCCGCGATCTCACCCTGTTCGCCTTCGACCGCGTCCACGCCCACGCCATCGGGCTTAACACCCGCTGGCTGTCCGTGCTGCTGCTCGGGCTGCTGGCGCTCACCGTCGTCGTCGGCCTGCAGGCGGTGGGCATTGTGCTGGTGGTGGCCATGCTGATCACCCCGGGCGCTACCGCCTTCCTGCTGACCCGGCGATTTGACGCCATGCTGGCCATCGCCGCCTCGGTCACCGCCGCAGCCTCGGTCGCCGGCATCTACGCCAGCTACTACCTGGACGTCGCTACCGGCGCGGCGGTGGTCCTGGCACAGGCTCTGGTCTTCCTGGTGGTCTACCTGTCCGCGCCGCGAACCGGGGTAATCTGGCAGTTGGTACGCCGCCGGTCCGCAGGGCAGCGCGCCGGCATGCAGCCGGAAACCAGCAGCACCAAACTGTGAGCCTGCCGTCCGTCAGGACGTACGACGAAAGGATGAAACCGCATGCCACCGGCCAGGAAAACCGCGCTCAGCAGCGGCTCGTCCAGCGTGCAGGACTACGTCAAGGTCATCTATGCCTTCACCGAGTGGCAGGATAAACCCATCACGTCCTCCCAGCTGGCCGTGCGCCTGGGCGTGGCCAACTCATCGGTCTCCGAGATGGTGCGCAAGCTGGTGGAACTGCAGCTGGTGGACCACCGGCCGTACAGCGCCATTGAACTGACCGACGCCGGCCGCCGGCTGGCGCTCACCATGGTCCGACGGCACCGGGTCCTGGAGACCTTTTTGGTCCAGGAACTCGGCTATGCCTGGGACGAGGTCCACGACGAAGCCGAACTGCTAGAACACACCGTCTCGGACACCTTCATCAACCGGATGGCGGCCAAGCTAGGCAATCCGCAGCGCGACCCGCACGGCGACCCCATCCCGTCTGCGGACGGCACGGTGCACGTGCCCAATGCCGTGCAACTGGAGGAACTCGACGGCGGGCACACCGGCCGCATCACCCGGATCAGCGACGCCGACGCCGATCTGCTGCGCTTTTTCAGCTCCGAGCGAATCAGGCTCGACGACCGGGTGGAAGTTGTTGGCCGCCGCCCCTTCGGCGGTGCGTTGGTGGTCCGTGTCGGTCCCACCGAATCCGCCCGGGAGCTGGACTTGGGCGACCAGGCGGCCGCCGCGTTGTGGGTGCACGCTGACCCGCACCCCGGCTGCCTGCTCGCTTCGTGAGCACGACGCCGCCCGGCCGGCTGCGGGTCGCAACCGCACCATCCGTCCCGCCCACCAGGGGCGTCTGAGCCGCCGTTGCCGCCGCGCTGGGCTCTGGCAGCCGTGGGCTGAACAGGGCTCTTTCCTGCTCCGCCCTGCCCCTTTCCGCACCTCGCCGGACGGGGTGTCGGAGGGCCGCGACGGCTCTGGCCCCGCACACAAGGGCAGGTTGATCGGTTAGGCTCGGCTGTATCCGAGCCTGGAAGCGGAAGAAAGGTGTCCCTTGGCAACTCTGGGAATTGAAGAAGAATACCTGCTGCTGGATCCGGCCACCGGCCTGCCGGCCCCCATGGCGGACAAGGTCGCCGAAAACCTTGAAGGATCGTTGCATGTGGCCCGCGGGGACATCCAACGGGAACTGCTCACGTGCCAGATCGAAACCGCCACCGCGGTCTGCTCCACGCTCACCGAAGCCGAGGAGTCGCTGCTGAACTTCCGCCGGGAACTTGATGCTGCGGTCCGCAAGACCGGCGTCCGGGCCGCGGCCACGGGCACGGCACCGCGGATCCAAGACGACTACCCGGAGGTCACGGACAAGGAGCGCTACCAGCAGCTCAAGGCCAGCGCCAAGGGCATCGTGGCCGATCAGTTCGTCAACGGCCAGCACGTGCATGTGTCCGTGCCGGACAAGGAAGCCGGGGTGCAGGCCCTGAACCGGATCAGGCCGTGGATGCCGGCAGTGGTGGCACTCAGTGCCAACTCGCCGTACTGGCTGGACCGGGATAGCGGATTCGATAGTTGGCGGACGGTGCACTACCGCCGCTGGCCGATCCAAGGCTGCGCGCCGGTCTTCCGCGACGCCGCCGACTACGAGCGCCGGATCCAGCGCCTGGTGGACTCCGGCGTCATTATTGACCGCGGTGTCCTCACCTGGCTGGCGCGGCTCTCTGACCGCTACCCCACCTTGGAAGTCCGGGCGGCAGATGTGCAGCTCGAGGCCCAGGACGCAGTGTTGATCGCCGCGGTGATCCGGGGCCTGATCTCCACCGTGCTGGCGGACGAGGCTGCCGCCCGCACTTTCCTACAGCCGGACCCCGAGTTGCTGGATGCTGCCGTCTGGCAGGCGGGACGGCAGGGCCTGACCGACCGGCTGGTGGACCCGGAGTCAGGGGTGCTGCTGCCGGCGCGGGATGTGGTGCGCATGCTGCTGCGCTACATCCGGCCCGCGCTCGAGGACGAAGGCGACTCGGCCTGGGTGGATGCCAGCATCGAACGGCTTTTCGCCACGGGAACCGGCGCCGAACGGCAGCGCAAAGCGATGGAGTCCGGCGGGCTCCCGGCGCTGATGGGTCTCTACGCCACGTCGCTGACAGCCGAACCATAGCCCGAAGGCACTCAGACGAACGGCCACCTGCCCGGCCTGTCGCTGCCGCCCGCCGAAGCCGGCTCCATGAGCAGGGGCGCCATGATGTTGGTGATCTTGGCCGAAGGCTCCACCCTGAACTCACTCCAGAGCCGCGTTCTGAAGACTTCGAACGCCCGCAGCGCCTGGGCATAGTTTCCATCGGCGATGTGCGTCTCCAGCAAGAGGCGCTGGGCGCTTTCCCGCAATGGCTCGATGGCGATGGCAAATCCTGCAGCGTCCGTGGCCAGGTCTGTCTCACCGCGGTCCAGATGCTGGCTGGCGAGACGCTCCAGCGCCGTCAGCCTCAGCTGCTTCCAGCGCTCCTGCTCAGCCACGACCCAGTCCTCGTACCATCCGGGCAGCAGCTCGGCTGTGCGCAGCAGGTCAAGCATGGCCGGCCGCAGGCGCACCGCCCGGTCCCCGTCCAAGGAGGCCAGGCGCTGGCGGACTTCATGGACATCCACTACCACGTCCTCAGCGAGCGCCAGCGGATCCCTGCTTTCGACCAGCAGCCCCGGCTGCTGGTGGGACACCATCCAAATGGTCTCCCGCAAACTCCCCGTTGCCTGCCTCTCGGAACTGTCCGGCCACAGCAGGCCTGCCAGGAACGCGCGTGGCTGGCTGCCAAGCAGTGCCAGAACGGCGATCAGCCGCTGCTGCCGAATGGTTACTTTGACCGGAAATTTTCCATGGCGGATCTGCCATCCCCCTAGTAATTGGATTTCCCAGGTGCGATCTTCTGCGTTCATTTTCGTGCCCCCCAAAGGCATTTATTAGGCACCCCTTGCCACTGCCGAAAACGTCTCCCCGTTCAGCTTCCCACCCTGTCGCTGGTTGTCAACGCGACTAAAGGATTCATCCAGAAACTACCTGAACGAGTAACTGCGCCACTAACGGCGGTCTCACTGCGTTGGCTCGTTGTCAATAACCAACCAGTAACGCTTCCGTAACACCCGTCAACATCCAATGTCGTCTACCCGCACGTCGCTCAGAAACCTTGACCGACACCGGTGCCGTCCGGCCTGGTGCCGGTCCGTCAGCTCAGGAGGACTGCCATGGCAGCCTACTCGGACTTAGCCGAGGTCCCCGCCCCGCAACTGTGCAGCCGGCTGCACGGCCCCAAGTCCGCGTAACTGCCGGCGTGCCACGGCAACCGGAAATCCAAGGCGCGGGCCCCGCCACGCCCCCTACCGCATGCCATCAAGCACGGGACCGGCGCGCTGTCCGGCCACTGGATCCGCTGCAGCAGGAAGCGGCATGAGCGCTCCGGCCAGCAGCGGGGCCAGGCACCGACTGCCAGAGACAGAGCACACACCGGAAAACTCGAACCGCGCCGTGGCTGCCAGCGGCATCCTCAGCTGTGCTTCGGGCCAGGGAAAGGTGCGCTGGCGCCGCGGGGACCGGCTGGAACGGCTCTTTGAGGACCGCTGCGACGAGCTACGGCGCGACGGCGCGTCGGGCCGGCTCGCCGTCGACAGTCCTGGGCAGTCATTGAGCTACGATCGGCTCGACGCCCGGGCGAACCAGCTTGCGCGCTACCTGATCTCCCGCGGCGCGCGGCCCGGCGACCGGATTGCGCTGCTCTTCGACCAGCCGGTCCGGGCCTACACTGGCGTCCTGGCAGTACTGAAGACCGGTGCCGCCTTTGTTCCCCTCGACCCGGGTTACCCGGCCGACCGCCTCGGCTACATCGTTGAGGACGCGGATGTGAGCCTTGTCCTGTCGCAATCCCACTTGCGTGACCGGATGCCTGAGACTGCCGCTACCTTTGTCTGCCTCGACGAAGAGGACCCGCTGGTGGCCGCACAGGAGTCCTCGCGTTTGGTTCCGGGAGAACGGGTCGCGCACAGCGGCGATCTGGCGTACATCATCTACACCTCCGGCTCGACCGGCCGCCCCAAGGGCGTGGCCATCGACCATCACAGCATCTGCAACTTCGTGCTCGTGGCGGCCGAAGTCTACGGCTACCAGCCGACCGACCGCGTCTATCAGGGCATGAGCATCGCCCAGGACTTTTCCGTGGAGGAAACCTGGGTTCCGTGGATGGTCGGTGCCACCCTGGTTCCCAAGCCCGGCGGCACCAGTCTTCTGGGCATGGATCTGGGCCGGTACCTGCGGGACCAGCACATCACCGCCCTGTGCTGTGTCCCCACCCTGCTGGCCACCTTGGACGAGGACCTGCCGGAGCTGCGGTTCCTCTTGGTCTCCGGTGAAGCCTGCCCGCGCGACCTCGTCACACGGTGGCACCGCCCGGGCAGGAGGTTCCTGAACGTCTACGGCCTCACCGAAACGACGGTCACGGCCACGTGGGATGTGGTTCATCCGGACAAGCCGGTCACGCTCGGCGCTCCGCTGCCCACCTATTCGGCCGTCATCCTACACCCGGAGGAAGCACGGGCTTTGCCGCCGGGAGAGCTGGGCGAAATCGGGATTGCCGGCATCGGCCTCGCCCGCGGATATGTCAACCGGGACGACCTGACGCAGAAGCTCTTCATCCCGGATTTCCTGGGCATTGACAACAATCCCACCGGACGGATTTACCGGACCGGAGATTTGGGCCGGTTCACCGACAGCGGCACCATCGAATATCTGGGCCGGATCGACAAGCAAGTTAAGATCGGCGGCTACCGGATCGAACTGGCCGACATCGAATCCGTGCTGCTCCAGCACCCCGGCATCGCCTCGGCAGTGGCCAGCACCTACGAGCCGGCGCCCGGAATGGTCGAACTCGTGGCCTATTACACGCTGCGGCAAGACACAGCCGAGATCGATGAGGCGGCTGTCACCGCCAGGCTGCGCGGGATGCTGCCCGGCTACATGGTGCCGGCGTATCTGGAGCGCTGCGCCGAGATCCCCGTGACGCCCAGCGGTAAGGCGGACCGCACACAGCTCCCGCCGCCCACTGGAGCGCGCCTGACCGGTGCAGAGTCATGAATGGACTCCCCCGGAGAGCGAGACGAGCTCGGCGCCGGCCGTATTGGGCCAGCCGGGGGCTTCAAGTTGCGGCAGGTGGCGCCCCGGTCCATGGTGGTAGGTGATGATGACCAGACGCGAAGCAGCCCAGTTCCTCGATATCCCACCGGAGATGGCGAAACGCCACGGCATACCCTCCCGCATATCCCAGGAGGAGCTCGCCGCGATGGACGCCAATCCACCGGCCTGGCTGGCCCAGTCGCGCGCCAACCGCACCGGGAAGCGGCCGGTCTGGACCTCGCTGCAGTGCACTGTCTGCGGCCACACAGAGGCCGCCCGACCGAAGAAATGGTGGCCGGAATTCACCTATGTCTACTGCCAGCATCATGATCCGGTGGAGCTGCCGGAACTGCCGGCGGGATGGGTCCGCAGCGAGTATGACGGTATCGGCACCAGATTCATCGGAATCGTCGATGTAGCGCTGCCCGGCTCCTGACTTCAGGGGTCGGGCCCTTGGGCCTGCCCGGCAGGAAAAGAAAAAGCCCCGGAAGTCCGGGGCTAAATCAGTGGAGATGGGGGGAATTGAACCCCCGTCCGATGTTGTGTTGCCAGGACTTCTCCGGGCGCAGTTTGCGTCGGGTTTTCTTGGCCCCAGCCATCCTGCAAACAGGTGGCTGACCCGGGCCCAGCCGTCTAAATGTCCCGAATACCCCAACGGCGAAGGTATCCAGCAGTGGCTCTCTTAATGACGCCAGCATCCGGGGCGAGAGCATCCCCGGGCTGACGGACTTGCAACGCTACTTAGGCAGCGAGTGCGAAGTCAGTGCGCTTAGATTCGGCACTTATTGGTTTGCAGAGAGCGTTTCCGAGATAACTCTGCATCCTCGGCCCGCTTCCCCTGGCGCGACTAACATCGTCGAAACCTGTCATCCCCGTATGTAGTTATCAAAATAACCGTGTGTGCCGGCCAGTTACCTGTCCGGACCATCCAGTGTAACCCATCCCCGCAGCTGTCTATTCCCGCCCCATTGTAGCCAGCGTGCGCGGGCGAGATTACTCTCAAACCATGGTCGTGCGTGCAACGGAAGCCACACCACGGGGACCGGCATCTATCTCGGCGACGTTCGGGATCGAGGAAGAGTTCCTGTTGATGGATCCCCGGTCTGCACAGCCGGTGCCGACGGGCCCGGAGGTGCGGGCGGCCCTGCGCCTGAATACCAATCCGGACTGGGTCAGCACCGAGTTGCTGAATTGCCAGGTGGAGACCGCCACACCGGTATGCCGCACGCTGGCCGAAGCGGCCGAGGCGCTGCTGGACTTCCGCCGCGATTTGGCCAGCAGCGCCGTTGCGACCGGGGCAGCCGCGGCCGGAATCGGAGTGATTTTCGACGCCGATTTGCGCCCGGCGTCCGTGACCGACACTCCCCGATACCGCGGTATTGCCGAACGTGCACCGGCCTTGGTCGCCGACCAGTATGTCACCGGCATGCACATCCATGTGGAAGTGCCGGATCCGGAGGTGCGGCTGCAGGTCCTCAACCGGCTGAGGCCCTGGCTGCCACTGTTGACCGCGGTCTCGGCCAACTCGCCGTTCTGGCGGCATGCAGACAGCGGCTTCGCCAGCTGGCGGACCATCCTGTACCGCCGGTGGCAGATCCAAGGCTGTCCGCCGTTCTTTGCCGACCTGCACGATTACCGGGTCCGCGTGCGGCAGCTGTATGCCTCCGGGGTAGTACCGGACCCGGGGCACATCTCCTGGCTAGCGCGGCTTTCAGACCAGTTCCCCACCGTCGAAATCCGGGCCTCCGACAGCCAGCTCACGGCCGCCGACAGCGTGCTGCTGGCCGGACTGTCCCGGGCGCTGGTGGCTACCGAACAGGCCGCCGCAGTCGCCGGCCGCCCGGCCGCCAACCACTTCCCCGAGCACCTGGACGTGGCACTCTGGCAGGCTGCCCGGTTCGGGCTGTCCGACAAACTGGTGCATCTCGACTCGGCCACGCTCTGGCCCGCGTTCGATGTCCTGGAGTTGCTGCTCCGGCACATCGACGACGCCCTGGAGCAACACGGCGACCGCGGCTGGGTACATGAGCAGTGCGCTCGGCTGAGGCTGGAGGGCAACGGTGCGCAGCGCCAGCGGGCGGCGCTGGCCAGCGGTGGGCTGGCCTCCTGGCTCGAACTGGTGAGCCGGTCCATCACGGCCGGCTGACGTTACCGAAGCGTTAAGGTGCCTGCCCGAATCGCCGGAGACCTGCGGATCAGGCCCCGCGGTTCTTTTCCCGCATGGCGCGCAGGGCCTCGCGGTTGTCCTGCTTCTCGCGCAGCGTCTGGCGCTTGTCGTAGTCCTTCTTGCCGCGCCCCACGCCGATCTCTACTTTGGCCAGGCCGTCATTGAAGTACAGCTGCAGCGGCACAATGGTGTAGCCGGACTCCCGGGTCTGGCGGGCGATCTTCTCCAGCTCGGCCCGGTGCAGCAGCAGTTTCCGCCGGCGCCGGGCGGCATGGTTCGTCCAGCTCCCGTTGAGGTACTCCGGGATGTAGACCGACTCCAGGTACAGCTCATCGTTGTAGAAGATGGCGAAGCCGTCCACCAGCGAGGCTCGGCCCTCGCGCAAGGACTTCACTTCGGTTCCCATCAAGGCCATCCCGGCCTCGTAGGTATCCATGATGTGGTAGTCGTGCCGGGCCTTTCGATTGGTGGCCACTACCTTTCGGCCACTTTCTCTGGGCACGGGGTAACTCCTTCGTCGTCGGAACGTTCCATTATAACGGCGCCGCGGCGTTTAGTCCCGCGCGCCCGCCCCAGCCGCAGGACTAGAGCAGGCCCATCGGGTTCACGAAGTCGCCATTCACGATGGTTTCGAAGTGCAGGTGGCAGCCGGTTGAGTTTCCGGTGCTGCCCACGTAGCCGATCAGCTGGCCGCGGGAGACGCTCTGGCCGGCGTAAACCACGTACTTGTTCAGGTGGTAGTAGTTCGTATCCAGGGCATTACCACCCACCACACCGTGGCTCATCGTGACGCTGTTGCCGCCGCCCCACACGCTGCCGTCGGCACGCACCACCACGCCGGCGGCCGGTGCATAGACCGGGGCGTTGCAGCCGGGTCCGTAATCGATCCCGCTGTGCAGGTAGCCGCCGGTGCCGAAAAAGTCGATGGTGCCGGGCGGCGTGCTCCGCCAACCGAATCCGGACGTGATCACGCCGCTGGTCGGGGCGATCAGACCAAAGGACGACGGCGCTTGGGTCACCGGTTTCGGCGGCTTGACC
Organism: Arthrobacter sp. B0316-1-20; assembly: GCF_059091865.1. Taxonomy (NCBI): domain Bacteria; kingdom Bacillati; phylum Actinomycetota; class Actinomycetes; order Micrococcales; family Micrococcaceae; genus Arthrobacter; species Arthrobacter sp. B0316-1-20. The sequence goes on along the minus strand of NZ_JBNHHC010000004.1, from coordinate 367,068 downwards.
TTGGGAATGATCTGCGGCACCGGCTGGCCGTTGTTCCGTGCCGCCTGCTGTGCCGCCTTGATCCGGGCCTGTTCGCGCTCCCACGCTTCCTGGGCCTTGCGCTGTTCTTCGGCTTCCCGCCTGGCCTTCTCCTCCGCCTCGCGGCGCAGCCGTTCCTGCCGCTCCTTGATCTGTGAGAGCACTTGCTGCTGGGCCTGTTCGGTCTTGGCCAGTTCCTGCTCGATCTCCGGCTTGCGCGCCTGCAGGCTGTCCGAAAGCGCCGAGGTCTCGGAAATCAGCTGATCGACCTTCTGTTTCTCGGCCGCCGCCTCGTCGCGGGCGGTCTGTTCCGCCGCCAGCGCATCCTCGGCTTGCGCCTTCAGGTCCCGAATTTCCTCTTCCACTGCCTCCAGCCGCGCCTGCGAGTTCACATTGGTGGCGTTCTGCTGGGACAGCTTGTTCAGCGCCGCGTTCTGGCTGCGGAGCGCCTGATCTGCCAAGTCGATGGTGCTGGTCAGACTGGCATCGCCGTCGGACCCGAAGAACAGCGACAGGTTGGACGGCACGCCGCCCTGCTTGTAAGCCTGGGTCGCAATCTGGCCGATCACCTTCTTGGTCTCTTTGAGCTCTTCGGCATCGCTGGCCAGCTGCTGGTTGATCTTGTCCTTGGTCTGCAGGGCCAAGTCCACCCGCTGCGCCAAAGCCGCGACCTTGTTGGCAGCAGCGTCCACCCGACCCTCGGCCTCGGTCAGCTTCTGCTGGGCTCCGGGCAGCCGGCTCTGGTACTCCTTGAGCTCCTTGACGGTCTCCACGATGTCCGCGTCGAGGAACTCCAAGGAATGCTCGATCTCCTCGATTTCCTGTTCCAGTGCCGCCTTGCGGTCGTCCAGTTCATCCGCCTGGGCCGGTCCGGCAGAACCCAACGAGAAGGCGAGCAAAGCCGCCATGGCGGCACTCAGAATCCCCTGCGGAAGGCATTTCTTCCGCGGCGTTAAACGGCTCACAGCCTGGCTCCCCAATGTCAAGTTCTGCTCACGTTTCACGATTCTAGACCTTCAGGTAGCGACGCAGGGTTAGCAGGGACGATATTCCTGCCAGGACAGCCCCCAACAGCACCAGCGCGGGGCCGATGACCAGCATGGTGTTGGAGGAAATAAATGCAGTGTCGGGGTACTGGCTGGCCAGCCAGTCACCGATGAAGAAGTGCGCCACCGCCCACAGGGTGGCCGAGGCCAGCAGGGCGCCGACCACGGCGGCGATCACACCTTCCAGCACGAACGGCAGCTGGATCACTGCCTTCGAGGCTCCGACCAGGCGCATGATGCCGGTTTCCCGGCGGCGGCTGAAGGCCGAGAGCCTGATGGTGGTGGCGATCAGGAGGATGGCGCAGACAATCATGATGACGGCGATGCCGACCGCCACCAGCGAGGCGATGTTCATGACATTGAAGACCTTTTCCAGGATCTCGCGCTGGTCCACCACCACCTCCACGCCGGGCAGCGAGGAGAAGATTTCGTTGATGACCTCGTACTTCTGCGGATCCACCAGGGAGATACGGAAGGATTCCGGCAGCTGGTCGGCGGTCACCGAGTCAACAATCGGCGAATTGGCGAACTGGTCGCGGAAGTGGCTCAGCGCGTCCTCCTGCGATTCGTACAGGTAGGTGTCCACGTACTGCTGCACCGCCGGACTGCTCAGCGTCGCCTCGATCTCGGCCCGCTGCTCATCCGTCACCGGACCGGACGCGCAACTGGCCGCCGTCGAGGTGTCAACACACAGGAAGACGGCCACCTGGACCTTGTCGTACCAGTAGCCCTTCATCTGGTTGATCTGCATCTGCAGCATGCCGGCAGCGCCCACGAAGGTGAGCGAAATGAACGTCACCAGCACCACGGAAACCACCATGGACAGATTCCGGCGCAGCCCGGAACCGATTTCGCCGAGGATAAAAGCCAGTCTCATTTGGCCTCCTCCGGCTCGCCGAGGTAGATGCCTTCGGCCTGGTCCCGCACCAGCACGCCGTCGCGCAGTTCGATCACGCGCTTGCGCATTTCGTTCACGATCACGTCGTCATGCGTGGCCATCACCACGGTGGTGCCGTTCTGGTTAATCCGGTCCAGCACCTTCATGATGCCCATCGACGTGGTCGGATCCAGGTTGCCCGTGGGTTCGTCGGCCAGCAGGATCCCGGGCTTGTTCACCACGGCCCGGGCGATCGCCACGCGCTGCTGCTCGCCGCCGGAGAGTTCGTGCGGCATGCGGTGGTCTTTGCCTTCCAGGCCCACTGTCTTGAGCACCTCGGGCACCGTCTCCCGGATCACCGCACGGCTGCGTCCGATGACCTGCATGGCAAACGCCACGTTCGCGAAAACCGTCTTGTTGGGCAACAGCCGGAAGTCCTGGAACACGACGCCGATGCCGCGGCGCAGTTTGGGCACGCGCCAGCTGGGAATGTTGGCCACATTCTGGCCGGCGACGTAGACCGCGCCGCGGGTGGCACGGTCCTCTTTCAGAACCAGCCGGATGAACGTCGACTTTCCGGACCCGGAGGCGCCGACCAAGAACGCGAAGTCCCCGCGGTCAATCTCCAGGCTGATCCTGTCCAGGGCAGGACGCGAGTTCTGATCGTAGATCTTCGTGACGTTATCGAATCGAATCATGACTACTTTGTGCCTCAGTGCCGAGGACGAGGGCCTGTGCTTGGGGGAAGAAACCTCAGCCTCTCGACTATAAGCACGCAGCCTTGGGTTTAGCCTGCAGGACTCCGGGTGTGTCGTTTCACCTTCACGGCCAAGGCCTGGCGCACCGTATCGGCCACCGCGGCGGCGCCCGGGCTGTCCATCACGATCGTGTAGTGGTTGGTTCCGGGCACGTCGCGGACCTGCAGTTCAGGCAGCCGGCCGGCCCATTGGTCCACGTAGCCCGGCGTATACAGGCCCGCGTCCTCGTTCAGCAGGCCGCGCGGCGCCCGCAGCAGCACGGCCGGCACCTCCAGTGACTCCAGCGCGTCCATCAGCGCCGCCCCGCCGTTCAGGTCGGCGGTGTCACGGGCCATCGCCTCATAGTTGGTGGCGGGCCGCAGCAGCGGCGGTTCGCCGGCGAGGTCGTAGTCAATGTAGTCCTCCACGAGCGCGTTCCAATGCTCGGCGAAGGCCGGGTGCACGCGCCAGAAGTCCCGGTAAGCTTCCCGGCTGGGGAAGGTCGCCGCCAGCCGCTCGGCCGCCGGCCCCAGCACGGACTGGATGACCTCGTCGTCGCTGAGACCGGCGGGCACCTGCAGCGGCAGCCCGCCGTCCACCAGCACCAGCGACTGCACCAGCTCCGGATGGCGCCGCGCCAGCACCACGGAGGCGAACGCGCCCATGGAATGGCCGACGACGACGGCGTTGCCCACCCGGTGTGCCGCCATCACCTCAGCGAGGTCGTCGGCGTGTGCCGCCATGCCGAACGGTCCGGGCAGCTGGTTGCTGCGGCCACGGCCGCGCAGGTCCGGGGCGATCAGCCGCACGCCGTCGAGCTCCTGCGCCAGCAGGCCCCAGGTGCGGTGCGACGCCGTCACGCCGTGCACGGCCAGCACGGCCGGCGCTTCCGGGTCCTGCGGGCCCCACACGCCGGTGCGCAGGGCCCCGCCGCGGACCGGAACATCCAGCGTGGCGTAGGGCAGGGCTGCCGGTTCGGCGCTCATCGGGCAGACCACCCGCCGTCCATCGTGTAGGACGCGCCGGTGACCATGCCGGCGTCGGCACTGGCCAGCCAGCAGGCCAGCGAGGCCACTTCGTGCGGCTCGGTCAGGCGTTTGACGGCGCTCTCTGTGAGCATCACCTGGGCCACCACTTCCTCCTCCGGCAACTGGTGCAACCGGGCCTGGTCCGCAATCTGCTTTTCCACCAGCGTCGTCTTCACGTAACCGGGATTGATGCAGTTGCTGGTCACGCCGTGCGCCCCGCCCTCCAGCGCGGTGACCTTGGAGAGGCCTTCGAGCCCGTGCTTGGCGGAGACATACGCGGATTTGTAGGCGGACGCCCGCAGCCCGTGCACCGAGGAAATGTTGATGATCCGGCCGAAGCCGCGCTGGTACATGCCGGGCAGCGCCGCGCGGATCAGCAGGAACGGCGACTCCAGCATCAGGCGCAGCATCAGCCGGAAGTCCTCCGGCGCGAACTCCTCGATCGGGTTGATCCGCTGGATGCCTGCGTTGTTCACCAGGATGTCGGTGTCCACCGTCGCCGTTTCCAGCGCGCGGGTATCGCTGAGGTCCACCTGCCAGGCGACGCCGCCGATGTCCTGCGCCACGCGTTCGGCGGCCGCTCCGTCCAGGTCGGCCACGGTGACCTTGGCGCCGCGCTCGGCCAGCGCCCGGGCGCAGGCTTCACCGATGCCGCTGGCACCGCCTGTGACCACGGCGCTGCGGCCTGTCAAAGTCTGTTCAGCCATGGGGTTGTCCTTCCGTCCCGTGCGGTTCTCCGGGCGCCAGCGCCCGCTCGATAAACTGCATCATTTCTTCAAATACATGGTCGGGCACTTCCCGCGGAACGGGCTGCGCACCGGCGTCGTCCTCCCAGAGCACCCAGCGCATGCCGATCAGCTCGCCGATGCCCATCAGCGCCCAGGCCGCGACGTCCGGATCCATCGGACGGACCTCGCCGGTGGCCTGCGCCGCCTTCAGCCCCTCAATGTAGCCGTTGACGATGCGGGTGTAGTGCATCCGCAGCGCGCCCGGCGAGACGAACTCGGCCTGGCGGACAATTCGGTAGAGCGCGGGGTGCTCCGCGGTGAAGCGAAAGAACGCCTTGAACCCGGCCCGCTCGGCTTCCAGCCGGTTGCCGGCGGACTTGGCGGCCTCGGTCATCGCGTGGCGGACCCGCCGGTTGAGGTCCTCGACCACTTCGTCGAAGATCGCCTGCTTGCCTTGGAAATAAAGGTAGAAGGTGCCCAGGCCGACCTCGGCCTGCTCGGTGATCTTGACGATCGAGGCGTCGTGGTAGCCCACCGAGGCGAACACGGTTTCCGCCGCCTCCAGCAGCTTGGCGCGGGTCCTGGTGCCCCGGGCGGTGCGTGGTGCGGCGCTCATGATTCCTGCTCCGATCCTGCGAATGCCGCGCTCGCTGGGACGTGCCCGGGGCTGGCCGCCGCCTGCCGCAGCCGTCCGCGGGCCACCTTGTTCAGTGCCGTCCGCGGCAGGGTCGGGACAAAGTCAAAACGACCGGGGACCTTGAAGGAGGCCAGCTGTGCCCGGCAATGCTCGGCCAGCTCTTCGGCGTCGGTGATTTGCCCCGGGCGGACCACCACGTAGGCCAGTCCCGTCTCGCCCCAGCGTTCGTCAGGGACCCCGACGACGGCGGCCTCCGCCACCGCGGAGTGCGATAGCAGGACCTGCTCCACCTGGGCCGGCGACACGTTCTCGCCGCCGGAGATATACAGATCCTTGATCCGGTCCACGATCCGGTAGAAGCCGTCCGCCGTGCGTTCCACCAAATCCCCGGTGCGCAGCCAGCCGCCGGCGAGCGCCGCCGCCGTCGCCTCCGGGTTGCGGAAGTACCCGGCGAAGACGCCCGGGCCCGAGACCAGCAGCTCGCCGGTGGCGTTGCCGTGGAGGAGCTCGCCGGTGGCCGGATCCGCCACCGCCACGCTGACGTGCGGGTAGGGCTTGCCCGCGTAGCCGATCATGGACGCGGCCTCTTCGTTGGGCAGGCAGAGCACATTCGGCGACGCTTCGGTCAGGCCGTAGCCCTGGCTCAGCGCCACGCCGCGCTTGTGCCAGATCCGCAGCAGCGGCGCCGGCATGGACGCGCCGCCGACTATGGCGTGCTGCAGGCTGGAGAGGTCAGTGGACGCGAAGTCCGGGTGCTCGGCCAGCATGGCGTATTGGGCGGGCACGCCCATCATGGTGGTGACCCTGCGCTCGGCGATCAGCTGCAGCACCCGGCCCGCATCAAACGTCCGCTCCAGCACCACCGTGGCACCGGTCCACCAGGCCAGCAGCGGTTGGATGTTCCAGCCGCCCACATGGAACTGCGGCAGCGCCGCCAGCACCACGTCGGAGCTGGACAGCTCCATGGTGCGGGAGAGCGAGAGGTTGGTCCAGAAACAGTTGGCGTGCGTGAGGATGGCGGCCTTGCTGTGCCCCTCGGTGCCGGAGGTGAAAATCATCAGCAGGGCATCGTCGTCGTGCACGTGCCGCTGCACCGCGGCCTCGACCGCGGTGCCTGCTGCCCGCCGGGTGGGGCCTGGCACCTGCCGCTCCACCCCGGAAGGCCCGGGTGCCGCGGTGCGCGGCGGCAGCGGCAGCATGGCGGCGGCGGCCGCGGCGAGCGCGTCGAATTCGTGCTCCACCAGCAGCAGCGCCGGGTCGGCCAGCTGCAGCTGCTCGGCGATCTCCCGCGGCGACAGCCGCCAGGACAGCGGCACCAGGACCAGGCCGGCTTTGGCGCAGGCAAAGAAGAGCACCACGTGGTCGGCGGAGTTGCCGGTCAGGGTGGCGATCCGGTCCCCCACCCCATAGCCGGCGGCGCGCAGCCGGCCGGCCAGGGCAACGGCCCGGGCATCGAGCTCGCGGTAGCGCAGGACCACCCCGCGGTCGTCGATCGCCACCCGGTCCGGCGTGGACACCGCGCGGTCCGCGGTCCAGCGGCCCAGGGTGTGGAGCCCGTCCTGCGGGTTGTGCTGCTGGTTCACTCGGCATTCTCCAGTGCTTGGCGCTGCCGGGCGGCTGCCTGGCGGCGCTGGCCGCGGCTGAGGGTGGCCCTTTGCACCGCTCCGGTGATGCCGCCGGGCAGGAAGAGGACCACCAGAATGAACAGTGTACCGAGGATGAACAGCGGCTCCGAGAGCGGGATCCGCAGGATGTCCGGCAGGCCGGCGATGGCCTCCGACTGCGCCAGCGCGGTGAGCCGCTGGTCCAGCAGCGTGTAGAACACGCCGCCGATAATGGCGCCCCAGCGCGAGCCCACGCCGCCGAGCACCACCATGACCAGCAGGGTGATGGTGAAGTCGGCGGAGAGGCTGCGCGGGACGGCGCCGGACTGCAACAGCAGGTAGACCATGCCCACCGCGGAGGCCAGCACGCCGCCCACCACGAAGACCAGCAGCTTGATCAGATAGGGCTGGACGCCGATCACGCGCACGCGCAGCTCGTTCTCCCGCACGGCCGCGGCCACATGGCCGGCCCGGCTGTACTGCACCCAGGTGACCACGGCGAAGACCACCAGCAGCACGATCAGCGCCAGCCAGTACAGGTTGCGGGTATTGGCCACACCCAGCAGGGACTCGGGCAAGTTCTCGGTAGCCAGGGTCAGGCCCTCTTCGCCGCCGGTGGCCTGGCCCGGATTGCGGCCCACCAGCACGTGGCCGGCCTCGGCGAAGGCCAAGGTCACCATGGCGAACGGGATGCCGGTCACGCGCAGCCCCACCGCACCCACGACGTAGGCCAGCACGATCACCAGCAGCAGCGTCAGCCCCATGGCCGGCAGCAGCGGGATGTCGAACGTGTCCAGGATGACGCCGAGCCCGTAGACGCCGGCGCCGAAGTAGAGCGCGTGGCCAAAGGAGAGCAGCCCGGTAACGCCCAGCAGCAGGTGGTAGCTGAGCGCCGCGGCGGCCATCAGCATGCACATGGCGATCAGCTGCAGCGAACCCGGCGTGTAAGTGGGGCCGGGCAGCACGCCCGGCAGGGACAGGTTCAGCAGCGGCAGCAGGGCCAGCAGGACAACGCCCGCTCCCCCGGCAGCCCACTTGAGCAGGCTGCGGCCGCCGGCGGCAGCACCGCCGTCGTTCTTGCCTTTCCGCGGACCCCGCTGCCGCGCGGCTGTGGCGGCCGTGTCCGGGTGGGCGATGGTGCCCCCGACGGGTGCCGGCTGCGCTTCGGACTGCTGGTCGGTCTTGCTGGTGGTCATGATTTCCTCCCGAGCAGGCCGGAGGGCCGGAAGAGCAGGACAAGGGCCAAGGCGACAACGACGACGAAATCCCCGGTGCCGAAGAGGTAGAAGTTGGCGAACTGCTGCAGCAGCGCCACCACCACCGACGCGATGGCCGCGCCGGTGAGCGAGCCCAGGCCGCCGATCACGGTGACGATGAAGGCGAAGATCAGCAGCGAGCCGCCCAGCAGCGGCGAGACGTACTGGAAGTAGTGGCTGGCGAGCACGCCGCCCAGGCCCGCCGCGGCGCCGCCGATCGCGAAGACCAGCGTGAAGGCCTTGCGGACGTCGATGCCCAGCGCGGTGACCATGGAGCGGCTTTCCACGCCGGCGCGGATGATCATGCCGTAGCGGGTGCGCTTGAGGAAGAACACCAGGCCCAGCAGCACGATCACCGCGGCGATGATGGCCACGAAGCGGTCATTGGCGATCTGGGCGCCGAGGATGCTGGTGGTCTGGCGGAACCACTCCGGTCCGGTGATGTGGATGGTGTCGGTTCCCCAGATGCCGTCGAACAGCGCGACCGACGCCAGCGAGAGGCCGACGGTGACCAGCACCTGTTCGATATGCCGCTCGTACAGCCTGCGGATCAGCACGAACTCGGTGAAGGCGGCAAACAGCGCGCCCACCACGGCGCCGATTAGGAGCGAGCCGAGAAAGGTCCACCAGTTGTCGGCCCCGGCGCGTCGGGCGAATTCCCAGCCGGCGAACGCGCCCAGGGTCAGGAAGGAGCCGTGCGCAAAGTTCAGCACGCCCATCAGGCCGTAGATCAGGCTCAGCCCGGAGGCCACCAGGAAGTACAGCGCGCCCAGCCCCAGGCCGGTGACGGTCAGCAAGACGATGGTGCTCACTTCTGCGCTCCGTTCCGGTCGGTGTTGGCGTTGACTGTGTCCGCGCCTTCTGTGTCTTCGCCGTGCCCGGCGTCGGCGTGGACGCCCAGCAGCCGCTGGGTCAGGTCTTCGTTGTCCAGGAATTCCAGCGCGCTCTCGGTGGTGTGAACCACCCTGCCGCCGGAGAGCACCACCGCGCCGGCAGCCAGCTGGCGGACCACCTGCAGGTTCTGTTCCACCAACAGGATGGGCACCGTTGCTGCGGCGCGTTCCAACGTTTCGGCGACTTCCTGCACGATCTTGGGGGCCAGGCCCTTGGTCGGTTCGTCGATCAGCAGCAGCTTGTTCTCGTTCAGCAGTGCCCGCGCCAGCGAGACCATCTGCTGCTGGCCGCCGGATAGCGTACCGGCCATCTGCGAGGCGCGCTTGAGCAGGTCGGGGAAGAGTTCCTCCACCAGTTGGCGGCGCGGGGACGCGTCCCGTTCGGCCAGCCGCAGGTTCTCCGCCACGGTCAGCTTGGAGAAGACCTCCCGGTCCTCCGGGACGTAGCCCACGCCGCGGCGGATGATCTTGAACGTCGGTTCCTTATCGATCCGGGTCCCGTCCAGTGTGACGCTGCCGGTGCGCGAGATCAGGCCGATGACGGCCTTGATGGTGCTGGTCTTGCCCACGCCGTTGCGTCCGAGCAGGGCGGTGATGCCGGTGGCCGGGACGGAGAAACTGACGTCCTCCACCACCTGCTGGCCGGCAATGTGGGCGGTCAGGCCGGCGATTTCCAGCACCGGGCGGGCGGTGCCGCCGGACTGCCCGGCCGCCGGCTGCAATGCCGTGGCCTGGGCCGGTCCGCGGGCGGCTCCGGCGGGCGCTGCGTCCGCGCCTGGCTGCGGTTGCTGGCTCATACGGGTTCTCCCAAGTAGGCGCTCTGGACAGTGGGGTTGGCCATCACCGCGTCCGGGGTGTCGATGGCCAGCAGCTTGCCGTGGTGCATGACCGCCACCCGGTCCACCAGCCCGAGGACCACATCCATGTGGTGCTCGACCATCATCACGGTGCAGCCGCGGTCACGGTGCATTCTGCGGATGATCGCGCTGAGTCCCGGGACATCACCGGAGGCCACACCGGCCATCGGCTCGTCCAGCAGGATGACGGCGGGATCGCCGGCCAAGAGCATGGCGATCTCCACCTTGCGCTTGTCGCCGTGCGAGAGATCTCCGGCCGCGGTATGCAGTTTGTCCTCCAGCCCGACCTCGGCGATGTTCTTCTTGGCCAGGGAGGTGGCTGCGTCGGTCCGCGACGGGAACCGGAGAACCGACAGGCTTCCGCCTAACGCGGCCTGCGCTGCCAGCCGGACGTTTTCCAGCACGCTCAGCCGCGGAAACAGGCTTGAGGTCTGGAACGTCCGGCCCAGTCCGGCCCGTGCCCGGTGGTGGATCGACGCCGAGGTGACGTCTGCGCCGTTGAGCTTGACCGATCCTTCCGTCGGCTTGAGCACGCCGGAGATGAGATTAAACAACGTGGTTTTGCCGGCACCGTTGGGTCCGATCACGCCGACCATTTCGCCGGTCGCCACGGAAAATCCGACATCCTCGAGGATGCGGGCGCCGCCGATCTGCAGGCCGAGGCCGTGGACCAGGAGCGCGGGCTGATCTGGGGAGGTCATCATGTCACTTTCTGTGCGGTCACGGACCGAGGTCATTGCCGGGTCCGCGGCCAGGGGCGCCGCCCACCACGTGGGTCGGGCGGCGCTCCTGGCCTTGCGGTACCTGCAGCCGGAGCTGTGCAGCGGGGCTTCGGTTACTTGGCTTCCGGCGGAGCCACAGCGTCGGCCGGAATCGCCTTGATCAGCTCGGGCGCCCAGTCGCCGCCCTGCTTCACGAGCTTGGCCTGGTACATCTCCTGCAGCAGCGCGTGGTCGGAGGCGCGGACGGTCGTCTCGCCCTTGGGTCCGTCGAACGTGTAGCCCTCCAGCGCGGCAACCATGGCGTCGACGTCGGTGCCGCCTTCCTTGACCGCCTGGACGATCATCTGGCCGGCAACAAAGCCGTCCGGGGTGAAGAGGTCCGCCTTCTTGCCCTCGGCTTCGACCTTTTCGATCATGGCTTTCTCCACATCGTTTCCGGCCGCGCCGGGGAAGTAGTGGTTCAGGAAGCTGATCTTGTCCGAGGCGGCGCCGTAGGCACCGAAGGTGGCGGCGTCTCCCAGGCCGGTAACGATTGGAGCGGCGTCAAAGGCGCCCTGCTGGCTCAGTGCCTGCCACATGGATCCCGAGGTGGCCCCGGCCCAGGCAACGAAGACCAGGTCCGGCTTGGCATCGATGAGCTGGCGGGCGAACGGGGTGAACTCGGTGGCGTCTTCGGGCACCAGGACGTCATCGACCTCGGCGCCCTGCTCGCCGAGGACGGCCTTGACGGCGGCGAGGTTGCCCTGGCCGAACGCGTTGTCCTGGCCGAACACCACTACCTTCTTGCCCTTGAGGTCCTCCACGAAGGTTCCCGCGGTGGCCACGTCCTGCAGGCTCTGGCGGCCGGAACGGAAGGTGTATTCGTTAATGCCCTGCAGTGCGTCGGTAGCGGCGGGGCCGGAGATGTACAGCACCTTGTTCTGCGCGGCCTGCTCGGCGAGCTTGAGCGCGATGCCGGACACCACGGTGCCGGCCAGGATCTTGTAATCCTTGCCGATCAGGTCCTTGGCGACGTTGACCGCCTTGTCGGGGTCACCGCCGTCGTCGTGGTAAGTCAGGTTCAGCTTGGTGCCGTTGACCTCGCCGGTGCCTTCGGTGGCATAGTCAATGCCTGCCTGCAGGCCCTGGTGGTAGGCCGCGCCATAGGCGGCGAGCGGGCCCGATTCGGAATAGACGATGCCCACGTTGATGCTCTCGGGCGCACTGCTTGCCTCGCCGGCCGCACCGGCAGTCTCGCCGCCGGTGGTTGGCGCGCATGCGCTCACGGCAAGTCCGGTGGCCAGCGCTGCGGCCATCAGGAACTTCTTTGTTGCCTTCACTCCGATGCCTTTCGTTGAAGAATCTGCTGAGGAGAAACCTGGAACGGTCTGAACCTGATGGTCGGGTCACCCAAACCTGAAAGGTGATTCAGATTACGGCAAATCTATGGCGCGGCTCACAGCAGTGTCAACATCAGCGCCCTCGCAGTAGGTCACGATTCGGTTTCAGTGCTCGCTGGAGGTGCGGTGCCCGGAACCGGGGCGACCCAGCCGAAGCTACCTCGCAAACAAGCGAGCGGCTCCCCCTGCCGACCGGCCTCGGACGGCAAAAGCCCGGCAGCTCCAGAGGGAGCGACCGGGCTTTTAGGCAGCCTTGAGGTTTAGTTTTCCGCGTTGCGGCTGTTGGCGCGCCAACGGATGCCGGCGTCAATGAAGTCGTCAATTTCGCCGTCCAGCACGGCGCCGGTGTTCCCGACTTCATGTTCGGTGCGCAGGTCCTTGACCATTTGATACGGGTTCAGCACGTAGGAGCGCATCTGGTCGCCCCACGAGGCTTTGACGTCGCCGGCGAGCGCCTTCTTCTCCGCGTCCTGCTGCTCCTTTTTCAGCAGCAGCAGCCGCGACTGGAGCACGCGCAACGCGGCGGCGCGGTTCTGGATCTGCGACTTCTCGTTCTGCATCGACACCACGATCCCGGTGGGAATGTGGGTCAGTCGGACCGCGGAGTCAGTGGTGTTCACGGACTGCCCGCCCGGACCGGAGGAGCGGAACACGTCCACCTTGATCTCGTTGTCCGGAATGTCGATCGAGTCGGTCTGTTCAATCAGCGGTATGACTTCGACGGCGGCGAACGACGTCTGCCGGCGGCCCTGGTTGTCGAACGGGCTGATCCGGACCAGGCGGTGGGTGCCGGCCTCGACCGAGAGCGTGCCGAAGGCGAACGGGGCCTTGACTTCGAAGGTGGCCGACTTCAGCCCGGCCTCTTCGGCGTAGGACGTATCCAGCACCTGCGTCGGGTAGCCGTGGCGCTCCGCCCAGCGCAGGTACATGCGCATCAGCATTTCGGCGAAGTCCGCGGCGTCGACGCCGCCGGCGCCGGAGCGGATGGTCACCACGGCCTCGCGCTCGTCGTACTCCCCGGACAGCAACGTGACGACTTCGAGTTCTGCCAGTGCTTTCTTGAGCGAGTTCAGTTCGCTGGCGGCCTCGACCATGGAGTCTTCGTCACCGGCGTCTTCCTGGCCCAGTTCCACCAGGACTTCCAGATCGTCGATCCGTGCGGCCAGCTTCTCCAACCGTTCCAGCTCACTCTGGCGGTGCGACAGCTTGGAGGTGATCTTCTGCGCCGCGGCCGGGTCGTCCCACAGGTCCGGCACGCCTGCCTGCTCGCTCAGCTCGGCGATATCCTTGCGGATCGTCTCCACGTCGGAGACTGCTTCGATGGAGTCATACGTGGCGCGCAACGCGCGGATTTCAGCGGGAAAGTCGATCTCAGCCATGGTTCTCCAAGCGTACGCCATGGTGAGGAATCCTCTCCCCCGGCAGGTCAGCCCCCGTCCTCGCGAGACCCCGCGTCCCCGGTCAGCGTCGGTTCTGGGCGCGCCGCGGTGGCCGCGCCGGCCGGGAAAACCTGCCTGCACTTTCTGCCTGCCCCTAGCACCCGCGCGGAGCTTGCAATAACCTTTGGGAGTGCGAGGTGCGGTTGTTCACGCGCAGCGCACGGGGACGGGGGCATCCTGATTTACGTTCCACCTTGTGGGGAGGCTGCAATGTCCGGTCAAAGTCACGGTCAGGTGCAAACCCGGCGAAAAAGGCAGCAACCCGAAAGACGGCGAGACGGCCAGCCGCCGCATCCCATGCGGTCACGAAGACTTCTGGGGGCTGTTAGTGCGCTGGTGCTGGCTGCCGCAACCATTGTCACCGCTGCCGGACCCGCGGCCGCCGAGGAAGAAGACAGCTACACCGTCGTCCTCAATGACAGCGTCACGAACGTCGACTCCACCGCTGAGGCGCAGGGGAAGAAGTACGGGTTCACGCTCTCAAGCACCTACGAACACGCGCTGAAAGGCTACTCGGGGACCATGACGGCCGCGGAGGAAGCGCAGCTCGGTGCCGATCCAGCCGTTGATTTCATTGCTCCCGAGCGGGAATTCACGTTGGCAGCAGACGAGGCCGATGACAATCAGTCACCCTCGGTCACCGGATTCCTGCCCACGTGGTGGCAGCGAGTCGGCGGCACCGACCAAGAGGCGGCCGAGAACGGCCGGCAGATCATGGTCAACACCGCCGTCATCGATTCCGGCGTCGACGCCACCCACCCGGACCTGAACGTCGTTGGCGGCGTGGACTGCTCGTCTGGCACCGCGGTCGAGGTCACTCCCGTCGACCGGAACGGGCACGGAACAATGGTTGCTGGAGTTCTTGCGGCAAAGAACAACACCTTCGGGGTGATCGGCACCGCCTACGGCGCCCCGCTCTGGTCCGTCCGGGTCATGTCAGACGCCGGAACCATCTCAGAGGCTGCGCTGCTCTGCGCCGCCGACTGGGTAGTCTCCACCCGCACGGATGCGGACCCGCAGAACGACATCCAGGTCGCCAACATCAGCATCGGCGGTCCCGGCCAGGACCAGGGAAATTGCGGCAACGGCGTCGATGCCCTGCACAAGATGATTTGTCAGGGATCCGCGGAGGGAATCGCCTGGACGGTTGCCGCCGGCAATGCGGCGGCGGACTTGGCGAATACCATTCCGGCCACCTATGACGAGGTGCTCACCGCCACCGCCATGGCGGACTACGACGGCCGTCCCGGCGGCGAGGCAACGCCCATCTGCAGCGGAGGGTCCGTTCCCAGCGCCGACGACCATTTCGCCAACTTCTCCAACTTCGCGACTCAAGCTGCGGACATTGCGCATACCGTTGCAGGCCCCGGAGCCTGCATCACCTCCACCTACCCGGGAGGCCTTTACAACACGGCACACGGCACCAGCTTCTCCAGTCCGGCTGTCGCCGGCTCGGTGGCCCGGTGCATCTACAGCGGGATGTGCCAAGGCGACGGGCAGTCCGTCATTAAGGGATTTCTTGCAGCAGTCGAGGCGTACAACAATCAGAACAACCAGTACGGGTTCATCGGCGACCCGTTCCGACCGGCTTCCGGCCAATACTTCGGCTATCTCACCACCACCGAGTGGGGCGACTAGAGGATTTAAGCACAGTGCGCCTCTTCCGCGTCCTTCCGGTGACCGCCCACCGTCATTTCCGGCCCGTCCGGCTGCTGCTAGGCTGATCAGGTTTTGGCCGGACTGAACGGGGGGCACCGTGTACGAGGAAAAGTTCTGCACCGTGGACGATGGCCGCACGTTGGCCTACTTCGATCTTGGCGACCCCTCCGGCCCTCCGGTGGTGCACCACCACGGTGCGCCCAGCGGCAAGCTGGAAACCGCGTTCTTCAATCTGGCTGACGCAGCTGCGAAGGCCGGTGTGCGGCTGCTGGCGGTGGACCGGCCGGGCATCGGCGGGTCATCACCCAAATCTGGCCGCACCCTTCTCGAATGGGCCGACGACGTCGACGCGTTCGCGGACCGGCTGGGCCTGCAAAAATTCAGCGTGATGGGGTATTCGATGGGCACCCCGTCCGCCCTCGCCTGCCTGCAGCGCATGCCGCACCGGATCGACGGCGTCAGCATCGTCTCCGGCTCGGGCCCCTACGACGTCCCCGGCCTGGCCGACGACAGATCGCCCGACGTCGCCCGGGTCCTCAAGTTCGCGCAGCACCGCCCGCGTCTGACCTCCGCCGTGCTGGCCTTCATGAAGTTCGGCACGCGCAGCCCGGAGAAGATGATCGCCGCGTCAGGCAAGAGCATGCCGGAGGCGGACCAGACAGTCGCAGCCCGGCCCGAAGCCGCACCGCGCTTCGCCGCCTTCCTCGCGGACGCCATGCGACACGGCACGGCCGGAGTGCGCGACGACATGAGGCTCGCCGCGTCGCCTTGGGGATTCACCGTCGATGACCCCGGGGTACCGGCGTTCGTCTGGCACGGGACCGCGGACCGGAACGTTCCGGTGGCGACGGCGCGCTGGCTCTCCGACCGGCTGCCCTCCGCACAGCTGAAGCTGGTAGAGGACGGCGGGCACATTTCCGTGCTGGACGCCTCGGCCGAAGCGGTGCTGCGGCAGCTGCACCAGCAAGCGCTTCGGTAACCGCTCATCGAAACAACACTTGGCGGCCGCTGACGCGAAGTGCAGGTCAGCGTCTGAGCTCCGAGCGTGCGTCGCTGAAGACAGTCACCGGGATGCCGGCCGGGACCAGGAAATTGACGACCGGTGGCCGGACCACCGCGCTCAGCTCGACGTGCGCGGTGCGCCGCTCCGGGGAGCCGGTGCCGGCGCCAACGGTCAGCTGGTCGAATCGCCCGTAGGCATCAGTCTCTGACAGGTAGCGCAGGACCGATCCTCGCACGGATCCGCCGTCCAACGATGGGACGGGAGCGCCCCCGCCCGTCTCGACGTCGGCGAGAGCGAAAGTATCAGCGGCTGCGAGCGCTGCACCGTCCGCGACGGATAGCAGCTTCTTCCTTTCGACGTAGACGGTGGATGCCCCCATCACCACGGTCAGGATCAGCAGGCTCAGTAGGACGAAGCCGATGAGCAGGACCAGTACCTGGCCGCCTTCATCGATCCCCCGCAGGTTGCTGCCTCCCTTGAGGTCCCGTGGAACTCTGGTATCTGCGGGTCTCTTGGCTGTCATCCGTACCGTTCCACGATTTGGGTTGCCGAGGAGTTTACGGTCGCCATGCTCAGTCCGGTGCCGCTGAGCAGTGGCAGCGGCACCAGAATCGAGACTTCCGCCGTGACAGACGAGCCGGGTTCCAGGCACGCACCGTTGCCGCAGCTAATCCTGACATCGAGTTGATCCGGGCCCATACCGAAGTCTCCTGCGGCAAAGAGTGCCGCCTGATGCGCCGCCTGACCTCCTGCTGCGGCCTCATCGGATCCGGCATACACTTTCGCGGCCTGGTCCGCCGCGTTTACGACAGCAAATGAGGCGGCCTGCACCTGCGAAACTGCGATGACGAAATAAACCACCGGCACCAGGAGCAGCGTTCCCAGGAAGACAAACTCAACGACCGCACTCCCCGCTTCCCCGCCCTGGCCGTCGCCCAAGCGGGCCCTGAGCCGCTGTCGCAGGCGCATCATGGCGCCCTTCAGGGCTTCGGCATCCGCTCGGCGAACCCCTGCCCCCGGCCGCCCACCCGCTGTGCGGTTAGCGTGGAAGCGCAGCATGACCATGGACCTCCAAGGCGCCGGGTGGGCCGACCAGTCCAAGCGCTGGCAGGGGTGCTCGGACAGTGACCCGCATGGTGCGTACGCCGGACCGGGTGACCTCCTCGACGTGGACATCTTGGGCATAATCGTCGGTTAGGGCTGCGGTGATCAAGGCAGTAGTCCGCCCCTGCGCGTCGGCGGCGCCTCGATCAGCCAAGGTTCCGTAACGGGCACCGGACCCTGCAGCGTCGATGAGTGTGTTCCGGACATGCAGGATGAGGGTGAGCTGCATGATCGACACGAAAATCAGGGTGAGGACGCCACCGACCAGCACGAAGTCCACGCTCGCCGACCCGCGATCGGAGCGGTCCGGATCCTCGGGACTACGGCCGACAGCAGACTGCCGCAACCGGCGGGCCCTACAACTCGATCCCACGTCAGGGCTGCGTCACGCGACCAATGGCGTCATTGAACAGCCCTTCCAAGGCCGGTTTGGCGAGAGCCAGGATGCCTGCCACGAGGACCGCCGACATTAAAGTGATCATCACCCACCCCGGGACGTCTCCGCGTTCGCCGTCCACGGACCGAACTGACTTTCGCAAGCGATCCAGCCCTCCGCTCCACATCAGCGACATCGCGGCAACGACCCTGAGCGATAGTTTCGTCATGTCCTCGTTCCTTCCCAGTTAGCGACTTGGCTCATCAGGTTCCATCTGTGCTTCACCAGCCGAGATTGATCAACGCAATTCCCGGGAACACGGCAAACAAGACCGTGAGCGGTAAGACGCCGAAGACCAACGGGACCATCATGCCGATTTCCTTCTTGCCGGCCGACTCCATCAGATTCCGTTTCGCCATATCGCGCACGTCCTGCGCCTGTGCCCGCAGCACATCCGCCAGCGGTGTTCCGCGTTCAACAGCAACCGTGATCCCATCGACGAAGCGCACCAGCGCAGGCAAGCGGGTCCGGTGTGAAAACTCCTGCAGCGCCGTCAGCACTGGCGTACCGGAGCGGGTCTGGGCGAGCACCACGGCAAATTCCTGAGCCAGCTCGCCGCGAGCGCTGCGGCAGATTCTCTCCAGTGCGCCGGTCGCGCTTTCCCCCGCGCTGACCGCAAGTGCCATCAACTCCGCCAAACTGGGAAATTCCGCCAGCATCTTTGCCTCGCGGCGACGAATCTGGGCCGTCAAGAGGGAGTCCCGCAGCATGAACCCGCCAGCGGCCAGCCCCACGGTCAGAATCACCGCAAGTACTGGATCCAGCGAGCCTGCTGCCGCCAAGGCAATCATCCAGGCGATGCCGATAAGGAAACCGGCCACTGCCCACAGCACTTGCTCGGCGCGGAAATCAACCGTGCTTTGCTTGCTCCCGGCCTGCAGCAACCGCTTTGAGAGCAAGGTCGAGCCGTAATTGAATCGCCCCAGCCATGCGACCGAATCACGGAGGACCGGCCGGAAAATACGCTCCAAGGGGCCGAACGGCGTGACATTTCCCGGCCCGCTGTCCAACAGCCGCGACTTCAGCTCAATCGCCTTCAGCTGCGGTGCAATACGATCGGCAAATCTCGTTGGGCGGAAGAACGGCAACCGGCTGGCCGTCAGCCACAGGCCCAGCCCGAGGGCAGTGCCTATCAACACAGTCAATGCTCCCGTCTGGTTCATCGGAGTACCCGCTCTTCTTCGGGCAGCGAGCCGATGCGCAGCATGAGCCGGTAACACACCAGCGACACCACCAGGCCGCCCAGCAGGACGGCCGCTCCGGGCGGAGTGTTGTAGGCCGCCACCGCCTCCGGTCTGGTGGCCAACAGCATCAAGATGATCCAAGGGGCAGCAACGGCGAGCCGGGCAGCGTTGACCGTCCACGACTGGCGTGCCTCGAGTTCGCTGCGGGTCCGTGCGCTGTCGCGGAGGAAGTCGGCCAAGGTCCCAAGCAACCTGCCCAGATCGGTACCGCCAACCTCACGCGTCATGCGCAGCGCCTCAACAATCCGGTCAGCCACGGGGTCGGCCAGTCTGGCTTTAAGCCGTTCCAGCGCATCGTCGAAATGCCCGCCTGCCCGATAATCGGCGGCGAACCCGCTAAAGGCCGGCCGCAACTCCACCGGTCCGCGCGTGCCCAACTGAACCAGCGCCTCGGGCAGCGACAGTCCTGCCCGGATCGCCGACCTAAGATGGTCGACGACGTCCGGCCAGATTTCGCGTAAAGCGGCGGTGCGGCGGCGCGCCGTCCAACGCACAAGAACGAGCGGAAGCCAGCCTCCGAACAAGCCGAAACAGGCTGCGATCGGGCCCGACGCCGCCAGCGCAAAAACGATCAGGAAAGTAGCCGCTGCCATGCCCACACAACTGGCCAGGAGCGCCCTCGACGAAACCTTCTCAATACCCGCTTGATTGATCAGCAACTGGAGCCGGCCAAGCCGCTTCTGCCGCGAGGGTCTGACCGGCGTTCTTTCCCAGCAAGACCACCAGATCAAAAACAACCCGATACCGCCTACAAGTCCCGCCGCTGCCGTCATGGCACGGGTTCCAGCAGTTGCATGACTTCGTATCCGGCGCGCACAAACTTTTCCTCCGCTGGACTTGCGGAGGGACTGACCTGCAACTGGCCACCCCGCCGGCTGAAAACGGTGGACGTCTCGATGACGCCGTTCTCCACTCGGCGGCCCAGCGAAACAATCTCTACGACCTGCCTCCGGCCGTCAGCCCTACGGGCACAATGGACGACGAGGTCGATGCACGAGGCCACAGTTGGGACCACAAAGGCTGACGAGATGTTCTGACCCGCCAACAGCGGCAGCGTGCAGATCTTGGTGATGGCGTCATGAGCACTGTTCGCATGAACCGTACACATGCCGGGGAGTCCGCTGTTAAGCGCCACGAGCATGTCGAGGCTTTCGGCTTCCCTGACCTCTCCGACAATCAGCCGATCTGGCCTCATCCGCAGGGCCTCTTTGACCAAGCGCCGCAGCGGTATGGCTCCTTCGCCTTCCAGATTCGGTTGTCGGCACTGAAGTCCGACGACGTCGCGCAGGGGCAATTGCAGTTCGAAGATTTCTTCCACGGTGACAACGCGCTCCCGGCTGCCAATAGCGGCCGCCAGGCAATTGAGCATCGTGGTCTTCCCCGCCTGTGTGGCTCCGGAGATTAGGATGTTCAGCCCGCTGCTAACTGCCGCCCCAAGGAACCGGGATGCTTCCGGCGTTAGCGATCCCAGTTCCACCAAGTGCTCCAACCGGGACGCGCGGGCGATGAACTTCCTGATGTTGACGGCCCAGTGTTGGCGGGTGATATCGGGAATGACCACATGCAGCCGCGACCCGTCTGGCAGGGCGGCATCGACAAAGGGCGAGGACAAGTCCAACCGGCGGCCGGAGGACTTGAGCATCCGCTCCACCAGATCCCGCACCTGCTGCTGCGCGAGCGTTACCGACGTCAGCTCGGATTCGCCGCCTCGGGCTACATACACTTCCGACGGCGAGTTGATCCAGATCTCCTCAATCGAGGGATCGTCCAGTAGCGGCTGCAAGGGTCCGAAGCCGGCCACGGCATCGAAAATGTACTTACGGGCATGGTCCAGGTGCCCGAGCGGAGGAAGGGATCCCAGCAAGGACCGTTCGTCATAGTCGGTCACCGCAGCTTCGACCAGCCGGCGGACCTCCGGACCTTGGCGGGCAGGGTCCAGTCCCCGTTGGCGGATCAGTTCGCGGACCTCACCCTCGACGATCCGGATGCCATCCATCCGTTCCCCCTTTTCAACCCCCAAGCGCAGCCGCCCCGCGAAGTTGAGACCGGCGGGCAGTCGCTTGCACCGACCCTAAACGACCAATCTTTCGACGGGCTAGCCCCGGCCCTCGGATTGTGGAAAACCCGTCCGAACTTTCATCAGCCACTGGTCAGAAGCCGCCGCGGGTGATAAAGACGCGATGCAATAGGCTGAGGGGCAGTATGAAAAGCATCTACGACGTCCTTGTGCCGCTGTTGCGTACCTTGCCGGCCGGCAGCCGGCGTTTCCTCACCGGCTACGGCACGGCGTCCGCGGGGCTGGCCCTGCTGGACGTGGTCGCGCTGGGTTTGATCGCAGCGCTCCTGCCGGCCCTGGTGGGAAGCTCCGGCGCGGAGCTTCCGCTGCTGGGCAACGTCGCCGAAAACGGGATGGCGCTGCCGATCCTGACCTTCATCTGCCTCCTGATCGTGCTCAAGGGCATCTTGGCGGTGCTGCTGCTGCGCTTTGCCACCAAGCGCTTCGCCCGGCACGAAGTGGCCATCGGCGACCGCCTGTTTGCCGCCTATCTGGCATCGCCGTGGGAGAAGCGGCTGGGGCGCAACTCCGCTGAGATTGTCCGGTCGGTCGATGTTGGCGTCGGGATCACGGTCTCCGGCGTGCTGATGCCGGCGATGAGCCTGTTCGGCGAGCTGGGCACTTTGGCCGCGGTCGTCGTCGTGCTCTTTGTGGCGCAGCCGCTGATCGCGGTGGTGACCATGATCTACCTGGGGCTGGTGGCGCTGCTGCTGGCGAAGGTGATCTCGCCCCGCGCCGTGGCGATCGGCCGGGAGAACCGGGAATGGTCAAACCGGACGGCCAAGACCCTGTACGAGGCGCTGGGTGCGCTCAAGGAAATCACGTTGGCTGGTCGCGGGCCCGAGGTGCAGGAGCAGGTGCACGGCACCCGCACGAAATCCTCGATAGCGCGCGCCGGCGCCATCCAGATTTCGCAGATCCCGCGCTACGTGCTGGAGACCGCGCTGGTTCTGGGGTTCGCGCTGCTGGGCGGCGTGGGCTATCTGACCGGCGGCCCCGCGGGCGCGGTCAGCGCGGTCGGCCTGTTCGCCGTCGCGGGTTTCCGCTTGATCCCCTCGCTGACCCGCATGCAGGCGGTGCAGTCCTCGGTGAACACCAGCGCGTCCTTCGCCCGGCAGATCGTCGAAGACATCCACGAGGGCGAAGCCGAAATGTCCCGGCAGCGCGATGAACGCCCGCAGCACGAACTCCCCGACAACGCCGCGGACATTGAGCTCCGGGACGTCGCCTTTAGCTACCCGGGTGCGGCGGCACCGGCCCTGCACAACGTGAACATCAGGATTCCCGCCGGCAGCCACGTGGCCTTCGTCGGTGCATCCGGCGCCGGCAAATCAACCCTGGTGGACCTGCTCCTGGGGCTGCTTGAGCCAAGCCACGGACACATCATGGTCGGCGGCGAACCGATGGAGTTCGTGCTAAATTCCTGGCGCAGTCGCATTGGCTATGTGCCGCAGGAAGTCTCGCTCTTCGACGCGTCGATCGCGCAGAACGTCGCCTTGGCCTGGGACCAGGCCCGCGTGGACCCGGAGCGCGTGACCATTGCCCTGCGCCGTGCACAACTGCTGGACACGGTGATGGAGCGCGACGGCGGCCTGGACGCCTTGGTGGGTGAGCGCGGCATGGCGCTCTCCGGCGGACAGCGCCAGCGGCTTGGCATTGCCCGCGCGCTCTATGACAACCCCCGGGTGCTGGTCATGGACGAGGCCACCTCCGCCCTCGACACCGCCACCGAGGCGGCCGTAACGACGGCGATACGGCAGCTGCACGGCGACGTCACCGTCATCACCGTGGCTCACCGGCTGGCGACGATCCGGGACGCGGACATCGTCTTCTTCATGCGCGGCGGAACGGTGGAGGCCGCCGGAACCTTCGACGAGGTGGTGGCCAGCGTGCCGGATTTCGCGGAGCAGGCTGCACTGGCGGGCCTGGGCAAGACCGAGAAGCCGGTAGACGAACACCGGTAAGACGACGGACGGCGGCGGCGGACCTCAGGCGCGACGGGCGGCGGCGGCTGCAGGCGGCAGCGGCGGCTGCCTCGGGCCCCCGACCGAGTTGCAGCCGCCGCTACCTGTTGGACGGGCCGACCCACGCGTTGGACGGGTCGACCTACGCGGCAACCATCCCGTGCGGATCGATCACGTACTTCTTGGCCGCTCCCTGGTCGAACTCCCGGTAACTCTGGGGCGCCTCGTCCAGGCTGATCGGCGTGGCGTTCACGGCCTTGGAGATGTTGGCCTTATCGGCCAGGATCAGGTCCATTAGCCTGCGGTTGTACCGCTTCACCGGGCACTGCCCCGTGGTGAACGAAAGCGACTTCGCCCAGCCGGTGCCCAGCTGCACACCAATCTGGCCGATCTTCGCGTTCTCATCGATGCCGCCCGGATCGCCGGTGACATAGAGGCCGGGGATGCCCAGGGCACCGCCCACCTGCGTCACCGACATGATGTCGTTCAGCACCGTCGCCGGCGCTTCCTCGGCGTTGGCCCCATGCCCTCGGGCCTCGAACCCGACCGCGTCCACCGCCGCATCCACCACGGGGACGCCGAGGATCTGCTCGATCCTTTCCGGCAACGAGCCTTCCTGGCTCAGATCGATCGTCTCGCAGCCGAAGCTTTCGGCCTGCCTCAGCCGGTCGGCGTTCATGTCGCCGACAACGACAGCCGAGGCGCCCAGCACGTGCGAGGAGAAGGCCGCGGCCAGTCCCACCGGCCCCGCTCCGGCGATGTAGACCGTGGAGCCCGTGGTGACGCCGGCGGTGAACGCACCGTGGTAGCCGGTGGGGAAGATGTCGGAGAGCATGGTCAGGTCCAGGATCTTCTCCAGCGCCTGGTCCCGGTCCGGGAACTTGAGCAGGTTAAAGTCCGCGTAAGGCACCATCACGTACTCGGCCTGGCCGCCGATCCAGCCACCCATGTCCACGTAGCCGTAAGCCGCGCCGGGCCGGGCGGGGTTCACATTGAGGCAGACGCCGGTTTTGCCTTCGTTGCACATCCGGCAGCGGCCGCAGGCGATGTTGAAGGGCACCGAACAGATATCGCCCTCCTTCACAAAGAGCACGTCGTCACCGGTCTCGACCACCTCCCCCGTAATTTCGTGACCGAGCGACTGGCCGACCGGCGCGGTGGTGCGCCCGCGCACCATGTGCTGGTCGCTGCCGCAGATATTGGTAGCGACCAGCTTAAGGATCGCGGCGTGCGGTGCCTTCTGCTGGATTCCCATTTTGTTGGCGACTTCGGAAGGCAGTTCCAGCTTGGGGTAGTCGATCGTTTCAACCGCAACTTCCCCTGGGCCTTTATAAACGACTACACGATTTCCCGTCATGGTTTTCCCTCTCCGTTTTATCCTTAAACCGCGCTAAAGCCGTCGGCCCCTGCGCAGCCGCATATTTCCCTTGATTTGGTTGTTCATTCCTTGTCGGTACCCGGTTTTTTGTCCTTTTCCGCCGACATTGACGCGTCGTCGGCGCGTGGCTCGCCTGCGGGGACCTCGCGCGGGCGGACGACCAGGTCGTAGACGAGGGCGGCGACACAGCTGCCGATGAAGGGACCGATGATGTACAGCGGGAACTGGGCCCATTCGACCGTTCCGCCGAAGATGGACTGCACCAGATTCGGGCCAAAGGTACGCGCCGGGTTGAGCGAACCGCCTGTCAGCGGCGCCAGGACCAGGATGGCGCTGGCTACAGCCAACCCGATGATCAGGCCCGCCCAGCCCTTGGGCGCCCGCTGGTCCACGGCCACCGCCATGATCGCGAGCATGAGCAGGAAGGTTCCCACCGCCTCCGCAACAATCCCCTGGCCGTAGGAGACTCCCGGACCCAAAGTGGTCGCACCACCACCAAAGTCCACGGCCTGCGTGCCGAATGACGCCACCAACAGGAGGCTGCCGACCGTCGCTCCGACGAGCTGGGCGAGAATGTATGGAGCCACTTCCACCCAGCGGAACCGCCTGGTCACCGCCAGCGCGAAGGTCACGGCCGGATTGATGTGCGCCCCGGAAACCGCCAGGAACGCATAGATTGCTACGGCAATGGCAATGGCAAAGCCCAGTGAGATGAAACCTATTCCCGCATAATCCAGGTCCCCGGCACCCACAGTTAACGCCGCCAGCACCGAGCCGACTCCGAAAATCACCAGTACTGCCGTGCCGACGACCTCGGCCGCCAGCCGCCGCATCAAAGTCGGGGTCATTTTGCACCATTTCTTGTAGCAAACGAGAAAATGTTACGAAAATGGAACGAGGTGGAATGGCTGCGAGTCTAGGCCGGGCTTCCGAAGGCCGTCAATAGGGGCTCAAAGGCGCATCCTTTAACCCAGAGCAAGTAGCTTTCGGGACCCCCAGCGCCGGGAGCCGCACCGCTGGGCGCCCTCCGGAGGGCCCCCCGTTCGGCGGTGGGCCAGGCGGCCCGCTATCCGCCCGTTGCGGCGTAGATCCCGGCCAGACGGCGCACCAAGCGTGCCGGGTCGTGGTGCTCCTGAAGCCAGGTCCGGCCGGCTAGGACGGCGGACGTGCCGGACGGGTCAGCCAGCGCGGAGGCTGCCGCAGCTGCCAGCGCCTCCACCGATTCCGCCTGCAGCACCGGCGGAGACTGGTAATACCCCTCCCCCAGCTGCATGACGACGGGAACACCAACGCCGACGGCCTGCAGTTCGCTCATGGCCAGGATGCCGGCGCTTTGGCCGACCACCACATGCGCAGACGCGAGCCAGCGCAGGTATTCCGGCTTGCGCATCTTCGGCACCAGGACCACGCCGAGCTCCGCCGCCTGCGCCGCCCCGTCGCCCCAGTCCAGCCCCTGCAGCTCGACGTCGGGCCCGACGGCTGACCGCAGCGCCCGCACCAGCTCCAGTTGCTGCTGCCCACCCTTGGAGGAATGCCAGCGGGAGGCGAAAACAACGCGCGGCCGGCCGGCCGGCCGCCACTCGGGCAGTTCCTCCAGATCCACCGGATTCGGCAGGTAGACCGCGTCGGCCCGGGCTGACTCGGCGTGTTCGCGCAGGTCCGGAGTGGAGTACAGGACCTTCACCGCATGGTCGGCGCCCCACTGCAGCGCGGGCCGGCGGGCGGGTTCGTAGTACTGGGTGCGGATGTCCGTGCCGTGGAAGTGCAGCAGGAACGGCTTGACCGGACGCGAGCGTACGACGCCGATCCGCGAGCCGGAATGCACGTGCAGCAGGTCCGAGCGGAGGATGGCGGCCGCCCTCCGTGCCTGCCAGGCGGCGCCCGCGGCAAGCCTCCCGGCCCGGGCGGTAACGGATGCTGCCGTACCTTCGGGCGGCACCACGTTGAAATGCCGCCACGGCCGCCCCGCCCGCCTGCCGTATTTGACCAAGGTGGCACCGACGTCGGCCGCATCATAGATGTGCAGGACGCGCGGTTCAGCGGCCACTGCTCAGGCCCCCTGCCGGGCGAAGAGCTGGTCCACCGCGTGCTCCCAGCCCTTGATCTGGTGCTCGGAGGACAACTCCCGGGCGGCGGCGTGCGCGTTCGCCTTCCACTCGTCCACCATGCCGGGGGTCAGCGTCTTGAGCACCTCCACCAGCGCCGCCGGGCTGAAGTCGGCGGTGACGGCCCCCAGCCCGTGCCGGCGCAGCAAGGTTTCCATGGCCGGCGAGGGACCGATGATCAGCCCGGTGCGGGCCTGGACCGCCTCGAAGAACTTGTTCGGCAGGGCGTGCGCCAGGTTGAAGTTGGTGGGCGGGATGATCGAGATGGCAAGGTCGTATTCGGCCACTGTGTCCACCAGCTGGTCATACGGGACCGGCTCGCGGAACCGCAGCCGGGGCAGCTCCTCGCCCAAGGCCTTGAGCTCGGCGACGTAGGCCGGTTCGTTCGGCATCACGATCAAATCCAGCTCCAGGTGCTCTGGGGCACCGCGCATGGCTTCCATGATGTCTTCGATCTTGCGGTAGCGCTGCCCGGCTGAACTGTAGATCATCCGCATCTTTTCGCCGGTGGGCCGCGGCTGCTTGTCCGCATAGGGGGCGGCGTTGGTGACCACCGAGGCCGCCACGCCGAAGTCCTTGGTGTACTGCTCGGCGATGCCCTCAGCCACCGTGGTCAGCGAGCGCACGGCCGGCAGATAGGTGCGGCAGAGCCAGCGCACGTAGGGGGCCACAAGTGCACGCCAGGTTGGCTTGTTGAAGTGCTCCTTCGGAGCGAATTCGTGCAGGTCGGCGTGCACGCCGTGCGTTGGCTCGAGGCTCAGCGCCAGCGGCACGGTGTTGGTGTCGTTGGCGAGCACGGCATCAAATTGCTGGCCGCGCAGCAGCTTGCGCGCCTGCGCCACGGCGGCAATGTTCCAGTACACGTCCACGTAACGCCGCAGCGCCAGCCGCTGCGGGTCGCGCGGCCAGCTGGCCAGCGCGGTGTCCAGCTCGAAGTGTCCGGCGACGCCGTCAGGAGCCGGCCCGAACCCGCAGGTGAAGACCTGGTACTTGTCGCGGAACAGCGTGATCTGTTTGAGCACCCGCGGGTCGCTGCGCAGCGGCGAGAGCGAGAGGATCAGCAGGGAGCGGGGTCCGGTCAACGAGGCAGCCTTCCATCGGTTCTGTCGGATGCCGGAGCGGCGGATGGCCCCGCGCCTGCAACCGCGGCGCGGGCCGCCGGCGGGGTGCGGTGCAGCCGGCACGCTGCGGTGAAAACGAGCGAGTTCAGATTGGTCCGCAGCGGCGCTTCCCGCCGGACGTTGCCGAGCCACCGCCGCGTGAAGGTGCGCTGCAGCGTGTTGGCGGCCGTCCGCCGTCGTAATTCAGCCGCTATTTCCGCGCCGGACACCGCGTCACGCAGTACCAGCAGCAAGCGTTCGTCCGGTGCGCTGAGCAGGCGCGGTGCGCCGGGGGCGGCGGCGGTCAGCGAGCGTACGACGGCGGACATCGCCTTCCGGTCCTCGGCTCCCCAGGCGAACTCCGCACCTCGGCGGACCGCCGCGCTGATCACGTGGCCGCGCAGCAGCTTCACCGCGATGGCTTCCCGTTGCGCAGCGGGCAGCGCCGGAAACCAGTCCCCGGAAACCAGCGCAGCGACGTCCCGGAACTGGCTGCCGAGCGGCAGCACCGCGGATGTCACGCGTTCGTCTGCGTCCTCCCCCACCAGGTACGCCGGGGCGTGGGCCGGATAGGCGATCTTCTCACCGGAAAACCAGAGCCGCAGGCCGAATTCCAGGTCCTCGCCGGTGCGCAGCCCGTGGCTTAGCCGCAGCCCCAGCCGGCTGAGCGCCTCGCGCCGGATCAGTCCCAGCGGCGCGGTCCGGTAGGCCAGCCGGTCGCGCAGCGGATCCACCAGCGGGCCGCGGAACACGCGGGCGCGCGGGGTCAGGATCCGCGGGCCGCCGCGGTAGCGGACCGGTGCGATGACGGCGGCAGCGCCGGTGGCCTGCGCGGTATCCAGCCAGGCGGACACCGCTCCCGGCTCCAGCGTGTCGTCCGAGCCCATGATGCCGACGAACCCGGCCCTCGCCTGGTCCAGGCCAAAGTTGAACGGGCCGGCCGGGGACGGAATGCCGTCGGCCAGTTCGAGCAGCCGCACGGTCTCCGGAAGGCCAGCCAGCTGTCCGCGCACCGGTCCGGGATCCATGTTGTGGCACACCACCGTAGCGCCGACGCGCCCCGGCGTTGCGGCCAGCACGGATTCCACCGCCCGCCTGACGGGCCGGTCCGCGGTATGCACCGCAATCACGATTTCGGCTTCCGGTACCGTCATGCGCCGCTCCCCGGCCGCGCGGGGTCATCGGGTCCGGCCGCATCCTCCGGGCGCGGCGCTTCGTCCAGCGCGATCCGCCGGGCCAATTTGGTGATCCGCTCCTCCAGCTGGCGCGTACGTTGGAAGGAACTGGCCATGAAAATCAGGAAACACACGATCAGTCCGTACAGCACCAGGTCGGTGCCGCGGCCAATGCCCAGCACATTCGCTACCGCGGTCAGCATGCCCGGGAAGAACACTGACAGCGCCGCCAGCACCGCGAAGAGCACCAGCACGATCCGGCGCACGGCCTGGTGCCGCGCATTCTGGCCCCCGCGCATCAGCGCCAGCGCGCCGAGCATGACGGCCAGGACCAGGACAATTTGAACGACTATGAGCATGGGTTCACCGGAAGAAGAGGTCTGCGAGGATGTTGACGCCGTTGAGCAGGGACTGCCCCTTGGACTTGGAATATTCCGTATAGACAATGTGTACCGGCTGCTCCACCACCCGCGCCTCGAGCGCGGAGAACTGATGGATCAGCTCGGACGCGTGCGCCATCCGGTTCTGTGTCAGATGGATTTTGCGCGCCACCTCGGCGGACATCGCGCGCAGTCCGTTGTGGGCATCGGTGAGATGGTAGCCGGTGGATAGCCTGGACTGGACGGCGGCCGTGCGCAGCACCAGCCGCTTGAGCGCCGACACCTCACCCCGGCCGTCGAGGAAACGGGAGCCCAGCACCACGTCCGCCTCGCCGTCCCGGACCCGGTTCAGCATGGCGGCGGCATCCTGCACCCGGTGCTGGCCATCGGCGTCGAACGTGATGACCGCGTCCAACTCCGGGTCCTGCACGGCATATTCGAAACCTGTCTGCAGCGCGGCACCTTGGCCAAGATTCACCGGATGGACAACGACGACGGCGCCCGCCTTGCGTGCCATGGCGGCTGAATCGTCGCTGCTGCCATCGTCAACGCAGACCACGTTCGGAAAGGTCTGCAGTAACTCCTGGATGACCGAGCCGACAACGGTGGCCTCGTTATACATCGGCACGACGACCCAGCAGCGACTCACCCGCCTAGTATTCCACAACGGGAATGGTCCAGGCCGCCGCGGCACCCAGCGCTCATGGGCGCCGGGGCGCCGGCGCCTGCGCCGCCAGATCCTGATAGTGGCCGTCCAGCTCCCGGGCGCTGCCGGCCAGGCTTCGCCGGTCCACCACGAACTTGCGGGCGTCCCGGCGCATGGCGAGGTAGTCTGCGCTGCCCAGCTGCAGCAATTGCTGCAGCCCGTCCTGCAGTTGGCGGAAGTCGGCTTCCGGTGCCAGCAGGCCGGTGACGCCGTCCTCCATCATTTCGGGAATGCCGCCGCTGCGGTATGCCAGCACCGGAGTCCCGCAGGCCTGGGCTTCCAGCAGCACCAGGCCGGCCGCTTCCCGCGCGCCGCCGGCTTCCTGGCTGGGTGCCACCAAGATCTGTGCCTGCTGCATCCAGGAGCGGACACCCGCCCGGTCCTGCCGGCCCACGAAATCGATGTGCGGATGGCTGGCGGCGTGCTCGGCCACGGCGTCACGCAACGGTCCGTCGCCGATCACCACCAGCCGGTGTCTGGCTTTGCGCGAGACAGCCAGCGAGGCATCCAGCAGATCCCGGATGCCTTTTTGCATGTTGAGGGTGCCGACGAACAGCACCACCGGCATCTCATCGGACTGATGGCGGGTCGGCACAAAATAATCCGTGTCCACGCCCTGATAGTGCACCTGGATCTTCTCGGTATCGAGTTCCAGGTCGGCTGCCCGCCCGGCCATGTAGTTGCTGACCACCAGAAGCCGGGAGCTGTGGGCCGCGGCGGCCAGGACGTTGCGGTGGTGCCACCGGGCCATCATCGTGTCCGCCGGATTCGCCAGCGACACCAGGTCGGAGCCGTGCATGGTGGTGATCAGCGGGGCTCCGGAAACGGTGGACGCCTTGACCGCCGGTTCCGACCAGGTGGCGAAGTGCTGGTGGATGATGTCCGGCTTGAAGCGGGCCACGGCCACGGCCATGGCCCGCATGAACGCGGGCATCACCAGCTCGCGGCGGCGGAAGCCCAGCCCCGGAGCCGGGACGAAGTCGGTGACCGGGACGGTGACCGAGGGGTCCTCAATCTGGGCCACCAAGGTGAAAACGTGGAAGTCGTGCCGATCCTTCAACCGCTCGGCGTGCGCCGTGGCAAAGTACGTTGGCGGGATCCGCAGCGTGCTCTTGGTGATGGCGATCTTCACGAGGCTCCTGGACCTTTTCGGCTGCAGCCGGCTGGATCCGGCTTCCATCGCCATCCTAGCCCGGCGTCCTGCGCGCCGGCGGGGGCATCCGCACCGCGCCAAGCTCAGTCAGCACGGCAGCAGCAGTGTGCGGCGGTCCGGCGCGCCGGGTACTCCGCCGCGCACAGCCAGCCAAGCGCTGGACGGTAATCTTTCAATGTCCGGCATCAGCCCGGCATCGGTGACAAGGAGCAGTGGTGGCCCAGCAGATCCTGTGTATCTCTTTCTCGGATATCCAGGCCGATTCCCGCGTGCTGCGGCAGCTGAAGCTGCTGGCCGAAGCCGGTGAAGTCACCACGCTCAGCTATGGTTCACGTCCGCCCGGAGCCACCCACCATCTGGAAATCGACGCCTCGCTGCCGTCGCTTCCGCAGACGCCGCTGGGCGTGCTGCTGCTGGCGCTGCGCCAGCATTCCGCGGTGGAACTCAGTGCGCCTGCGGTCAAGCAGGCCCGCGCGCTCGTTGCGGGTCGCCGGTTTGATCTGGTGGTGGCGAACGAAGCGCGGGCGCTGCCGCTGGCCCATGCCGTCGCGCAAGGGGCACCGGTCTGGGGCGACATGCACGAGTGGGCGCCGGAGGAACGCTCGCATGTGCTGCCGTGGAAGCTGCTGGTGGCTCCGTATATGCGCAGCATCTGCGCCAAGTACCTGCCGCGCACCACCGCGATCACGGCCGTGAACGCTTCCATCGCCCGGATGTATGCGGAGCAGTTCGGCTGCACCGTTGAAGTGGTCCGCAATGCCGGGCCGTTCCGGCATTTGGAGCCTTCCCCGCCGCTGCCCGGGAGGATCCGGCTTGTCCACAGCGGCGCGGCGGTGCCCGGCCGCAATTTGGAAGGCACCATCGAGGCGGTCAAGATGCTCGACGACCGCTTCACGCTCGATCTGTATTTGGTGAAGGCGCGCGACGGCGGACGCTATTGGCAGCAGCTCAAGGACCTTGCCGCGGGCGACCCACGCATTACATTCCACGATGCGGTGCCGCCGGAAGAGCTGCCCGCCACCCTCAATGCCTACGACGTGGGGGTCTTCTCGCTTCCGCCGCAGACCATGAACCACCACTTCATGCTGCCGAACAAGTTTTTCGACTTCGTCCAGGCCCGGCTGGCGCTGGTGTTCAGCCCGTCCCCGGAAACGGCTGCCTTGATGAGGACCTACGATTTGGGCGTGGTGACCGAGGACTTCAGCACCGAATCGCTGGCGCGCGCGCTGGCATCGCTCACCACCGAGCAGGTGGACAAGTACAAGGCCAACGCGCACGGCGCCGCCGCAGCGTTGAGCTCCGCCGAAGACGAAGCAGTCACCCGCGGCATCCTCGCCGCCGTGCTCACCCCCTGACCCAGCTGCACGAGACGCGGGCCGGGCTGCTCACGCCCGCCCCCTGAACGACTGTGCTGATCTGGCCCACCCCCAGCCCGAAAGTGGGCGTTATCGGCAGAGTCGATGGGAGGCGGCAGCCCGTGTGGGAGGTGGCAGCCCGGGTGGGAGCCGGCAGCTCAAGGCAGGCGGAAGGCCTCGGCGGCGTCGGCAATGGCTGCGGCCGCCCGGTTCCCCACGCTGCGCAGCGAGTAGTTCCGCTCCACCCAGTCGGACAGCCGGCGGCGTTCGGCGTCGTCCACAGGTTCTTCCAGCGCAGCGGCCATCGCCTCGGCCACTTGGCCTGCGTCCCAGTCCACGTTCTGCCCCAGCCTGTGGTCAGCGACCAGCTGCCGCAGCGGTCCGACGCCGGCGTAGATCACCGGGGCGCCGCAGCTGAGCGAGACGAAGGCTTTGGTGGCGAAGGCGAAGTCGTAACCGCGGGCCGGCCGCACCGAGGCGAGTCCAGCGGTGGCGGTGCGCAGCGCGCGGGCGATGGTGGCGCCGTCGGCCGTTCCCATGAAGCGGATGCGCTCCCCCGCCGGTGCCGCACGCAGGCGCAGCTCCTCCAGCTCCACTCCGCCGCCGTACATCAGCAGCCGGGCATCCGGGTAGCGGTCCAGGATCTTCAGGAATCCGTCCACGAAGACGCCGGCGCCCTGTATCTCGGACATGGTCCCCGCGTAGACGAAGGTGGGGCCGGGATGCGCGTCCCCTGGCCCGGCCAGGCTGAAGGTGTCCGTGTCGATGCCGGTGCCGACCTCTGCCACCTTGGCCCGTCCGGCGGTCAGCCGGGCCAGTGCCAGCGTCACGCCGGTGGAGATGCTCAGCACGCCGGACGCGCCGGTGACCACCCAGCGCTCGACCGCCCTCAGCACCGCGACCACCCGCGGGTCCACGCCGATCCCGGCCGCAGCATCGGAGCTGACGTCGGCGGAGAAGTAGACGTACGGGCGGCGCCGCAGCGCGGCAGCCAGCCGGACCACCACGCCGGTGGTCGGCGGCGGTTCCACCAGCAGCAGGTCGAACGGTTTCTGCGCCAGCAGGCGGAAGAACAGCGGAATGTCGAAGCTGGCGTACTGGAGATAGCCGCGCACGGCTCCGCTGGCATCACGCAGCACCGGCCAGCGCCGGATCCGGGGACCCGCGCACGAAGGTTCACCCTCCGCAGCGCGAAGTCCCCGCGGCGGCCGGGTGGTCAGCACTTCCACCTCATGGCCGGCCTCGGTCAGCGCCCGCACGGTGGCGGCCAGCCGGTAGGCGGCGGCGCCCGCTTCCGGTAGGTAGATCCGGGTGGCCAGCAGGATCCGCAGGCCCATCAGGCGTGCAGCCCGACGGTGCGGGATTCCTTTGCGCTGGCGATCATGGCTTCGGCCACGCGCAGCGTGTTCAGCCCCTCCCGCATGCTGACGATGCCTGCGGCCGGACGGTCGGTGGCCGCACCGCCGTCGTGCTCCGCAGCCGCGGTACCCGGGGCAGTTTGCAGCAATCCCCGGTTGGCCAGCACGGCATCGCGGAACGCTTCATGTTCCACCTTCAGCGGTTCGCGCTTGGGGATGGCCAGGCGGGTGATGTTGCCTTCGGAGACGCCGCGGAAGTTGGCCACGGACTCCCACTCGGTGTTGATGGTGCCGTTTTCGTGGAAGGTCAGGTCGGCGGTCAGGGTGTCGGCCACGAAGGCGCCGCGTTCTCCGGTGACGACCGTAACGCGTTCCTTCGTCGGCGACAGCCAGTTCACCAGGTGGCTGGTGATCACGCCGTTGTCCAACAGGCCGGTGGCCGCCACCATGTCCTCGTGCTCGCGGCCGGTGCGGATGGTGGTGTTGGCGCTGACGGAGGCGTAGGCGGCCTGCGCCAGCCAGGCGGTGAGGTCGATGTCGTGCGTGCCGAGGTCCTTGATCACGCCAACGTCCGCGATCCGCGCCGGGAAGGGTCCCTGCCGGCGGGTGGCGATCTGGAAGATCCGGCCGAGTTCGCCGGCTTCCAGCCGCGCGCGCAGCGACTGCAGCGCCGGGTTGTAGCGTTCGATGTGGCCGACGGCGCCGACCAGCCCGCGGGATTCGAACGCGTCTGCCAGCTTCTCGCCGCCTGCGACCGTGTCCGCAATCGGCTTTTCCACCATCGTGTGAATGCCGGCCTCGGCCAGGGCCAGGCCGACTTCCACATGCAGGCCGGTGGGCACCGCGCACATGGCGATGTCGATCCCGGCGTTGATCAGTTCCTCGACCCCGGAATAGACCGGCAGGCCGGGCGCGGCGCCGTGCGGGTCGCCGTAGGCGTCGGCGACGGCCACCAGTTCCACGCCGTCGGTTTCGCGGAGCACGCGGGCGTGGTGGCGGCCCATCATGCCCAGCCCGATCAGGCCGGCGCGGAGCACTGTCTTCCCGCTTCCTGCCACGGTCAGGCACCAGCCTTCGCGAGGGCGTTGACCGCGGTGGCGATCCGGTCCAGATCCTCGGCGTCCAGCGAGGGGTGCACCGGCAGCGAGAGCACCTCGGCTGCCGCTGCCTCGGTCACCGGCAGGTCCGCAGTGACGTTGAAGGAGGGCAGCCGGTGGTTCGGGATCGGGTAGTAGACCCCGGAGCCGATGTTGTATTCGTCTTTGAGCGCCGCGGCGAAGCGGTCCCGCTCCCCCGCACCGATCCGCACCGTGTACTGGTGGTACACGTGCACCGCGCCGGCGGCCACCTGCGGCGTGACAACGCCGGCCAGGTTCGCATCCAGGAACGCGGCGTTGGCCTGGCGCTGTCCGGTCCAGCCGCCGACCTTGCCGAGTTGCACCCGGCCGATCGCGGCGTGCAGGTTGGTCATCCGGGCATTGAAGCCCACCAGTTCGTTTTCGTACTGGCGTTCCATGCCCTGGTTGCGCAGCAGCTTCAGGCGCCGTGCCACCTCGTCGCTGCCGGTGGACACCATGCCGCCTTCGCCCGAGGTCATGTTCTTCGTCGGGTACAGGCTGAACATGGCGAACTCGCCGAACGTGCCCACCGGGCGGCCGCCCAGCGAGGCGCCGTGTGCCTGCGCGGCGTCCTCGAACAGCAGCAGCGACTTCTCGGCGGCCAGCGCACCCAGCGCGTCCATGTTGGCCGGATGCCCGTACAGGTGCACCGGCATGATCGCCTTGGTCCGAGGCGTGATGGCGGCGGCGACCGCGCCGGGGTCCAGGCAGTAGTGCTCCGGCTCGATGTCCGCGAACACCGGGGTGGCCCCGGTCAGCGCCACCGAGTTGGCGGTGGCGGCAAAGGTGAACGACGGCACGATCACCTCATCGCCAGGCCCGATGCCGGCGGCCAGCAGGCCCAGGTGCAGGCCGGAAGTGCCGGAATTGACCGCCACCGCGTGCCGGCCGTCCAGCAGCACCTGCGAGAACTCCTGCTCGAAGGATGCCACCTCGGACCCCTGGGCGAGCATGCCGGAGACCAGCACCGCGTCCACCGCGGCCCGTTCCTCATCGCCGATGATCGGCTTGGCCGCCGGTATGAAGTCCTTGCTCACTGCTGTTCTCCTCGCGTTTGCTGGCCAACTTCCTGCAAGCTGCCCTCATCCTCCCGGTACCGTTCACCCGTGGCCGGACACACCCAGACCGCAGGGTCCGCCGGATCCTGGCCCAGCCGCTGCCCCGCCCGGCCCACCCAGCCGATGCGTTTGGCCGGCACCCCGGCCACCAGCGCAAAGTCGGGCACGTCGCGGGTGACCACGGAGCCGGCGGCCACGGTGGCCCAGGCGCCGATGGTCACCGGGGCCACGCAGACCGCCCGCGCGCCGATCGACGCGCCGTCGCGGATTTCTACCCCCACCGGCGTCCAGTCGTCCGCCTTCTTCAACGACCCGTCGGGCGAGACGGCCCGCGGATAGGTGTCGTTGGTCAGCACCACCGCCGGGCCGATGAACACGCCGTGGCCCAGCCGCGCCGGCTCGTACACCAGCGCGTAGTTCTGCACCTTGCAGTTGTCCCCGGCCTGCACGCCGGTGCCTATGTAGGCGCCGCGGCCCACAATGCAGTTTTTGCCCAGCACCGCATCCTCGCGGACCTGGGCCAGGTGCCAGATCTTCGTGCCCTCGCCCAACCGGGCGGCGTCGGCCACGTCGGCCGAATCGGCGATGAACGCCATAGGTTCCCTCTTTCCGCTCACGGCCGCAGCCGCCGTCGTCAATTCCGTTCTGCCGCCGGTGGCCTCAGGCCTTGCCGATCACCCGGTACGCCACGCCCGGCCAGCG
The DNA here is from genome assembly GCF_059091865.1 of Arthrobacter sp. B0316-1-20. Taxonomy (NCBI): domain Bacteria; kingdom Bacillati; phylum Actinomycetota; class Actinomycetes; order Micrococcales; family Micrococcaceae; genus Arthrobacter; species Arthrobacter sp. B0316-1-20. The sequence goes on along the minus strand of NZ_JBNHHC010000004.1, from coordinate 330,793 downwards.
CTCGGCAGAGCTGACCCGCCGGCCGTCGATGAACACCTTCACCCCGGGCAGGTCATCCGGGCCCAGCTCCGCGTACGCGGCGTGGTTGGCCTGCACCACCGCGGCGTCGGCCGGCTCGCCCAGCTGGTAGGGGTTGAAGCCCAGCGCGCTGAGTTCCTCGTCGCTGAACAGCGGATCATGGACGACGGCGGTGCCGCCCCGCGCGGTGATCGCCTCCACCGCGCCGAACACCCCGGAAAACGCCGTTTCCTTCACGCCGCCGCGGTAGGCCGCGCCGAGGACCACCACGCGGGCGCCGGCCAGATCGCCGTAGGCGCCCTCGAGCAGTCCGATGGTGTAGTCCGGCATGCCGGCATTCGCCGCGCGCGCCGCGGCCACCACCGTGGCCGACGGGTCGTTCCACAAATACAGCCGCGGATACACCGGAATGCAGTGCCCGCCGACGGCGATGCCGGGCTGGTGGATGTGGCTGTACGGCTGGGAATTGGAGGCTTCGATCACCTGGTAGATATCGATCCCCGCGGTGGCGGCGTAGCGGGCGAACTGATTGGCCAGCCCGATGTTCACGTCGCGGTAGGTGGTCTCGGCCAGCTTGGCCAGCTCGGAGGCCTCGGCCGAGCCCAGGTCCCAGACACCGTTGCCGCGCGGCAGGTCGGGGCGGTCGTCGAAGTCCAGCACCGCCTCGTAGAACCTCTGGGCCACCGCGGTCCCGGCCTCGGACAGCCCGCCGATCAGCTTGGGGTACTTGCGCAGGTCCTCGAAGACCCGCCCGGTCAGCACCCGTTCCGGGGAAAAGACCACGTGGAAGTCCTGCCCCTCGACCAGTCCCGACCCCGCCTCCAGCATCGGCTTCCACCTGGTCCGCGTGGTGCCCACCGGGAGCGTGGTCTCGTAGGACACCAGCGTGCCCGGGGTCAGATGCCGGGCCAGCTCCTGCGTGGCGGCATCCATCCAGCCGAAGTCCGGCTTGGCCTCAGCGTCGACGAACAGCGGCACCACCAGCACCACGGCGTCTGCGCCGGGTACCGCCTGGGCGTAGTCGGTGGTGGCGCGCAACCGGCCCGCAGGCACCAGCTCGGCCAGTTTGTCCTGCAGCCCCGCCTCGCCGGGGAACGGCTCGGTGCCCGCGTTGACCAGGTCCACCACGGCAGCGTTCACATCCACCCCGATGACCTCGTGCCCCTTCGAAGCAAACTGGACGGCCAACGGCAGCCCGATCTTTCCCAGGGCAATGACAGCGATCTTCAAGAGCTAAGGCCTTTTCTCGTTAGGTCAGCATGACGGCCGCTTCCGGCCCAGAGTCAAGCGTATCGCTTGAACCGGCAGGCCAGAGGTTACGCCGGTTATCCACAGCTCGGGCCTCTGGAGGGGAAAGCGGCCGGACATTCTGCCTAGGTTCGTGTCATGGTCCTTCATCTGACGCTGGCGGCCGCGCCCGGAATCCCGGCCGCCGCGGCGGCCTGGATCGCCGACCATTCCGATGCGGTCTGCGGGCTGGAGTCCGGAGGCAGCGCCGCTCCGCTGGCCCAGTGGCTGCGCGGGCAGCTGACCGGTCTGGGCTTCACGGTGGCCGGCCGCAGTCTGGCTTCGCTGACTGCCGGGGTGCACCCGCTGGTCGACGGCGCCGTCGTCATCTGTGCCCCCGAGGACGCCTGCTTTCCGCTTTGGGAGGCTGCTCCGCTGCCGCCGCTGCTGCTGGCCGTGACCGCAGGGCCCGACGCCGGCCGGCTGTTCGGCCTGCACCGCGGCAGTTTCACTGTCGGCCGACACGCGTGCGCGCTGACGATCGCGGATCCGTCGTTGTCGCGGCTGCATTGCTCGCTGGACGTGACCGACCGCCACGTGCTGCTGCGCGACGCCGGATCGGCCAACGGCATCGTCTGCGGCGGCAAGCGCACCGAGCAAGTGGTACTGGCCGCGGGACGCACCGTGTGGATCGGCAACAGCCAGCTGCGGCTGGTCGTGGGCAGCGAACCCGGCGAACCGTTCCAGCCGGACGCTGAGCTGGGCGTCCCGGTCCCGGTGGCGGAAAAACGTCCGGAACCGCGCACCACCATGACGCTGTTGCTGGCCGGACTCCCTCTCATCGCGGGCCTGGCCCTGGCCCTGCTGACGGGCATGTGGTTTTTCCTGGTCTTCAGTGCCATGTCGCTGCTGGCCGCCGCGGTGCCCTACGCCGCCGGGCGCCGCCAGCGCCGCCGCTACCGGTCGGCAGTGGCCGCGGCGGCGGACGCCGATGCCCGCCGTCGTCATTCGGCGGCCCCGAACGCTGCAGCTCTCACGGTTTCCCTGCTCCGGTCCGCGGCACGGCCCCGGAGCCTAGTCAACCGGTCGGCCGTCAACCAGCCGCCTGCGCGCCGGCGGTGTCCGGAACATGTCTGGCTGCGTCTGGGGACGGCCAGCCTGCCGGCACATATCGGCGCGGCCGAGGCACCGGTTGCGGAGCCTCCCCTGCTGGAGAACGTTCCGCTCTGCGTGGATCTGCTGGCCGAGCACCGGCTGAGGTTCAAGGGCACAACGTCAGGGCTGAACGGCCTACTGAGCTCGGTGCTGCTGCAAGTGGCTGCCCGTTCCGGCGGAACGCTGCAGGTGGTCTGTTATGCCGTGCCTGAGCCGATCCGGTCGTCGGCGCGGCTCCTGCCCGGAGTCCAGCTGGCGGAGCGGCCTGGACAACTGGCCGGGCTGCTGTCCGCCGGAAGCGGCAGCGCCGTGCTGCTGGTGGCCGGACGCCATGCCGAGGCAGCCCGGGTGCTGGCGGACTGCGCCGCGCCGGCGGCGGAGCTGTGGTTCGGCGGTCCAGCCGGACCCGGGACGCGGATCGTGGTGTCGGGCGCGGACAGCCAGCTGACCCGCGACGGCGCCAGCATCCGGTTTTCGGCCGACCTTGCCACCGTCTTAGTGCTGGATCGCTTCGCGCGGCTGGCTGCGGCGGCTTCCGGCCAGCGCCCGCAGGCCATCGGATCCGTGCCGGCCAGTTGCCGCCTGCAAACGATGCTCCGGCCGGAACCACTCGCCCAGCGCTGGGCCCGCGGCGACCATGGTTCCGACCTGACCGCCCTCCTCGGAACCGGGGCCGACGGACCGCTGGCGCTCGACCTGGCCGTGCACGGGCCGCATCTGTTGGTCGCCGGAACCACCGGAGCCGGCAAGTCCGAACTGCTGCGCAGCCTGGTCCTCTCGCTGGCCCTGACCAGGTCTCCGGACACCGTCACCTTCCTGCTGGTCGACTTCAAAGGCGGTTCCGGGCTCGGGCCGCTCGCCCGGCTGCCGCACTGCGCAGGGTTGCTGACTGATTTGACGCTGGAAGCAGTGAACCGGTCGCTGGCCTGGCTGCAGGCGGAAGTGCGCCGCCGCGAAACGCTGTTGGCGGGCCTCGGCCTCAGCAACATCGCAGGCTGCAAGCCGGGAACATTGCCTCGGCTCGTCGTCGTGGTGGACGAATTCCGGATGCTCGGCGAGGACGCGCCGCAGGCGCTTCCGGAACTGATGCGCCTGGCCACGGTCGGCCGCGCCCTGGGCCTTCACCTGGTGCTGGCGACCCAGCGGCCGCAGGGTGCCGTGTCCTCGGACATCCGTGCCAATGTCACCGCCATGATTGCGCTGCGGACACAGAATGCGGCCGAGTCGCGGGACCTGCTTGACTCGCCGGTGGCGGCGGACATCCCGGTGACCGCACGGGGCAGGGCCTATCTGCGTATCGGCACGGGAGAGCCGGTGCTGTTCCAGTCGGCCTCCAGCATCCTGCCGGGAGCAGGTCCGGCTCCTGTCTTCCAGACCGTGGACGAATGGCTGCGGCAGGACGAGGGAACAGCGCCAAACGACGCGGACGGCATACGACAGCTCGAGCAGCTGGTGGCGGTAGCCGCCGGCGCCTCCGGCGGCCTGGGCTTAGCGGGAGCCGGACAGCTGCTTCCAGCCCTGCCGTCCAACCTGGCCGTCTCCGATCTGACTGTCTCGGATCCGGCCGATGACCGGCGCTCGCTCGACGCAGACGGGAGCATCGCCGTCGGGCTGTTGGACTTACCGTCCCGGCAACGGCAGGAGCCCCTGCACTGGTGGCCGGAGCGGAACGGGCATCTGGCCGTCCTCGGTGTCGAGGGCGGCGGGCACCGGGAATTCCTTCGGACGCTGGCGGCACAGCTCCTCGGCAGCCCGGCGGAACGTCATTGCTATGTTCTGGACGGTGACGGATCGCTGGGTCCGGTCTCGCGTGCAGAACGCACGGGGGCTTACGTCGGACCCGAGGACGTCGAGCGCGCGGCAAGGGTCCTCCGCCGTCTGTCCGACGAGGTTTCCGCCCGGCTGGGCGCCCTGGCCGCGGCGGTGGATCCGGCCGGGCCGACTGCCGGCGTTCCCTTGGTCATGCTGGTGAGCGGATGGGGCCGCTGGCTCAGTGGCTTCCGGTCCGGCCGGCTCGGCTGGGCCGAAGACTGTATGCAGGACATTGCCCGCGATGGCCCAGCGACGGGAGTGGTCCTCGCGGTGACCGGAGACCGGGAGCTGGCCAGCAGCCGGTTCCTGCCACTGATGGCCAACAGGCTGCACCTTCCGACCGGCGCAGGGCCAGAAACCTTGATGAGCTGGCCGCGGCTGCCTCCGATGGAACCGGTGCCCGGCAGGGCGCTGGTCCAAGGGCGGATCGGCGGCGAGGGCGGTGTTTGCCAGTTGATCACCGACCCGGCGGGCACTCCCCCACCTGCCACGGCCCGCACCCGCCCGTTCCGCGTCGAAGCACTTCCTCGATCAGTTCCCGCCAGCGCGCTGCCACGCGTCTGGCACGGGAACCCGGTAATCGGCGTCGAAGGCGACGAGCTCGAGCCTTCGACGCTGCAGTTGCCGGCCGGCGAGGTGTACTTGGTCCTCGGCCCGGAAGGCAGCGGAAAAACCAACCTGTTGGCCCTCCTGCGGCAGGCGCTCGACGGGCTGCGGCCCTGGTCGGCACCGCCAGACGGCGCCTACCTTGACGGTTTCTGGGCCGGCCACGCCCCGGTGGCGCGGGGTACCGTGCTGCTGGTGGACGACGCCGCCGGCCTCGGCGCCCGGGCCCAGGAAGCGGTGGCAGCCCTGGTCGCTGCCGGCGCATCAGCCATCGCGGCAACCTGCCCGGGGCCGCTGCTACTGCAGCAGTTTCCGCTGGCCCTGCAGGCCAGGGCCGCTGCGCGCGGCATGGTTTTGTCTCCGCAGGCCGGCGCGGATGCAGATTTCTTCGGTGTCAGGCTCGACGACGGATGGAGACCGCCAGGACGTGCCTACCGGATCGGATCCGGAAAGGCCGTGCCGTTGCAGGTCGCCCTAGCTACAAAGCGCGTGGAGCGGCACCTTTGACCAGGAAAGCCGTCACAGGCTTGGTCAGCAGCAGGACAAAGGAGGCTCCGGCCGCCGCCAGCAGGATCGGGCCTATCACTAACTGGCCGCCCTGGATCATCGAGATGGCCACCACCACAACGAACACCTGCCACACGAGGGCCGCGGCCCTGGTCCAGCGGTAGCCGCGGAACAGAAAGTGTCCGACCGTCAGCAGCCAGATGCCGAAGACCAGCATCAGGACCAGCAGGAAGATGCTGCCGGCCAACGATATTGGAGTGTGCGTGGCCAGTCCGTGGCCATACATCGCGGCTCCCGCCAGCAGCGCGAGCGCCTCCAAAACGACGGCTGCGGCAATGACGATAATGGCAATCGGGCGGGAGGCAGGGCTGGACGACGGGGCAGGCATTGACACATTCGCACCCTACCTTAGATAGTCGAATATCGGCTTCCGGGCCGGGGCCGGAATAACCCCCCTGTGATGAATGACTCACGATCTACGGCCGCTTAAGTCGGCATGACCCCTTGTTTACATGGATTTAACATGAAACGCTGGATGGCGAAGCAAAGGGGGCCTGTCTGGCTCCCTTTTCTATGAGTTTGTTCGTGAATGTTTTCACGAAAGCACCCAACCGGATGTGAACCGGACACCATTTAAAGGAGTATGTGATCAGCATGGATTGGCGTAGCCGCGCGGCATGCCTGGATAAGGATCCCGAACTATTTTTCCCCGTGGGGAATACCGGGCCAGCACTCCTGCAGATCGAAGAGGCCAAGAGCGTATGCCGACGCTGCCCGGTAATCGATACCTGCCTGCAGTGGGCGATCGAGTCCGGACAGGACGCCGGTGTCTGGGGCGGTATGAGCGAGGATGAGCGCCGTGCGCTCAAGCGCCGCGCTGCCCGGGCCCGCCGGGCCTCCTGACCCGAACCCAGGTTTCTTCAGAGGCCGCTGCCGATTCCGGCGGCGGCCTCTGAAGTTCCCGGGGGCACAGCAGGCTCCGGCTCAGCGGGCCGTGTTGTTGAGCACCAGATCGATCCGCACGCAGGTCCCGCCGCCGTCGCGGGGCGTCCATTCGATGCGGCCACCCAGTTCGCTGGTGACCAGGGTCCGCACAATCTGCAGCCCCAGGCCCTCCCGCCGAGGTTCATCGGGCAGCCCCACCCCGTCGTCTTCCACCGAGACGGTCAGCAGTTCTTCTTCGCCGCGCTTGGACCGCCGGGCAGTCAGCAGGACTGTGCCGTGCCGCCCGGCCAATCCGTGTTCGACGGCGTTGGTCACCAGCTCGTTGATGACCAGGGCCAACGGAGTAGCGAATTCGCTGGGCAGTTCCCCGAACTCGCCGCTGCGTTCGGTGCGGACGGCTTGGGTGGGCGAGGCGACCTCGGCCGAGAGCCGGAACTGACGCCCGATCAGTTCGTCGAAGTCGACGTTCTGCGCCAGGCCCTGGGAGAGCGTCTCATGGACCAGCGCGATCGTTGCCACGCGCCGCATCGCCTGCTCCAGCCCCTGCTTCGCTTCGTCGCTGACCATCCGCCGCGATTGCATGCGCAGCAGGGCCGCCACTGTCTGCAGGTTGTTCTTCACACGGTGATGGATCTCCCGGATGGTGGCATCCTTCGACACCAGCTCCATCTCCCGCCGGCGCAGTTCCGAGACATCCCGGCACAGCACCAGTGCGCCGAAACGCTCCCGCTCGTTCCGCAGCGGTATCGCCCGCAGCGAGAGCGAGACGCCATGGGATTCGATCTCGGTGCGCCACGGCATGCGTCCGGTCACCACCAATGGCAGTGTCTCGTCGACCATTCGCCGGTCCTTGAGCAAGGCCGTGGTCACTTCGGCCAGGGAACGGCCTTCCAACGACTCGACGTCGCCGAGCCGACGGAACGCGGAGACACCGTTCGGGCTGGCGTACTCCACGACGCCGTCGGCATCCAGCCGAATCAGTCCGTCTCCGACACGGGGCGCGCCGCGGCGCGACCCGGTCGGAGACGCGAAGTCCGGCCACAGTCCCAGCGTTCCCATCTTCAGCAGGTCGTAGGCGCACTGTCGGTAGGTCAGCTCCAGCCGGGACGGCATCCGCGAGCTGGACAGGTCCATGTGCGAGGTCACGATGGCCAGCGTTCGGCCATTGCGGACCATGGGTACCGCCTCGACGCGCATGGCCATCTCCGTGGTCCAGTCCGCCTCCGACGACCGTTCAATGGTCTGCGACTCCCGCGCCGCGTCCACCAGCGGCTTCAGGTCCGCACGGATCCGTTCCCCGACGAAGTCGCGGTGGAACACCGTGTGGGTAGTGGACGGGCGCACGTGCGCTAAGGCCACATAGCTGCCGTCCGGCGTCGGGAACCACAGGGCCAAATCGGCGAACGCCAGGTCCGCGATCAGTTGCCAGTCGCCGACCAGCAGATGAAGCCATTCTGCATCGCCCGGTCTGAAGTCGGCGTAGTCGCGGATGGGATCGGTGAAAATCGCCAAGCTACCGCCGCACTGTCGAACGCATCAGGCGCAGAGCCACGGACAAGGAGGCCATGTCGTCGTGCTCGAGCTTGTTCACTTCTTCGAACATGTCCCTGGCACGCTTGATGTTCTCGGCGTTGGCCTGCTCCCACTCGTCGAGCCTGGCTTCCGCCTGCTCCCCTGGCTGGGTGCTTTGCATCACGGCCATGGTGATATCGGTGACCGTGGTGTACAGGTCATCGCGCATGGCAGCCCGGGCCAGCGACTGCCAGCGGTCCTCCCGCGGCAAGGCCGTGATGCGCTCGAGCAGATCGTCCACGGCGAACCGGTCGTAGACCGTGTAGTAGACCTGAGCGACCGACTCCACCGGCTCGTCCACCTGTCCGGCGATCCGGGCAACGTCGAGCAATCCGAAGCTTTCGAACTGCTCAGCCCACTGCCGCGCGATCTCTTCGGGCAGCCCACGTTCTTCCGCACTGGAGAGCCATCCCTGCACCCGTGCCAGGTCGTCACCGCGCAGGTACTTGACCAGTTGGTTGCGCAGTGGATCCATCTGCGGCTTGAACGCAGCGATACCGTCTGCCACCGGCTTACCGCTGTCGACATGGTGGATGTACCAACGCACCGACCGGTCCAGCAAACGGCGCATGTCCAGGTGGACTGTGCACCACAGGTCCGTGGGGAAGCTGGCCGGCAGCTCGTTGAGCTCCTCCACCAGTTTGTCGAATTCAAAGATCTCCCGCAGCGCCACGAAGGCCCGCGCCACGTCGGCCTCCGAGACCGAGGTCTCCTCCATCACGCGGAACGCGAAGGTAATGCCGCCCATGTTGATCATGTCGTTGGCCACGACGGTGGCGATGATTTCCCGCCGTAGCGGATGCCCTGACAGCTCATCGCCGAACCGCTCGACCAATTCCTGCGGGAAGTAGCCCTGCAGCACCCGGTCGAAATACGGGTCGTCGGCCAAATTGCTGACGCTCAGGGCCTGGGTCAATTCGATCTTGGCGTAGGCCGCCAGCACAGACAGTTCCGGCGAGGTCAGGCCCAGACCGGCGTCGATCCGTTCGTGCAGCTCCTCGGTGGTCGGCAGCGATTCCAGCTGCCGGTCCAGTTGCGCGTGGTTCTCCAGCCAGTCCATCAGGCGTTCGAAGCTCGGGCTCGCCTCGGTGATGCGCTGGCGGTCGTTGAGCAGCAGGATGTTCTGGTCTATGTTGTCCTGGATCACCAACCGTCCGACTTCCTCGGTCATCGAGTGCAGCAGGCCGGCCCGCTCCTCCACCGGCAGTTTTCCGGCGGCGACCATCTGGTCCACCAGGATCTTGATGTTGACCTCGTGGTCGGAGCAGTCGACGCCGGCCGAGTTGTCGATGGCATCGGTGTTGAGGATGATCCCCTGGCTGGCGGCTTCAATCCGCCCGCGCTGGGTCATGCCCAGGTTGCCGCCTTCGCCGATCACTTTGACCCGCAACTCGTTGCCGTTGACCCGGATGGGGTCGTTGGCCTTGTCGCCGACCTCGGCATTCGACTCGGTCGACGCCTTAACGTAGGTGCCGATGCCTCCGTTGTACAGCAGATCCACCGGTGCCCTCAGGATGGCCTGCAGCAGTTCGGGCGGGCTCATGCTTGTGACCTGCGGATCCAAACCGAGTATTTCCCGGACCTGCTTGGAGACCGGAACCGATTTCACCGATCGCGGGTAGACACCGCCACCGGCGCTAATCAGCTTGTCGTCATAGTCCGCCCAGGACGACCGGGGAAGCTCGAACAGCCGGCGGCGCTCCTGGAAGGAGGCGGCGGCGTCGGGATCCGGGTCCAGGAAGATGTGCCGGTGGTCGAAGGCAGCGACCAGCCGGATGTGCTCGGAGAGCAACATTCCGTTGCCGAACACGTCGCCGCTCATGTCGCCCACCCCGACGACGGTGAAGTCCTCGGCCTGCGTGTCGACGCCGAGCTCACTGAAGTGCCGCTTGACCGACTCCCACGCTCCGCGGGCGGTAATGCCCATTGCCTTGTGGTCGTAGCCAACCGAACCGCCGGAAGCGAACGCATCCCCCAACCAGTGGCCGTACTCCAGCGAGATGTCGTTGGCGATATCGGAGAAGCTCGCGGTTCCCTTGTCGGCTGCGACCACCAGGTAGGTATCGTCGCCGTCCATCCTGACCACCCGCTCGGCCGGCACTACTTCCTGTCCGGACTCTGTCCGAACCAGGTTGTCGGTGATATCCAGCAAGCCGCGGATGAAGGTGCGGTAGCTGTCCTGTCCTTCCGCCATCCAGGCGGCACGGTCCACGGTTGGGTCCGGCAGCCGCTTGGCGTAGAACCCGCCCTTGGCGCCGGTCGGCACGATGACCGCGTTCTTGACCGTTTGTGCCTTAACCAGTCCCAGGATTTCGGTGCGGAAATCCTCGCGCCGGTCGGACCAACGCAGGCCGCCGCGGGCGACCTCGCCGAACCGCAGGTGGACGCCTTCGACGCGCGGCGAATAGACCCAGATTTCGTACTTCGGCCGCGGGAACGGCGCGCCTTCAATCCGCGCCGGACTGAGTTTGAAACTGAAGTACGGCTTGTTCTGGAAGTAGTTGGTGCGCAGCGTTGCCTCGATCAAATTGGCCAGCGAGCGCAGGACGCGGTCTGCATCCAGGGTCGGTACGGCTTCCAAGCCCGCTGCCAGGTCGGCACGGGCTGCCTCGATCGCCGCCTCGCGGTCGCCGTCGAGATCCGGATCAAAGCTGGCGTTGAACACCGCCAACAGTGCATGGGCCACAGCGGGATTGGCCAACAGCGTGTCGGACACGAACGCGTAGGACACCAGATTGCCCAGCTGGCGCAAGTAGCGCGTGTAGGCGCGCAGTACTGCCACCTGGCGCCAGTCGATTCCCTCGGCCAACACCAACCGATCGAAGCCGTCCGATTCGCTGCGCCCGGTGACGGCGGCGCCGAAGGCATCTTCGAGCAGGCTGCCGGTGGCAATCGGATCAACGCCGGCAGGGTAGCGGAGGCCGAAGTCATACAGGAAGTAGTCTTCGCCGTCGGCCGTCATGATCTCGAAGGGCCGCTCGTCCAGCACTTCCAGCCCGGTGTTCTGCAGGACCGGCATGATGTTGCTCAGCGACCGCGCCTCGGGCAGGTACAGTTTCAGCCGGGCGTCCGGGGCCAGGACATCGGTCCTTTTCTCCGGAACGTAGACGTGCAGGACCGGGGCGGCCCCGGCTTCGCCAGCTTCGTAGCTGCGGAAGCGGCTGATGTCCTCAAGCGCGTCTTCCACCTCATAGTCCACCCGGTAGCTGGGCGGGAACGCGTCCTTCCAGTTTGCCGAGAGCCGGGCGGCGCTCTCGGCGTCGAAGTTGGCGCGCAGCACCTCGTCGATGCCCTCCGACCAAGACCGCGAGGCTTGGGCCAGCCGGCGCTCAAGGTCGGCGGTATCGACCTTCGGCACCCCGGATTCCCGCTTGAGCCGGATGCGGAAAAACAGCCTGGCCAGGGCGGATTCGGACATCCGCGCCTGATAGTCAATGCTCTGCGGGTCGAAGGTGCGGCGCAGCTCCTCTTCGATTCGCAGGCGGACGGCTGTGGTGTAGCGGTCGCGCGGCAGGAACACCAGCGCCGAGACGAACCTGCCGTAGACATCCGCGCGCAGGAACAGCCGGGTCCGACGCCGCTCCTGCAGCCGCAGGATGCCCATCGCCGTCGTTGCCAGCTCGTCGGTGTCCATCTGGAACAGCTCGTCGCGCGGATAAGTTTCCAGGATCGAGAGCAGGTCCTTGCCGGAGTGGGAATCGGGCGGGAAACCGCTGTGCCGCAGCACGGCGGCAACCTTTTGCCGCACAATCGGGACGTTCTTCACCGACCGGTTGTATGCGCTGGTGGCGAAGAGACCGATGAAGCGGCGCTCGCCGTCGACGTTGCCCTGTGCATCGAAGCTCTTGACCCCGATGTAGTCCAGGTACGCGGGGCGATGCACGGTGGAGCGCGAGTTCGCCTTGGTGATCACCAGTGCGCGTTTCTCCCGGGCGCGGGCGCGGCCTTCTTCGGTCAGGTGCTGGACGCGGCGTGCATCGCTGGTGCGGCGCATCATGCCCAGGCCACTGTCCTGACGCACCAGCAGGACGTCTTCGCCGTCCTCGGTGACGAGGTCGTACTCGCGGTAGCCCAGGAAGGTGAAATTGCCGTCGTCGAGCCATTCAAGCAGCGCCTTGGCCTCGTCCAGATCGGGAATCTCCTCGGCACCAGCCACGGAATCCAGCGACGCGGCAACCTGCCGCACCTGCCGGCGCATGGCCGGCCAGTCCTCGACCGAGGCGCGGACGTCAGCCAGGACACGCTTGAGCCCGGCCTCCAGCTCGGCGGCCTTCGCCGGGTCGATGCGGGCGGTCTCCACCGCCATCCAGGATTCAATCCGCAGGACCTTGTCGCTGCCGGCCTCGAACGAGGCAAGATTCGGCAGCGCTGCCGTGTCACCGCTGGAGACTCCGGCGCTGGCCGGAACCCGCTCCACGCCGGTCAGGTCGTGGCTGTCCCGGTCGCGGGTTGCCACAAAAGTCGGGTGCATAATCATCCGGATGGCAAGGCCGTGCCGCACCACTTCAGCGGTGACCGAATCCACCAGGAACGGCATGTCATCGGTGACGATCATGACGACGCTGGCGTCGGGTTCGTCATGGATCCCGATCACCGGTTGGGCCGGCGGTCGGTGGGCGGCCAGTTCCCGGTGCGCCAGCGCCCGGGAACTGAGCACCTCGGGACTGTAGCTGGCCGCGTCCTCCGCCGCCAGGTGCTCGTAGTATTTGGCGATGAATTCCTCATCGTTCGTTGCTGAGCTGGACAGATCCGCCATGCTGGATCCAGTCGACATGTAAAACGCCTCCGATAGGTGGGTCCAAACCGCGCCTTTGCGGTCCTTGCGCAAGCCTAACGCGGCGCGTTCAAAACTTCACTTTGACCGAGGCCCGACGGCGGAGTCCCCGCCTGGGTGCCGACAACCTGGTTCCTGCCAACCCGGCAATGGCATGGCGCAGCGCAGAGCCCGGTGCCGACTCCAGCAGGACCGAGCCGCCCAGCAGCGCGGCATCGGCCGCGGCCGGGTCGGCCGGCAGCAGGGCACGGATCTCGCGCACCGGCCCGAACCGCTCCCACGCCTCCCGCAACTGCGCCTCCGGCCTCGCACCCACTGCTGCCGCCCGGACCTTGTTGAGCACTATCTCCGCGGGCGCCGAAGGAACCGCGTGCTCCAGTTCGTCGAGGGCCCGGACCAGCCGCGGCAATCCCACGGCATCGGCGCTGCCGACGGCAAGCACCCGGTCGGCCAGTTCCAGCACCCGCAAGGTGGCACCGTTGCGCCGCGGAGCCATCGAGTCGAAGCTCAGCTCCTCTTCGTGCTCCAGCGAAAAACCGCAGTCCACCACGACGACGTCCGCCACGCCGCGCGCCAACTCCAGGACGGTTCCCAAAGCCGACGGCCGAAGCTCCGTCCAGCGGTCCACCCGGGTAATCCCGGTCAGCACCCGCAGCGAGGTGCCGGTCACCGCCACCTTCAGGCAGACCCGCTCGAAGGCCTGCCTATCCAGCACCCCCTGGTCCGCCATCCGACAGGCATGGGCCAAGGCCGCAGATTCATCCAGCAGGCCGAGGAAAGCTGCCACGCTGGCCCCATAGGTATCCGCGTCCACCAGCAGGGCCCGTTGCCCGGCAGCTGCGTATTCGGCGGCGAGGTTTACCGCCACGGTAGTGCGGCCTGGAGCCCCGGCGGGCCCCCACACAGCCACCAATTCGCCCTTCGCGGCCGGCGGTTCAGGCTGCACCGGGTCGGCATCGCGTGGCTGCAGCGCCCTGGCCGGGTCTGCCAACCCGGCCAGTCCAAGGCCGGCAGCTCCCGCCGCTCCAACCGGCGGCCCTGAACCCTGCAACTGCGCGGCCGACTCGGCTACCAGTGCAGCCAAGGCCGCGGGCTCGACCGTCTCCGCGCCGGTGTGGACGCCGAGCGCCTCAAGCCGGAGCCGTTCGCCGTCGTCGTCGGTGAGCGCCACCACGGAGACCTCGGCGCTGTGCAGCCGCTCCAGCACCGCGCCGTCAAGGTCCTGGGTTTGGCCGGCGACAATGGCAGCCCGGGCCAGCCCGGACTGCGCCGCCGCCAATAATTCCGCCAGCTCGGTGCAACGCCGGACCACCGTCACCGGACCGTGCAGCCGCTCCAGGCCGGAGACGAAGTCCGCCGCCGCCGTACCCAAGGTGAGGACCGGCAGGCTCATGAGGTGCCGCCCGGGTTGAGCACCACATTGATCCGGGCGCCGTTGGCAAGCGCGTGCAGCAGCGCAGGCATGGCGTCGTCCCCGACCAGCACGTGCAGCCGTTCCGCGCCGGAGGAGCCGAACGCCGTGGTGGCCTCGGCCAGCTGCGATACCTCGGCCGCGGCCAGCAGCAGCTCTGGCTGGTCGAAGCCGTTCCGGCCATCGGGCAGGGACACCCAGACGTCCACCCTGGAGCCGGGGCCGGCGCCCTCCGGCAGCGGGCTGTCAATGTTCAGTCCGATCGGCTTCCGGTCCAGGTCATCAGCGGTGCCCAGCACCGACGCCGGCAGCAGCTCCCCGCCACGGACCAGCGCAGTGGCGACCGCGCCGGCCGGCAGCCCGGATTCCGCGGGCAGATAGCGGGCTGCAGCCTCGCCCAGCCTGACGTCGACAATGATCAGGTCCTCAGCCGAGACCGGCTGGCCTACCGCGATGTCCGTTTTGGCTGCCAGTACACCCACGGTCTGGTCGGCAGTGGCCACCAGCGCGGAGACCCCGGCCACGGAAGCCAAAACCAGCAGCAGCCCCACCAGCAGCCGTGGGTCTTTCCAAGACGGGCGCCTCAGTCGTGGTACTGCGGCTTTTTCCGAGATGGCAGCGCTCATGGACCTTCCCCCCTCCCCGCGCCCGGACGGACAGCGATGCTGCGGTCCGAACCCGTGCTCCGGGACGGCGGGTGGCACCATTCTGGTCGAGCCGGTGCTGCTTGGGAACCGCGCCCGCTTGTTCCGTGCGCGATTTGTGGAAAACTGGCCGCGTCAACAGCAAAGCCTAAGCTCCGTCAAATGGCATCAAACGATGCCATAATGGGGGAAACCGTTCCCGTTCCGAAGGATCTGTCCATGCCACGGTTCCTCACTCTGGCCGATGTGGCCGAAGAGCTGCAGATTTCCTCGTCGCAGACCTACGCCCTGGTTCGCAGCGGCGAGCTGCCCGCCATCCAGATCGGCGGCCGGGGCCAATGGCGGGTGGAGCAGGTTGTGCTGGACCAGTACATTCAGGACAAGTACGCCCAAACCCGGCGGATGATCGAAGAAGCCAAATCGAACGCTGAGTGAGCCCTCAGTCCAGACGTCGCGAAACGAGCGCCGCGATGGCCGTGAACGGCACGGTGAGGACCGAACGGACACTGGCCGCGCGCCGGTCCTCACCGGAAGGTACGGCAGCGACATCGAAGGAATCAGCCCCTACCCTGTCGATCACACCCTCAGCCGCCACCGTGCCCGAGCCGCCTGCGAGATAAAGGCCTATCAGGGCTCGGTCCCGGCCGAGCCCCCGCAGTGCGGATCCGAGCCCAAGCCGGCGCGCTGCGGACACGTCCGCCACCGAATGCCGGCCCATGCCTTCGATCAGCTGCACGGAAGCCAACGGCACGAGCACGCTCCGCATGCGCTCGTTGAGCACTAGCCAGCTAGATCCCACGTGGGCCAGTGCTCCGGAGAACCTAAGGTCTGTAGCGACACTCACGCGCAGCTGCGTACCCAGTTGTCCACGCAGCCTGTTGGCGAGATCCACGGCGGCCAGCTCAATCCGGGTGCGCTCGTTGACCTCTGCTTCCAGCTCCAGCCGGTCCGCGGCGTGCAACTGTGCCTCCAAATCATCGAACAGCGCATCCCATCGCATGGCGCAAGCCTAAGAACCACTGGCGAACAACGTCAATCGAGCGCACCTCTTTACACAACGTGGGCTGAGTGCGATTATATGAGTCCTAAGCGCAACAAATGACGCCAAACGGCTACAAATGAATGAATCAACATTCGATCGAAGGGGCATCCGATGCGCAGAATCGTCTCCGATCTCGTGACCGCAGGGCTCATCTTCGGGAGCGGTGCAGTGCTGATTCTTGCCGGGGCAGGTTTCGGTTCCGGCTCGTTGTGGCCACCGCACAACTATCAGGACGCGCTGGCAGTTCTCTCCATCGGCGCCGGTGCCGCTGTGCTGTGCTGGCTTCTCCTCGGCTTGGCAGCTGCGGCAGCCGGCGCCATGCTGGCTAGAACCGGACACCTGCGGCTGGCAGCACTCTCAGCCGCCGCGAGTCCTGCCTTCCTACTGCGTTTGGCGGGCGCCGTCGTCGGACTCAACCTGATGGTTGTCCCCGTTGCGCATGGTTCCCCCACGCCGAGCAGGGCTGGAATGCCGGCTTCCACCGCCCCCGCGAACGCTGTCCCCACCAACGCGGGCGTCATCGATCCGCTGTGGCAACCGACCCATCCTGCCGGTGAGGCTGTTGATCCCTCTTGGCAACCGGCCCCTCCGGCAGCGGCGCCCGGCATCGTCGCCAAGCCGCTCAACCGGCATGATTCTGAAAGCCCGCGGACCGTAACCGTCACGGCCGGAGACTCCTTGTGGCATCTCGCGGCTGCTGAGCTGGGTCCGCTGGCGACGGACGCGGAGATTGCCGAACGGTGGCCGGACTGGCATGCCGCAAACCGGATGACCATCGGTCATGACCCCTCGCTGATCAGGCCGGGGCAAATCCTCGCCGTTCCCCCACCGCGCTAAAACTTCGCCGCACTACCCATGGAATGAAAGGGCAGGACATGGACAACGTTCGACGGCTCCCGGCCGCACAGACAAGGGCAGAGCACACGGAGGCCGCTGCCCAGGCGGACTCGCTGGCACCCGCCAGCGGCGCACCCCGGCCGCTGACAGTACGGCGGGTTAATCCGGCTGGGCCCGACGGCTTCGCGCCCGTCATCCGGCTGCGGCCCAAGCGACCTGACCCCACCGAAGCGGACCGGCCGGCCGGACCTCTGGCTGTGTCTCCCCCGGTCCAACTGCATCCTGCTGCGGACCCGGAAGCGGAAGCCGAACTGCGCCATGTAACGGCGACGGCCCGGTCCGTGGCGCAGGCCTGCCTGGAAGCAGCCGCCGGCACACGGCCGGTCCAGCAGTTGGCCCGCTGGCTGGATCCAGCCAGCTACGAAAAGCTGGTGCACCGTGCCGACATCGTGAAGGCGCACCAGGCCAAACTCCGGTCTGGAGGCGGCGCGGCGCTGCGGCTGCACCGCAGCGCCGTGGTTCGTTCTTCCCGGGTCTGCCGGGCAGCCGAGGGCGCCTACGAAGCGTCGCTGGTGGTTGCCGAAGCCCGCCGCGTGCGGGCCATCGCACTACGGCTGGAACTGGTCCGAGGGCTGTGGAAGGTCACGGCCTTGGAAATCGGCTGACCGCCAGCGCCCGCCTACTTCCGCCGTTTGCCACTCTTCGCGGGCCGCTTGTCCTTGGCGGCCTCGGCCTTGGCTGAGCTTTGGCGCTCAACCCGGGTCTCGGCCTCCCCGGAGGCGGTCGGTGCCGTGAACTGCAGCGCGGCAGGGCGCTGCGGAGCTTCCAAACCTGCCGCCAGGATCTGCGGCCCCGCTGCCGCGCGGGCGTCCGCCACACCCGGCGCAGTCACCTCGGCGGGCTGCTGAACCTGGACCTCCAGGTTGAAGAGATAGCCGATGCTCTCTTCACGAATGGACTCCATCATCGCCTGGAACATGACGAATCCCTCGCGCTGGTATTCAACCAGCGGATCGCGCTGCGCCATGGCGCGCAGGCCAATGCCTTCCTTGAGGTAGTCCATTTCGTAGAGGTGTTCCTGCCACTTCCGGCCGATCACCGAGAGCACCACGCGCCGCTCCAATTCGCGCATCGTCTCGGATCCGAGGGCCTGCTCGCGCTGTGCGTAGGAGACCTTGGCATCGGAGACAATTTCTGCGCGCAGGAAATCCGCCGTGACCTTGGACCGCCCGCCGGCTTCTTCCAACACTTCGTCGATCGTCAGTTCAATCGGGTAGAGCTGCTTGAGGTTGGTCCACAGCTGCTCGTAGTCCCAGTCGTCGCCATGGCCTTCCTGCGTGGCTTCGTTGACCATCGCGGTCACCACGTCTTCGAGGAAGAACGAGACCTTTTCATGCAGGTCGTCGCCCTCCAGGATCCGCCGCCGGTCGTTGTAGATCGCTTCGCGCTGCCGGTTGAGTACGTCGTCGTACTTCAGCACGTTTTTGCGCTGCTCGGCGTTACGGCCCTCGACCTGAGCCTGGGCGTTCTGGATGGCTTTGGACACCATCTTGGACTCCAGCGCCACGTCGTCGGGCATCCGCGAGGAATTCATGATCCGCTCGGCGGCGCCGGCATTGAACAGCCGCATCAGGTCATCGGTCAAGGACAGGTAGAAGCGCGATTCGCCCGGATCGCCCTGCCGGCCCGAACGGCCGCGGAGCTGGTTGTCGATGCGGCGCGACTCATGCCGTTCCGTTCCCAGCACGTATAGCCCGCCCAGCGCCCTGACTTCGTCGTGCTCGGCCTGCACTGACTTCTGCGTCGCTTCCAAAACCGCCGGCCAGGCGGCCTCGTACTCCTCGGCGTTCTCGGCCGGGTCAAGGCCGCGGCGTTCCAGTTCAGCCACTGCGTTGAACTCGGCGTTTCCGCCGAGCATGATGTCGGTGCCGCGGCCGGCCATGTTGGTCGCGACCGTGACCGAACCCTTGCGGCCGGCCTGGGCGACGATTGCCGCTTCACGGGCATGGTTCTTCGCGTTCAGCACTTCGTGGCGGATGCCCTGCTTGGCGAGCTGCTTGGACAGGTACTCGCTCTTCTCCACGCTCGTGGTGCCCACCAGGACCGGCTGGCCCTTTTCGTGGCGTGCTGCGATGTCCTTCACCACGGCGTCGAATTTGGCGATCTCGTTCTTGTAGATCAGATCCGACTGGTCGATGCGGGCCATCGGCTTGTTGGTCGGGATCGGCACCACGCCGAGTTTGTAGGTGCTCATGAACTCGGCGGCTTCCGTTTCGGCCGTTCCGGTCATGCCGGACAACTTCCCGTAGAGGCGGAAGTAGTTCTGCAGCGTCACGGTCGCCAAGGTCTGGTTCTCGGCCTTGATCTCAACGCCTTCCTTGGCCTCGATCGCCTGGTGCATACCTTCGTTGTAGCGCCGGCCGGCAAGAATGCGCCCGGTGTGCTCGTCGACGATGAGGACCTCGCCCTTGAGCACCACGTAGTCCTTGTCCCGCTTGAACAGTTCCTTGGCCTTGATGGCGTTGTTCAGGAACCCGATCAGCGGGGTATTCGCCGACTCGTACAGGTTATCGATGCCGAGGTAGTCCTCGACTTTCTCAATGCCGGACTCGAGCACGCCGACCGTGCGCTTCTTCTCGTCGACTTCGTAGTCTTCGGTGTCCTTCAGCCGCATCACCACGCGGGCGAATTCGGTGTACCAGCGGTTCACGTCGCCGGAGGCCTGGCCGGAAATGATCAACGGGGTACGGGCCTCGTCGATGAGGATCGAGTCGACCTCATCCACGATCGCAAAGTGGTGTCCGCGCTGCACCAGTTCGTCGCGGCTCCAGGCCATGTTGTCGCGCAGGTAATCGAAGCCGAACTCGTTGTTCGTGCCGTAGGTGATGTCCGCGGCGTACTGTTCGCGGCGGGTGGCCGGATTCTGGTTGGCCAGAATGCAGCCGCTGGTCAGGCCGAGGAAGCGGTAGACACGGCCCATCAAATCAGACTGGTACTCGGCCAAGTAGTCGTTGACCGTCACGACGTGGACGCCCTTGCCGGTGAGCGCATTCAGATAGGCCGGTGCGGTAGCCACCAGCGTCTTGCCTTCACCGGTCTTCATCTCGGCGATGTTGCCCAGGTGCAGGGCCGCCCCGCCCATGAGCTGGACGTCGAAGTGGCGCAGCCCCAGCGTGCGGCTGGCGGCTTCGCGGACCGCAGCGAAGGCTTCAGGGAGCAGGTCCTCCAGCGACTCGCCGTCCTGGTAGCGCTGTTTCAGCGTGTCGGTTTCCGCGCGCAGCTCGGCATCCGTGAGGGACTTGAAGTCCTCTTCCAAGATGTTGATTGCATCGGCGTAGCCGCGCAGCCTCTTCAGCGTCTTCTTGTCGCCGGTACGAAGCACACGCTCGAGAATCGTTGGCACTACATTGCTCCCAGTCAGTCGCGCAGAATTCTGGCTAGTTCAGTCTACGTGAGAGACGTCCCGGGCACGGTTTTGGTTCCCCGGGCCCGTTTCGCCACTTCCCGGACCAGTCCGGCAGCCAGATCGCCCCGGCCCTCAACCACAACGCTCTCCAGCTCCAACCATCCGGCCATGGCGGCGAGCTCGGCTGCCAGCTCCGCAGCTGTGCCGGCCGGAGCGTCCTCTTCGGAATGCGCGGACCGGACCACCAGCCTGCCCGTGCTCCGGTCCGTTTTCAAGTCCACCCGGGCGCACAACCGGTCGCCCAACAGGAACGGCAGGACGTAATAACCGTAGGTCCGCTTCGCCGCCGGCGTGTAGATTTCGATCCGATAGCGGAAGTCAAACAATTGTTCGACCCGCTGGCGTTCGAAAACCATCGAATCGAAGGGGCTCAGCAGCGCCCGGCCCGTGGCCCGCCGCGGCCGTGCCGCATCGGCATGCAGGTAGACGTCCGCATTCCAGCCGTCCACCTGTACGCGTTCCAGCGTGCCATCGGCCTCCAGCGCCCGCACCGCCCCGGCCGCGGCCCGAGCGGGGACCCGGAAGTAGTCGGCAAAGCATTTGACGGTCCCAATGCCGTGAGCCCGTGCCGCGGCTTCAGTCAGCCGGAGCATCGCTTCTTCCGGATCCGGCCGGTGCCCGGCGTCGTGCGGCGCGGGCAGCACCCTTTCGGTCAGGGTGTAGAGCCGTTCGAATTGCGGTGTGCGCGCAGCAGCGCTGACCCGCCCCTGTTCGAACAGTGCCTCCAGCACCCGCTTGACCGCGTTCCAGTTCCAGCCCCAGTCGGTCTTGGCCCGGATCTCTTCATGTCCGATCCGGTCTGCCACCGCCCGGGCAGTGAGGCCACGCGAGGAGGCCAGCGCGTCCAGGATCCGAGCGGTCAAGTCCTGGACGAGGTCCGGATCCATTCCGGACGCGCCCACCCAGCGGCGCCGCTGCCACTGGCGGAGATCGGCGAAATCCCCGGGCTTGATATAGCTGGCCTCATGGGCCCAGTACTCGATCATGCGCCGCGGCGCCTTCCCGGCCAGCCGGTGGAGGATGTCGACGTCGTAGCCGCCGAGCCGGGAGAAGAACGGCAGATAGTGCGAGCGCACCAACACATTCACCGAGTCGATCTGCAGCAGCCGTATGCGGTCAAAGGTCCGGCCCACCTGCCTTGCTGTAACAAGACCGGTGGGCCGTTCCTTGGCCAGTCCCTGGGCGGCCAGCGCAATGCGGCGGGCCTGGGCCAGACTGATGCGGGCTGTCATGCCTTCATATTAGGCAGCCCCGGCGGCAGTCAGGCGTTAGCGCTCTCCGGCGAGCGGTAGGCCAGCAACTCTTCACGCGCCTTGGCTTCTTCGGCGCTGCAATCGGCATCGAGGGTAATCACGCCGTAGGTCCAGCCGCGGCGGCGGTAGACCACGCTGGGCGCATTGGTTGCCTTGTCGATGAACAGGTAGAAGTCGTGCCCCACCAGTTCCATGTTGTCGACGGCATCATCAAGGGTCATTGCCACGGCCGGGAAGACCTTGCGGCGAATCAGCACTGGGGAGTCTCCCGCAGGGACGTCGTTTTCAATCTCGTAGCCGGTCCGTTCCTCGGCCCGCTCCTCGCTAGCGGCCGCGGAGGCCAGCGTTTCATGCAGCGGGGCATCCGTACTGGCTGGTTCCAGCGTGGCGGTGGCCTGGTGGACGGCGGTCGGAGTATGCCGTCCGTGGTGCACCTTGCGGCGGTCCCGAGCGCGGCGCAGGCGCTCCAGAAGCTTGTTATAGGCGATGTCAAAAGCTGCGAACTTGTCCGCTGCCTTGGCCTCGGCACGGACGACGCTGCCTCGTCCGAGCACGGTGAGTTCGACCGTCATCGAGCTCTCGGCGTTGCGGGCATTGGCTTCTTTGGTGACTTTGGCATCAAGCCGTTGGACCTTGTCGCCCAGTTGCTCGATCTTGGAGATCTTCTCCTCAGCGTACTCGCGGAACCTATCCGAAACAGACAGGTTGCGGCCGTTGATGTTGAATTCCATGGTGCCCTCCATCGTTGCCTAGATGACACAACAGCGACTGAAAGAGAAACTCCTTTCAGCCGCTGAAGACGGGAATCCTCCCTTTACGGGAGCCCATACCTCACGTTAGATCACGGATGCTGTTTATTCATCCTTTAGCCGGTTTATATCGAACATTTCCTCCCCGATCCGTCCCGGGGCGTCCGCACCGGCACCCTGCGGCGCTCACAGGGAGGGCCCGCCGGCGTGTCCGGCCGGCGCCGAGGCAGCTGCCAGCACCGCTCCTCCCAACGGATGTCCGCCGGCGGCACGGATCGCTCTGGCCAGCTCCGCCATCGTCGCCCCGGTCGTGAGCACATCATCCACTAGGAGGCAGCCGCGCCCTGCGATCAGCGGTACGTATCGCGGCGGCACGGCCATGCTGCCGGCAACATTCCGCTGCCGGGCTGACCGGCCCAGCGACTTCTGCCCGGCCGGAGAACGCCACCGGATCAGTCGCCTCCCCGAGCCCACCGGCCGGACGGCGGGCAGCAGCTGCAGTCCGGCCGGCAGCAGTCCCCGCCGTTCCAATCGGGAGAGCAGCAGTTGCAGCGGATCATAGCCGCGGCGCCGGCGGGAGATTCCGCGGGTGGGAACCTGCACCAACACCGCGTCAGCGGGCCGTCCGGCACGCTCGGCCGCGACGTCCAAGGCGCCCGCCAACGCGACGGCCAGCACCGGGGCCAGTTCGGTCCGGCCATGATTCTTGAACGCCAGCACCGCTTGGGACAGTTCGCGCCGGTAGGGCCCGCCCGCCGTCACCGGCAGCGGCCGGCCGGCCTCGTCCAGCGGCAGTGATCCGGCCGTCTCCTCGACCGTCACCGGGTGCACAGTAGCGCGCCGCAGCCGCTGCCTGCAGGCAGCGCACAGCACATGATCCGGCGCACCGCAGGCTACGCAGTCGGTCGGCAGCAGCAGCCGTCCGAACTGACCGGACCAGATCCGCAGTGCTTGGGCCGGAGGGCTGAAATACAGCCGGTCCAGGCCGGCTCCCGCCTCCGTCGTCGTCCTCATCACCGTTTCCCCGCCATGCACCAAGCCTTGCCGTCCCCCGGCACCTCCGGCCACTGGTGCCGGCCGGATGTGGACAAAGCGGAGGCCACGGCGGCCTGTGGAGGCGAGGCTACCCGGGGAAGGACGGGTCGATGACCAACGGCGAATTGCGCTGCGGGGCCCAACTGTTGCCGACCCGGATGTAGAGCATCTCATTCGTTTGGGCATAAACATCCTGGTCGCCGTTGCCGGCGCTGATCTCCACCATGGCTTGCAGGGGGGCGGTCCGCAGGCTGCTGCCGTCCAGATGCAGGATTTCCGCGGTCACTGCCTCTTCCGCCGAGGACCGCATGACGATAACGGTGTCCTCATCCGCCCAGACGCCGGTGTCTACCGGCACCGAGGCCTTCAGCCGCTTGGGGGTGGTGATGCCGCGCGGCCGCCCGTCCCGGTCCCGAACCACACCGGCTATGTACACCGCGGTGCTCTCTCCTTCCCGGGTGATGATCAGAGCCCTGGATCCTTCGCGTGAGATCTGCAGCTCGGTCACCGTCCGTTCGGTCAGCCACTGGGCGCCGACTGCCACCACCTCGTCCGGCTCCTCGATGGAGACCGCGGAGACTTTTCCGCTGGCGTCGCCGGCAGCGGTCCAGGCCCAGCCGAAGGGATCAACGCTGGGACCGGTCAGCTCCCTCCCGGACGCCGCTTCCACTACCCTGCGGTCTTTGCCGATCACGTACATCCGGTTGCGCTCGGCGGTCAGGAAGGCGAAGCGCTCCTGGTCCAGCGACATCGCCGGCTCGCGCGGGCTCAGCCGTTCGACCGATGGCAGGCCCTCGGGCTTGACTGGTCGCGACCCCTCGTAAAAGACCAATTCCTCGTTCAGGATCCCGATCTGTACGTTGCCGACGGCCGGGTCCGTCACCGCGGCCTGGAACTGAGGATCGGGTCCGCTGCCCAGGTCCACGTCCCGCTGGTCCACGGTCATCCGCACCGTGGAGACGGTATTGAGCTCGCCCAGTGTCAATTCCAGTTGCTGCTGCATCTGCTGTCGGCGCAGGAACGTGGTGCCGGTCAGGACTTCCGCGGAGAGGTCAACGCTGGCAGCACCCGATTCGATCGGCACGGCCCGGCGCACCAACTGCGATCCTTCAGGGAAGGCGCTGATCACCGCGCCCGCCAGGTAGGGTGCCGGCCCGTCCAACATGGCGGCGACGATCGCCGCGGAAATTCCCTGCCGGTTGGCGAACCAGCGCACGTCCGGGACGGCGTAGGTGTACGTGGGGTCGTAGAAGTACAGGTTGTAGGGGGAGAACAACGTGCGGAAGTCCACGGTGGAGACCATGGTTCCGTCCGGAATGCTGGAAATCCGCCATTCGCCGTCCACCTCCGTGAGTTCCACAGGCAGCGATTCGGTGGCGCCATCCTCGGCCTGCGTGCGCACGCCTGATTCGTTAATGGACGTGTCGACTTCCACTTGGAGCACGAACTCGGTTTCGGACGGGGAACCCACGGTCTTGACGACGTTTCGGTACACCAGCGTCCGTTCCACCGGTTGCCATTCGCCCGCCAGATCCGGGGCCAGGAACTCCCGCGCTATCCGATAGTCGTCCTGCGGCGCCGTGCCCGCCTGGATGAATCCCTCGACAATGTCCTTGGGGTCGGCCCCGGGCGCCGGCCCCGGCGGGTTGAAGGTGTATCCGGTCCCCCGGCTCTCGCCGGAGTCGGACTGGACCGTGGCTACCGGCCCCGACATCGGGATGGAGGAGCAGGAGGCCAGCGCCAGCATGGCCAAGACCATAACGACGACGGCGCGCAGCCGGCTCACGCGGGCGGGCTCAGCTGGGGTCCGGAACACCGTTTTCCTCCTGCTGTTCAAGAAGTACATTCTCCGCTGCCAGATGCCCATGCATGCCGTTGGCTCCGGCGGGCGGCAGCGGCAGCGGCGAATGAGTCAGCGTGCCGCCGCTGTGCCGCGGCAAGGTCAACCGGAAGCAAGCTCCGTTGCCGGGTTCACCCCACGCTTGAAGCCAGCCGCCGTGCAGACGCGCGTCCTCGGTGGAGATCGACAGTCCCAGGCCGCTGCCGCCGGTGGTCCGCGCCCGCGCCGGGTCGGCGCGCCAGAAGCGGTCGAAGACCCTGGACGCTTCCATCGGCGTCATGCCGATGCCGTAGTCCCGGACCGCGACGGCAACTGCTTCCTCGGTGGCCCCCACGGTGAGCTCCACCGGGTTGCCGTCGCCGTGTTCCAAGGCGTTGACGATCAGGTTCCGTAGGATCCGTTCGATCCTGCGGCGGTCCATGTCCGCGATGCAGCGCGGTTCCAGTGCGATCAGGCGCAGTTCGGAACCGCAGTTGTCCGCCAGCGGCTGCGCAGCGTCAAGCGCGGTGCGGGCGATTTCCACCAGATCCGTCGGCTCGGCGTCGAGCGCGGCGGCACCGGCGTCAAAACGCGAAATTTCAAGCAGGTCGGCCAGCAGCGCTTGGAAGCGCTCCACCTGGTTGTACAACAGCTCCGTGGAGCGGGCGTTGATCGGATCGAAGTCCTCGCGCGATTCGTACAGCACTTCGGCGGCCATCCGGACCGTGGTCAACGGAGTGCGCAATTCGTGCGAGACATCCGACACGAACCGCTGCTGCATCTCGGACAACGTGGCCAATTGCGTAATCTGCTCCTGCAGGCTGCCGGCCATGTGGTTGAAGGACGCCCCCAGCCGCGCCAGCTCGTCCTCGCCCCGGACTTCCAGCCGCTCCTGAAGCTGACCCGCGGCCAGCTTCTCCGACACGATCGCTGCTTGGCTGACCGGATGCACCACCGCACGGGTCAGCAGCCAGACGATGCCGCCGACCAGGACCAGCAGCAGCGCGCCGCCAATCCAGAGCACCCGGTGGATAAAGTCCAGCGTCTGCTGCACGGAGGAGAGGTCGTAGACCAAGTACAACGCGTAGGCGTTGCCCGGCGGCAGCTGCACTTGGGTGCCGAAGCCGATGGCCGGCACATCCCTGTCACCCACCGGCAACGCGAGGGCCTGGCGGTACTGGCCGCTGCCGGTGGCAACCTCTTTGGCCAGCCCCTCCGGGATGATGTTGGCGGTGATGGAAGTGTTGGACTGGCTGAACACATAGAGGTTCTGCCCGCCCGGCAGCGGTGTCAGCAGGTAATAGCGCGGGGCTTCCGCACCGGTGCCCTCCAGCAGTTTCAGCGTGTCCCCCACCATGCTGGCCACCGTGGCACGGTCGCTGGCGGAGGAACTTTCGAAGATGGTCTTGACCTGGGACAGGCCGCGCCGGGACTCGGCCTCGGCCTGGTTCACGCGTTCCTGGTACAGTCCGGAGGCGATCTGGCTGGAAAGGAATGCGCCCACGCCCAGGAACGCGAAGGCGGTGAGCAGGACGGCCGCAGTGACCGTTCGGAACTGCAGCGAGCGCCGCCATTTCCGATTCAGGAAGTCGCGGCCCTGCAACGTGGCATGCCAAGCGGCCTCAGCTGCCGCCTTCAGCTTGGCTTTCCACCGGTTGAGAACCGGCTCCACTTACCCTTGGCCGGCCTTGTATCCGACGCCGCGAACCGTGAGCACCACTTCGGGGGCTTCCGGATCGCGCTCGATCTTGGAGCGCAACCGCTGGACATGCACGTTGACCAGCCGGGTGTCTGCGGCGTGGCGGTAGCCCCAGACCTGCTCCAGCAGCAGTTCACGGGTGAACACCTGCCACGGTTTCCGCGCGAGTGCCACCAACAAGTCGAATTCCAGCGGGGTCAGCGAGATCCTCTCGTCCCCGCGGTGCACCACGTGGCCGGCAACATCGATCACGACGTCGGCGATCCGCAGCGTCTCCGGGGCCCGCTGGTCTCCCGGGCGCAGCCGCGCACGCACGCGCGCCACGAGTTCTGCCGGTTTGAACGGCTTGGGCACGTAGTCGTCGGCGCCTGATTCCAGTCCGCGGACCACGTCCGACGTGTCCGCCTTGGCCGTCAGCATGACAATGGGGACGTCCGATTCGCCGCGCACCTGCCGGCAGACCTCGATCCCGTCCAATCCCGGCAGCATCAGGTCGAGCAGCACCAGATCGGGCTTGCTGCTGCGGAAGACCTCGAGCGCCTGGGAACCGTCCGCGCAGAACACCGGATCAAAACCGTCGTTGCGCAGCACGATGCCGATCATCTCGGCCAGGGCCTCGTCGTCGTCTACGACCAGAATGCGTGCCTTCATAGCTCCTAATTGTCCCCTATTTCACTGAATTCCTGCCGTAACGGCGCACCGGGCGCACCAAAAGCGGCCCACGGCCGGCCTCGCTCCGGGATTCTAGGAACTCGCGGACCGAAACTATAGGCTGATGAGAGGCTAACACTTCGCCGACGGCCTCCCGCAGTCGGCCATACAAGATCAGAAAGACGGAACGCGATGAGCCACGGGGCCAACGACGCCGGGCACGACAGCAGGGATCCGCAGCGGCAGGGCTCCGGCGGCGCCGGTTCCAGCGGCGGTGTGCCCTCCGAACCGGCCGGTCAGCGCAACGATGCCGGTCAGCAGGTGCCGGGCCAGCAGGATACGGCCGGGCAGCCGCCCTGGAGCCAGCCGGCAGCGCCGGCTCAACCGGCGTGGGGACAGCAGCCGGTGTGGGGACAGCCGGGACCTGCCGCGCAACAACCGTGGGCGCAGCCGGGCCAGCAGACACCGCCCGCCCAGCCCGGATGGAACCAGCAGCAGCCGTGGGGTCAGCCTGCACCCGGACAGCCATCAGGGCAGCCCGGTCAGCCGTTGGGGCAACCCGCACCCGGACAGCCATCAGGGCAGCCCGGTCAGCCGTGGGGGCAACCCGCACCCGGACAGCCATGGGGGCAGCCAGGCCAGTCCTGGGGGCAACCGACAACTGGCGGACAGCAGCCCGGCTCGTGGCAGTGGCAGCAGCCCGGCTCGTGGCAGGGCCAGCAAGGCGGCGGCTGGCCGGCACCCACCGGGCCGGGGCCATACCGCGGTTACGTGGCTCCGCCGAAACCGGGCGTCATCCCGCTGCGCCCGCTCGGCGTGGGCGAGATCCTTGACGGCGCTTTCCAAGCTGCCCGCAAGAACGCCGCGGCCGTCTTCGGCACGGCGGTGCTGCTTCAGGTAGTGATCAGCGCGCTGGCCTGGCTGGTGGGCGGACTGATCATTTCGGCCTTCGGCGGCCTGCAGGTCATGGCCAACGAGGAACTCACGGATGAATCCGCGCTGGCGTTCGGGCTTTCCATCATCATCTCTTCCTTGGTCCTGGGCCTGTTGTCCAGTGTCGGGGTCCTGGTCCTGCAAGGCGTGCTCGCCATTCCCACGGCCAGGGCGGCGGTCAACCAGAAAACCAGCTTCCGGCTGATGTTTGAACTCGCCAAGGGCCGGATCGGAGCCTTGGCGGGCCTGGGCCTGCTGTATTTGGCCCTGACGGCCTTTGCGCTGGTGGTGATTATTGCCGGCTCGTTCTTCCTGGCCGACCAGTTGGGCGTGTCCTCGGTCTGGATCATTGTGCTGATCATTCTCGCGCTGACGGCGGTGTCCATCTGGGTCGGCATCAAGCTGATGCTGGCCCCGGCGGTCATCATCATGGAACGTGCACCGCTCTTCAGCGCGCTCGCCCGGTCCTGGCAGCTGACCAACCGCAGCTGGTGGCGGACCTTCGGCATCATCCTGCTGTGCACCATCATCGTCACGGTGATCACCTCCGTTGTCAGCATGCCGATTTCGTTCATCATTGGGCTGGCCGGCCCGCTGCTGGGAGATCCGACGTCGACCGAGAGCATGCTGTCCACCATGGGCCCGCTCACGCTGGTTTCGATGCTGCTGTCTTCGATCTTCTCGGCCATTGGCTACGCCTTCCAGGCCGCAGTGATCGCGCTGGTCTACATCGACTTGCGGATCCGCCGCGAGGGGTTCGACGTGGTGCTGTTGCGCGAGCACGAAGCCTCCGGCGGCCAGGACACCCGCAGCATCCCGGGACTCGGCTCCGGAACGGCGCCAGGTTCCGCGGTCCCGGGTCGAGCCGGGCCGTGGGGGCCGTGACGGTGTCCCCGGCAGCATTGGCGCTCGCGGCCGCCCTGGTAAACCCGGGCCCGGACGAGGCGCGCGAGCTGCTGGTCCGCGAACTGGCCAAGGAGGAATACCAGAACGCCCGACCCGGTGTGTTGGAATCGGTGTTGCAGGGCATCCTCGACTGGTTCGGCGAGCTGATCTCACAATTGAACGGCTTCAGCCCGAACCTGGGCACGTTGATCCTGGTCTTGGCGGCCCTGCTGTTGATCGGCGCGGCCGTGTGGGTGGTCAAACCGCGGCGCAACGCCCGCCGCCGTGCAGCGGCAGAAATTTTCGACGCCGCCGCGCCTCTCACAGCCGACGAGCACCGCCGGAATTCCCGCGAGGCAGCGGCCCGAGGCGACTGGGACACAGCCCTCGCCGAGCGGTTCCGCGCGCTGGTGCGCTCGATGGAAGAGCGCGTGGTGCTGGATCCGCAGCCGGGCCGGACCGCCGACGAGGCGGCCGCCGGGATCGCTGTTGCCTTCAGTACCGAAGCCGGTCGGCTGCGGACCGCGGCCAACCGTTTTGACTCAGTGCGTTATGGCAAGGTTCCTGCATCCCGGGAGGATGTCGAACGGCTGGCCGCCCTGGACGATTCCCTGGCTGCAGCGTCGCCCGGCGCGGCCGGGGCCGGCGCCGGCATCCCGCCGCTGGCGGTCCCGCGATGAGCCAGGCAGGAACAAGCGCGGCACCGGCAGCGGTTCCCGTTCCCCTGGACGGAAGCCCGGCAAGCGGAGCAGCGGGCCACGCCTCCGGCGCCCGGCCGGAAACCATCGGCGACGGCGGCACCGTCTGGGCCACGCTCCGCAACCGGCTGCGCCGCTGGAGCTTCTGGCTCGTTTTGCTGGTCCTGCTTTGCGGCGTCGTCGCCCTGGAGTTGCTCCGCGGCCCGGCAGCCGACCGTGCCGACCTCTCCCCCGGCAACGCCGCTCCCAACGGGGCCAAAGCCGTGGCCGAAGTGCTGCGCCAGCAAGGCGTGCAGGTTGATGTCACCGCTTCATTGCAGGAAACGCGCGACCAACTCCGCGCGCCCGGCGCCACTTTGCTGGTCCATGATCCAAACAGTTACCTCGCGGCCGAGCAACTGGAACCGCTGAAGGAACAGGCCGACCACATTGTGCTGCTCGAACCCGGGTTCGAGGCGCTGCGGGCTCTTGCCCCCGGTGTGCGGGCAGCGGGCGTGGTCCCTGCCGAAGGCGGGAACTTGCGGGCGGCCTGCCGGCTGCCCGGCCCCACCACGGCCGGTGAGATCACCCGCGGCGGGCTCTCCTACCGCGGCGGCAGCGAAAGGTGTTTCGCCTTCGCAACGGCCGCTGGTGACGCCGCACCGTACGTGCTGTCCGACGACGGTGCCACCGTGGTTCTGGGGGCCGGCCAGGTGCTCAGCAACGAAGCCATTGTCCCTGCAGGCAACGCGGCGCTGGCGCTTAACACTCTGGGAGCCACGGACCGGCTGGTCTGGTACCGGGCGGGCCCGCAGGACATGCCCGTGGCCGACACCCCGGTCAACCCGATGAGCCTGCTGCCGGGATGGGTGCTGCCCGTATCGCTGTGGCTGATGGCCGTCGGCATCGTTGCCATGTTCTGGCGCGGGCGCCGGCTCGGCCCGCTGGTGTCCGAGCCGCTGCCGGTCCTGGTCCGCTCCGCCGAGACGATCGAGGGCCGCGCCCGGCTTTACCAGAATGCCAAGGCAGTGGGCCATGCCGCGGACAACCTGCGCGCGGCCACCCTGACCCGGTTGGCCGCCCAGCTGCGCCTTCCCGCGGGAGCCAGCAGCGCCGACGTCGTCAATGCGGTAGCCCTGAACAGCGGCCGCCCGCGGGCAGAACTGGAACGCCTCCTGCGCCACGAGGCGCCCGGGACCGAAGCCCAGCTGGTGGCTTGGGCCCAAGAACTTCAGCAGCTAGAGAAAGAGGTAAGGCACCGATGAGCGAACAGACTGGACAGTGGCAGGCGGCCCAGTACGGCAGCGGTCCCGCCGTGGCCACTCCGCCGTCCGACGACGACCGCCTGCGCCAGGCCCTGCACGATGTGCGCAGCGAAGTGGCCAAAGCCGTGGTGGGCCAGGACGCCACCGTTACCGGGCTGCTGATCGCCCTGCTCTCGCACGGGCATGTGCTGCTTGAAGGTGTGCCCGGCGTGGCCAAGACGCTGCTGGTCCGCTCACTCTCCGCTGCGCTGAGCCTTGATACCAAGCGGATCCAGTTCACCCCGGACCTGATGCCGGGCGACGTTACCGGCTCGATGATCTACGACACGCACACCTCCGAATT
This sequence comes from Arthrobacter sp. B0316-1-20, assembly GCF_059091865.1. Taxonomy (NCBI): domain Bacteria; kingdom Bacillati; phylum Actinomycetota; class Actinomycetes; order Micrococcales; family Micrococcaceae; genus Arthrobacter; species Arthrobacter sp. B0316-1-20. The sequence goes on along the minus strand of NZ_JBNHHC010000004.1, from coordinate 299,468 downwards.
CCGTTTCCGCGAGGGTCCCGTGTTCACTAATATCCTGCTGGCCGACGAGATCAACCGCACCCCGCCGAAGACCCAGGCGTCGCTGCTGGAAGCCATGGAAGAGCGCCAGGTCTCGGTGGACGGCACGTCGCGGAAGCTGCCCGAACCGTTCATCGTGGCGGCCACCCAGAACCCGGTGGAATACGAAGGCACCTACCCGCTGCCGGAAGCCCAGCTGGACCGCTTCCTGCTGAAGCTGACCATGAACCTGCCGGACCGGGACGCCGAGATTGAGATCATCCGCCGGCACAGCCTGGGCTTCGACCCGCGTGACCTGCAGGGCGCCGGCGTGCGGGCCGTTGCCTCCGCCGAGGACCTGGTCCAGGCCCGGGCCGCCGTGGCCCGGGTGGCGATCGCGCCCGAGGTGGTCGGCTACATTGTTGACCTGGTCCGCGCCACCCGGTCCGCGCCGTCGTTCCAGCTGGGCGTCTCGCCGCGCGGCGCCACTGCGCTGCTCAATACCTCCCGGGCCTGGGCGTGGCTGAACGGGCGCGGCTTCGTGACCCCGGACGATGTCAAGGCACTTGCCCTGCCGGCGCTGCGGCATCGCGTCAGCCTGCGGCCGGAGGCGCAGATGGACGGGGTCCAGGCTGACGACGTGCTGCAGAGCATCCTGGCCACCGTGCCGGTTCCCCGCTGAGCACGCCGTGGCGATTACCGGGCGTTTTGTCCTGCTGGCCCTGGCGGGCACCATCCCGCTGCTGCTCTTCCCGCGGCCGGCCACGGCTCTATGGTGGTGCCTGCTGCTGGCCGCTGCCGTCGGCGTGGACCTGACACTGGCGCTGTCACCACGCAGGGTGGGGCTGCAGCGGAGGCTTCCGGCGAATGTCCGGCTGGGCGAATCAGTGACGGCACAGCTGCTGCTGGCCAACCATGGCCGCCGGCCCTTGCGGGCGGTGGTGCGCGACGGTTGGCAGCCCTCGGCCGGAGCCGCGAATCCCGACCAGCGCGTGCGGATTTCGCCGGGCGAACGGCGCCTCCTCGAGGTCCAGCTGACGCCCCGACGCCGCGGCGACCTTCTGGCACACCACGTGGCCGTCCGGTCGCTCGGACCGCTCGGCGTGGCCGCTCGGCAAATCACGATTAGCCTGCCCGGCCGGCTGCGGGTGCTGCCGCCCTTTCACTCCAAGCGGCATCTGCCATCCAAACTGCGCAAGCTGCGCGAACTGGACGGACGCGTGGCGGTCCAGATCCGCGGAGCAGGCACCGAGTTCGATTCGCTGCGCGATTATGTTCGCGGTGACGATGTGCGTTCCATCGACTGGCGCGCCACCGCCCGGCGGCAGGCCGTCGTCGTCCGCACGTGGCGGCCGGAACGTGACCGCCGTGTGGTGATTGTGCTGGATACCTCCCGTACCTCGGCCGCGCGGATCGAAGACGAGCCGCGGCTGGACACCGGAATCGAAGCGTCCCTGCTCCTGGCGGTGCTCGCCGAACGCGGCGGCGACCGCGTGGACTTCCTGGCCTTCGACCGCCGGCCACGGGCCAAAGTCGCCTCCGCGGCCAAAGGCAATCTGCTCAACCAATTGGTCAACGCCATGGCCCCGCTGGACCCGGAGCTCATCGAAGCGGACTGGTCGCAGATACCTGCCGAAATCCATGCCCTGTCCTCGCACCGGTCCCTGGTGGTGCTGCTCACCGCACTGGATTCCGGCGCGGCCGAGGAGGGGCTGCTGCCCGTGCTGGCCCAGCTGACCGCCAAGCACACCGTGGTGGTCGCTTCGGTCAGCGATCCGCACGTGGACAGGCTGCGCACCGTGCGTGACACAGCCGATGACACGTTCCGCGCAGCCGCTGCCGAGCGCGCCGTGCTGGAGCGGGCTGCCGTCGCTGCGCAGATCCGCCAGCTCGGCGCCGAAGTAGTGGACGCTCCCCCGCACGAGCTGCCGCCCCAGCTGGCCGACATGTATATCCGGCTCAAGGCCGCCGGACGGTTGTAACCTCATGCGCACCGCAGCGTCCGTGCACCAAAGGGCCATGGGAGCCGACTTCGCGCGGCTCCAGCCCGAACTGCAGCAGTACTTCTCGCTAGCGCCTGCTGCGGAGAACGACGACGGTGCCACGGTCAGCGGCGTCGGTTCCGGAACGTTCGACGTGGCGGGTTGCCCGGTCCCGGCGCTGCGGCCCTTCCTCGGCCTGGCCAGCAGCGACAACGCGTTGTTCCCCGAGTACCAGCACGATGTGCCCTTCAGCATCGAAAACCGAGCCTCGCAGAATGCCGCCGGCCAGCCGCAGCTGACCGCCGTCCGAACGCTCCACTTCCACAACCGGACCCGGATCATGGAGGACCAGACCAGCTGGGATGACAGTCTGGGCACCGCCGTTGGTGCCCTGGGCCGCAGCGGCCGTCTGCTCACTGACGTGATGTGCTCGGTGGGTACCGGCGGCCGAATGCGGATCATTTCGCGCCGCAGCCGCCTTGCTGCCGGTCGCCGCTCGGTCCGGCTTCCGCTCTTGTTCGAGGCTGCAGCCTTCACCGAACAATGGTGGGACGACTCCGACCATCGTTTCCGCATCCGCACGAAGGTCATTCAACGCCAATTCGGAACCGTGCTCGAATACGACGGTTCCTTTACCTATTCGGTCCGAGCCTCATTAGGCTAAAGCCACGCGTCCCGCCACACAGCCCGGCCGGCATGCTCATGCCTCTGCGACAACCTGGTTCAGCGCGTCCGCCGTCTGCGTCAACCGCTTGACCACCGAGCGCGCTGTGTCCGGGGCAGACCCGGCCAGCCCGGCGGATGGCGTGATCCTCAGCTGGGGCAGGCGTTTCAACGGCAGGCCCAGCTGCCGCCACGGCCGCACTACTGAATCAACCAGCACCGTGACCTGCGGAATGCTTCCGACGGCGGGGTCAATCAGGCCGGCCCAGATGCGCCGGTCGGCTTCCACCGCCGCGGCGATGGTTTCCCACTGCCGGGTACTCAGCCCGCCGGCCGGGATGGCAAACCCGTCCAGGCCGCTGGCGGCCACCGCATCCAGGGCTGAATCGGTGGCCGGAACCTGGGCCACCACTTCCACCGCTCCGGCTTCGCGCAGGGAGGAAGCCAGCAGGTCCCAGGCAGCGGATGCTTCCGAAGCCGCGACCGAACGCAGGGTGCGGTAGCCGCTGGCGGTGGGAATGGTCCCGGCCAGCACGGCATCGGCTTCCGGCTCGTCCAGCTGGACCACCAGCTCCGTGCCTGCCGGCAGCGAGGCCTTGACCTGGGCAAGGTGGCCTGCCGCACCGGCCGCCAGCGATTGGGCCAGGTCGCGCCGGGCACCGGCATCGATCAGGGCCCGTTCGCCGTTGTGCAGGTAGAGATTGGCGGCCAAGGACATCGGTCCGCGCAGCTGGACTTTGAATTGGGTGCCCGGGTGGTCTTCGGCGCCGACCACATCGGCCAGCACGTTCAGGTCGGTGCGCAAGGCGGAAACAGCCCGGCGGTGGTCCTGCCCCGGGCGGTCCACCAGCCGCCAGCCATGCGGCTGAAGGTCGATGAAGAGTTCCTCCAGCAACCCGGCTGTTCGCGCGACCGGGTCCGAGCCGACGCCGCGGTCGGGCAGCTCCACCAGATGCGGCAGGTTCGGTTCGCCCAGTTCGCCGCGGATGATCCGGGCCGCCTCGGCCGGGTCAGTACCGGGCCAGCTGCCCAGTCCGGTGGCGCTCACCTGGCTGGGCCACGCCTGCTCAGCGGGTGCGTCGGAGCCGGCCGCCACGTCAGTTACCGCCGTTGTGCTCGTCGGAGATGGCCTGGTGGTGCCTGATGACCTCGGAGATGATGAAGTTCAGGAATTTCTCGGCGAAGGCCGGGTCCAGATGCGCTTCCTCGGCGAGCCGCCGCAACCGGCCGATCTGGGCGGTTTCGCGGTCGGGATCGGCCGGAGGCAGCTTGTGCCTGGCCTTGAGGTAGCCCACCCGCTGCGTCGCCTTGAACCGTTCAGCCAACAGATAGACCAACGTGGCGTCGATGTTGTCGATGCTGCCGCGCACTGCTAGCAGCTCCGCCATCACCTCGGGAGCCACCTGGTCGGAGAGGGAGCTGGCTGTCGGGTCAAAATCATCGGCAAGGTGGGGGTCGGTCATGTTCCCAGTTTATGGTTCGGCCCGCACCGGCAAGGCACCGGTTACTCCTGTGTGAAGCCCGCCGGCAGTGGGTCAGGAAACCTTGGCCGGGTCCCAGCTCAGCGAACGGGCCGAATCGATGGTGGCCTGGCCCAGCACCCGGGTGCCCTGGTAGAGGACCATGGTCTGGCCCGGAGCCACGCCGCGCATCGGCTCGATGAGCGTGACCACCAGCTGTTGCCGGCCGTCGTCGTCGAGTTCCGACTGGGCCCGGGCCGCCACCGGGTCTCCGTGCGCACGGACCTGGACCATGCACTCGAAAGCCGTCTGCGCTTCCACCTCGGGCAGCGGCAGGCCGGCCCAGGAAACCTTGATGCCGCGCATCTGGTCCACGGCCAGCAGGTCTTCGGGCCCCACCACCACTTTGTTCTCCTTGGGCCGGATCTCCAGCACGAACCGCGGCTTGCCGTCCGGCGCGGGCCGGCCCAGCTTCAGTCCGCGGCGCTGGCCGACGGTGAAGGCGTTGGCACCGTCATGTTCGCCGACCACCTGGCCGTCCTGGTCAACGATGGATCCCGATTCCATCTCGATCTTTTCGGCCAGCCAGCCACGGGTGTCGCCGTCGGAAATGAAACAAATGTCATGGCTATCCGGCTTGTTTGCCACGGAGAGCCCGCGCGCCGCCGCCTCGGCGCGCACCTCGGCCTTGGACGGTGTTTCAGCCAGCGGGAACATGGAATGCTTCAGCTGCTCGTGGGTGAGCACGCCCAGCACGTAGGACTGGTCTTTGGCCCAGTCGGCGGCGCGGTGCAGTTCGCGGTTGCCGTGCTCGTCTTCGATGACCTTGGCGTAGTGGCCGGTGCATACCGCGTCGAAACCCAGCGCCAGCGCCTTCTCCAGCAGCGCGGCAAACTTGATCCGCTCGTTGCAGCGCATGCAGGGGTTCGGCGTCCGGCCGGCGGCGTATTCGGCGATGAAATCGTCCACCACGTCTTCCTTGAACCGCTCGGAGAAGTCCCAGACGTAGTACGGGATGCCCAGAATGTCGCAGGCGCGCCAGGCGTCACGCGAATCCTCGATGGTGCAGCAGCCGCGGCTGCCGGTGCGGAGTGTGCCGGGCATCCGGCTCAGGGCCAGGTGCACGCCCACCACGTCATGGCCGGCCTCCACCGCCCGTGCCGCTGCCACGGCGGAGTCCACGCCGCCGCTCATTGCTGCCAGTACCTTCATGAATTCGTTTCCCTACTGATGTGTTGTCTATGTCAGCCGCAGCGGCACAGTCGTTGTTCGCGCCACCGCGGCCTGCGCTGCGCCGCTCAGTCCGCCTGCGTACCGGCGGTCTGGATGCTGGAGGCATGCCCGGCCATCCCTGCCTTTTTGGCCCGCGCGTACGCCTCCGGCAGCGCAGCTACCAATGCGTCAACGTCGGATTCGGTCGTTGTATGCCCGAGCGTGAAGCGTTGTGCGCCACGCGCTTCCTCTTCGCTCAGCCCCATAGCCAGCAGCACGTGCGAGGGCCGCGGCACTCCGGCGGTGCAGGCCGACCCGGTGGAGGACTCGACGCCGGCCAAATCCAGCAGGAACAGCAGCGAATCGCCCTCGCAGCCCGGGAAGGTGAAGTGCGCGTTCCCCGGCAGCCGCCGGCCTTGCTGTTCCGGGTCGGGTGTCCCCCGCAGCACCGCCTCGGGAACGGCGCGTACGACGCCGGCAATGAGTTTCTCGCGCAGCCCCGCCAACCGCTGGGCTTCTTCCGGCAAGTGCCCGACGACGGTCTCCGCCGCGGCGGCGAAGGCGGCGATCGCCGGGGTATCCAGGGTGCCGGACCTGATGTCGCGTTCCTGTCCGCCGCCGTGCTGGACGGGAGTCAGCTTCACGTCCCGGCGGACCAGCAGCGCACCCACGCCCACCGGGCCGCCTATTTTGTGTCCGGTGACGGCCATGGTGTCCAGTCCGGAGGCCTTGAAGTCCACCGGCAGATGCCCGAAGGCCTGAACGGCGTCGGAGTGGACCGGAATCCCGTGGGCTTGCGCGGCAGCAACAATTTCCGGCACCGGCTGGACGCTGCCTACCTCGTTGTTGGCCCACATCACCGTAACCAAGGCCACGGCTGCCGGGTCCGCTTCGATTTCCCGCTGCACGGCCTCCACCGGGACCACGCCGTCGGCGTCGACCGGCAGCCAGACGGCCTCGGCCCCCTCGTGCTTTTCCAGCCATTCCACCGTGTCCAGCACTGCATGGTGCTCCACCGGCGAACACAGAATCCGCCGGCGCCGGGGATTGGCGTCGTGCCGTGCCCAGTACAGCCCCTTGACGGCCAGATTGTCGGCTTCGGTACCGCCGGAGGTGAAAATCACTTCTGACGGGTGGGCTCCGGTTGCGGCTGCGATGGTCTCGCGGGCGTCCTCGACCACCCGGCGGGCGCGTCGGCCGGAGCCGTGCAGCGATGAGGGGTTGCCGCTGCGGCTAAGTTCGTGGGTAAGTGCGGCCAGGGCCTGCGCCAGAAGGGGCGTGGTCGCCGCGTGGTCAAGGTACACGGGCACGCCAATATTTTACATGCCCGTCAGCCCGCGCCCCAGCCGAGGCGCATTAAGCCGGCCGGCGCCGGTTGAGTCTGGCACAGCAGAACGGTCCGTCCGGATCGGCGGCGACGCTGTGGTCCTGGTCCGCGCAGCCGGCCAGCATCCCCTCCAGCAGGGCCAGGTTCAGACCGCATACCGTCTGCGTATGGCTCCGGGCCAGCAGGTGGAAGGGGCAGTTCCCCATCGCGAATCCGGCCGCGTCGGGCAGGGGCCGGTAGCCTGCCGATGCCAGTGCGGCTTCCATGCTGCCCGCGCCGGCCCCCAGCTCCCGGCCTTTGGCCCGGGCGGCCTCGGCCACGAGTTCATGCGCCGGGCGCGCCGTCTTGGCCGACTCCTCCACCGCCGTGGCCAGCAGTTCACCGGCCAGGTTATAGGAGCGTTCCGGCACGGACGCTGAGACTTCCGGCACGGCAGCCGTGTAAACCTTCGATGGCCGGCCGGAGCCCGGCCCGGACTTGCCGCTGAGTTTGCGGAACTCCACCTTCAGCAACCCGTGCCCGGCCAGTGCGTCCAGCTGGAGGGACACCGTGCTTCGCGGCAGATCCAAGGCGGCGGCGGCCTGGTCCCGGGTCACCGGTTCGCCGCTGTGCCGGACGAATTCGAACAGGCGGCGGCGAACGTCGTCGCCCAGGGCTGTGACGGCCGAAAGTCCGGGTGGCGGCTGGTGAGTCATGGCGCTCTTTCCGGTGGCGGATGCATTGACTTCTGCGGAACGAATTTCTAAAGTCGAACATAATCATTTTAGAACATCTGGCCCTGCCCCAACAGGCAGCTGCCGGTGCTTTCATCAGATCGGCAGCTATCGAGGCACGGCCCGCAGAGTGCCCGCCGGCACTTTGAAGGAGCGCTGCCATGGCAGAGAATCCGATGGTCATCGCCGGAGCCGGACTGACCGGCGCCACCGCGGCCGAGGCCCTGCGCGAGGGCGGGTACACGGGCGAACTGGTGCTTGCCGGCACCGAGGACCAACACCCTTATATCCGGCCGCCGCTGTCCAAGGACTTCCTGGCCGGACGCGAGGACGCTCAGGCGGCGCTGGTGCAGCCACCGGGCTGGTACGCCGAGCAGGGCGTCCGGCTGTTGCGCGGCACCACGGTGGAGTCCTTCGATCCCGGCGCCCGCACCGTAACGTTCTCGGACGCTACCACCGTTCGGTACTCGCAGTTGCTGCTGGCCACCGGGGCATCGGCGCGGAGGCTGGAGCTGCCCGGGGCGGAGTTGGAAGGCGTGCATTATTTGCGAACACTGGCTGACAGCGAAGCGCTGCACACGGTGCTGGCGACCGGGAACCAGCGGCTGGTGGTTCTCGGCATGGGCTGGATCGGCATGGAGGTTGCCGCCACAGCGCGCCAACTTGGCAACCAGGTCACCGCCGTGGGCCGCGGCGGGATCCCGCTGGCCTCGGCACTGGGGGGAACCATCGGCAGCATCTTCGCCGCCACCCACTGCCGCGAGGGCGTGGCGCTGCGCACGGGGCGCTGGCCGGTGGAAATCCTCGGCGAGGACGGCAAAGTCAGCGGCGTTCTCCTGGACGACGGCGAGCGCCTCCCCGCGGATGTGGTCCTTGCAGCCATCGGCGCCGTCCCGAACACAGCAGTGGCCGAGGCTGCCGGCCTGAGGGTGTCCAATGGCATTGATACGGACCAGCAACTGCGCACCTCGGCCGAGCATGTCTTTGCCGCCGGCGACGTGGCCCGCGCCTATCACCCGGTTTACGGTGCGCCGCTGCGCAGTGAGCACTGGGCGAACGCCATCGCGCAAGGCAAAACTGCCGCTGCCGCCATGCTGGGCCGGGACGCGTCCAACGACGACATCCCGTACTTCTACACGGACCAATTCGGCATCGGGATGGAGTACTCCGGCTATTTCCCGTGGGCAGCAGAGACCGAACCGGTCCTCCGGGGCAGCTACCAGGACCTGGACAAGTTGGAGTTCATCGCGTTCTGGCTCCGCGAGGGCAAGGTGGTGGCAGGTATGAATGTAAACATCTGGGACGTCCAAGAGCCCATTCAGGACCTGATCCGATCCGGCCGCACCGTGGATGTCGCCGGCCTCTCCAACCCCGACAAGGAGCTGACCAGCCTGTGAGCCAACCACTGACGGAGCGAACGCCGTCCGGCGCCTTCCTGCCCGAGCTGTACCACCCGGTGCACGAGTTCGGCTCCCGCCGGATCGATTTCCGCTCGCAGGTGGCGCTGATGGCCATCGTCAACCGCACCCCGGATTCGTTTTACGACGGCGGCCGGACCTTCGCCCTGGAGGCCGCCATCGATGCCTCGCTGCAGGCGGTGGCCGCAGGGGCGGACTGGGTGGACATTGGCGGCGTTCCCTTCGCGCCGGGGCCGGCCCTGTCCGCGCGCGAAGAAGCGGAACGGATTGTTCCGGTGATCGAGGCCGTGCGGGCCGCGTCGGACGTGGTAATTTCCGCCGACACCTTCCTGCCCGAGGTGGCCGCGGCAAGCATCCGTGCCGGCGCGAACGTCATCAACGACACCACCGGCCTGCAGGATCCGGACATGGCGGCGGTCGTGGCGGAGGGCGGGGCTCACCTGGTCATTACCCACTCGCTCGCCGCTCCCCGCACGGTGTATCCGCGGCCGCGCTACGACGACGTGGTCGACGACGTTGCCGGTTTCCTGCGCCGCAAAGTGGACCTGGCCGTAGAGCTGGGCATCCCCGCGGAGAAAATCATCATCGACCCCGGCCACGACCTGAACAAGAACACCCTGCATTCACTGGAACTCACGCGCCGCTTCGGCGAAATCGCCGCCCTCGGCTACCCGACGCTGGCGGCGGTTTCCAACAAGGACTTCATCGGCGAAACACTGGACCAGCCCAAACAGGACCGGCTGTCCGGATCACTGGCGGCAGCCGTCATCTGCGTCATGAACGGCGCGCGGATCCTGCGCATGCACAATGTTCCCGAAGCCAGCGCTGCCATCCGGATGGCCGAGGCCGTGCTGGGTTGGCGCGAACCCTCCTACCTCAAGCACAACATGGGCGAAGCCAACGAACCGGCGGCGCCGTGACCAGGCCGATCCGGCGCATCCTGCCGCCCGGGCCGGAGCAGGCCACCGACCAGGACCTGCTGGACTGGTACGGCGAACTTCCCCGGTCCGGTCCGTGGGTCCGGTTCAACTTCGTTGCCAGCCTGGACGGAGCGGCTACCTACGAGGGCCGCTCCGGAACACTGGGCGACGAGGTGGACCAGCGGGTCTTCCTGCTGCTGCGGCGGCTGGCCGACGTGCTGGTGGTCGGTGCCGGGACCATTCGGGCAGAGGGCTATGGCGGCGAACTGCTCTCGGCCGAGTCCCAGGGCTGGCGCACCGCGCGGGGCATGAGCCCCCATCCGCCCGTCGCGGTGGTCTCCGGCTCGCTGGACCTTGATCCGGGCAGCGAGTTCTTCACGGCCGCGCCGGTGCGGCCGATCGTGTTGACCAGCGCCGCGTCCCCCGCGACCCGCCGCCGCGCGCTGGAACCTGTGGCGGATGTGGTCGACGCAGGCACCACCCGGGTGGAACCGGCGCTAATGGTGAAGGCGCTGGCAGCCCGCGGTTACCAGCAGTTGCACAGCGAGGGCGGCCCCACCCTCCTTGGCAGTTTCCAGGCCGCGGGACTGGTCGACGAACTGTGCCTGACCATCAGCCCGCTGCTGGCCGGCGGCACTGGCAAGCGGATCTCGGACCATGTTCCCGGCCAGTCGCTGCAGCGGCTGGAACTGCGCCAGGTGCTGGAGTCAGGGTCCATGCTGCTGCTGCGTTATATCGCCGCCGACAGTGGAGCGGGCACCACGTCGACCGACAGCGGAAGCCTGCCGGGCTCCCCGTCGGCATAGCTTCCGGTCCCCGGCGGCACAAGGCCCGGCGGAACCTGCGCGCCCGCCAGCGCGTTGACTGCAAAGTAAACCATTCCGTCCGCCCACCACCACTCACGCGGCATGCGGATTGCTGGCGACGGCGATCGGTTCCCGGCGGTTACACTGGGCTTCGCGCAGGACCCCAGACCCTACAGAGAGGCGGCCGGTGACTCCCCCATCCCACTACGACGCCTTGGGACTGCCGGTCAATGCCACCCCACAGCAGATCAAGGCCGCGTACCGCAGGGCTGCACGCGCTACCCACCCGGACCACGGCGGGGACCCCGCCGAGTTCCGTCGCGTGAGCCTGGCCTATCAAGTACTGAGCAACCCGCAGACCCGGTCCCGCTATGACCGGTCCTACGGCGCTGCGACGTCCCCGGCCGCGCGGACCGACAGCGCCGAGTCCTTCGCGGCGTCCGCGGCGCCCCGACGGACACCCGGACAGCGCGGCCCCTCGGCGTCGGATGCACCGGTCTATGTTCCCGACTATGGCTCCTCCGAGGCCTCCTCCGGCCTGGCAGAGAACATTGCCCGCCAGCGAATCCACGGTGTCCCGCGCAAGCGCGGAATCTTCGGCGCCGGCGCCAGACTGCGCCGCGAGGCGCTGAGCGTGCAATTGATCAGCCGGCAGATATTGCCTGCCATTCCGTCCGCGCGGCTGGTCAACGGCCTGCACTCGCCGGCCGACAACGGCTTCATTGACCATGCGCTGCTGGCCGGCTACCGGTTGGCGCTAATCGATTCGATGCTGCTGCCGCGGGGAAACTTCCGCTGGGACGGGCGGACCTTGCACAAGGACGGCCGCGTGGTGGAACCGCCGCAGCTGGCACCGGCGGTGCGGCGGATGCAGGAGCTGTTCCCGGAACTGAATGTCACCGGCTGGATTGTGATCCATTCCGCCGATGGGAATCTGCACGAACCCGTGATCGACTACACGCGCGGGTACGATCCCGACGGCATTGCGCCGGTGCACGTGGTCAACGCCGCCCGGCTGGTGCGCGAAGTCAAGCAATTCCTCTCCTCCGGACCGGCACCGAACACAGTCCATGTCCCCTCGCTCGCCCGGCTGCTGGCCGGCATGCACAGCTGACCCGCGCCGGGTTCCCTGAACGGACGGTGCAGGCCGGTCCGGGACGGCGCGCCGGCGCGCTTAGGATGGAGTCCGTGTTCCGCATCCTCTTCTACACGCCCGAAATCCCCGGCAATACCGGCAACGCCATCCGGCTGGCCGCGGTTACCGGAGCCGAACTGCACCTGGTTGAACCGCTGGGTTTTAATTTCGAAGACGCCAAACTCCGCCGTGCCGGCTTGGACTACCACGACCTGGCCGTGGTGCACGTCCACGCCAACCTGGAGGCGGCCTGGCAAGCCCTGCAGCCGGAACGGGTCTTCGCCTTTACGTCCGACGGCGAGACCTCCTACACGGACGTCTCCTACGTTCCCGGCGACGTGCTGATGTTCGGCCCGGAGTCCGTCGGGCTGCCGGATGCGGTCAAGCAGGATGCCCACGTGACGGCACGCCTGCGCCTGCCCATGCTGCCGTCGCTGCGGTCGCTGAACCTGGCCAACTCGGCCTCGATCGCCGTCTATGAAGCCTGGCGGCAGCATAACTTTGCCGGGGCGAAGCTGTAGCGCGCGGCGGAAACAGCAGCGTGTCGGCGGCGGAGAAGCTGCCCCGCTCGGGGACCGATAGACTGGCACCCTATGGATACGCCACAGCCATCTGATCGCCTGGCCAGCCCTGAAAACTTTGAGGGGAACGACTACGCAGCAGCGGATGCGGACCATTCCGTGCTGCACGCCGACCAGTTGACCGGCGGAACTGACGAGGACGTGCGGCGGCCGATGCCGCCGGTGACCAAGTGGCTGTTGTTGGCCTTGGCTGCCATCGTGGTGATTATCGGCGCCATCGCCGTGGCCGGAGCCCTCGGCGGCACCTCCGATAAGGACGTCGCCGGCGCTCCTGACGTCGTCACCAGCCAGCAGGAATTCGAAGGCGGCGGCAGCGTGGACGCCTCGGTCTCGCTGGGCAAGAACGCTGCTGTCCTGACCTTCAACGATGTCGCGGCGTCCGAGGGGCGCACCTACCAGGTCTGGCGGGTTCCGCTGGACGGCTCCGCGCCGGTGTCGGCCGGCACAATCGATGCCGCGGACATCACCGCCGGCAACCCGGTGGTCATCGACGGCATCTCCACCTCACGGGAACTGGCCGTCTCGGTTGAGGCACCTGGCGGGGCGGAGTCCCCCAGCCTGCCGTTCGCCGTCGTCATTCCCACCCCGGCGGGCTAGCTGCCGCCGTCAGAATCCGGCGTCAGAATCGGGCGCCCGCCGGCGGCGCAGGCCCTCCGGCGGCCGGCCAGCCCGCGCTGTCTCAGAATCCGGCGATGGTCTCCGGCGTGTTGATCCCCACCACGTGAAAAGCCTCCGCGCTGCGGCCTGCGGGGAGGCCGCCGCGCTCGCCGTTCTCCGCCAGGTTTTGCCGCACACGGGCGTCCATGGCGGCCAGGTCCGGGTGCTGGCTTGCGTGGATCCGGATGGCTGCCAGTTTGGTGTCGACCCAGTCGGTGATGTCCACGAAGTGGTTCTCCCGTTCCCGGGGGCCGCCGTAGAACCACAGATAGGGCACCTTGTAGGCTGCCAGCCCTGCCTCAAGCAGTTCCGGATAGGCGTACGGGTTCTCCACCGCCGGGTAGATCGCGCGGGTCACGATTTCGCCGCAGGCCAAGTGGTCCGGGTGGCTCTTTTGGATCCGGTCCCAGGCCCGCTCCGGGTGCATGGACAGCACGATGTCGGGACGGATTTGCCGCATCAACGCCACCGTCTGTCGGATCACGTCGTGGCTGGGTTCCAGATAGCCGTCGGGCTGGTGCAGGAAATGCAGGTCCGTTACGCCGGCCAGCGCGGCTGCCTTCGCCTGCTCCGCCGCCCGCAGTTCCACGATGCCGGCCCGCTGGTCGTCGTCGAAGCCGCCGGCGTCGCCGTCGGTCATGATGCAGTAACTCACCTGCACGCCCGCGGCTGTCCAGCGGGCGATGGTGCCTGCCGCACCGAAGTCCAGGTCGTCCGGGTGTGCGGCGAAAACGAGGACCCGTGCTGGCATGAACTCCGCAACAGTCACCGCGGCTAGCCCTTCCGCCGTCGGATCTCGGCGGCAGCCTGTGGCAACACTTCAGCCAGGTCGCCCACGATGCCGAAGTCGGCAATCTCGAAAACCGGGGAGTCGGCGTCGTTGTTGACCGCCACAATCACCTTGGCTGTCTGCATGCCGGCCTTCTGCTGGATGGCGCCGGAGATGCCGGCGGAGACATATAGTTGCGGCGAGACGGTCTGGCCGGTCTGGCCCACCTGTGCCGAGTGCTCGATCCAGCCGGCGTCGGTGGCGGCCCGGGATGCGCCGACCGCCCCGCCCAAGGCATCGGCCAGATCCTCGATCGGGGAGAAGTCTCCGCCGGTGCCGCGGCCGCCGGCCACTACCACGCGGGCCTCGGTCAGCGCCGGCCGGCCGCTGGCTGCTTTCTCCGTGCGGTGGGTGATGCGGGCCGCAGGACCGAAGTCCCCGGCGTCCACCGTCGCCACCTCCGGCACCGCTGCTGCGGGCGCGGGAGCCGCGGTGACGGCGTTGGCCTTCACGGTGATGATCGGCGTCCCTCTGCCGACCTGTGCCTGCACCATGTAGGCACCGGCGAGCACGCTCTTGGTCACAATCAGGTCGGCGGAGACGCCGATGGCGTCGGTGATCACGCCGGAATCCAGCTTGATTCCGGTTCGGGCGGCAATTTCCTTGCCTTCGAACGTGTTGGTCAGCAGCACGGCTGCCGGGTGGGCTTCACGGGCGGCAGCGGCCACGAACGCGGCCTTCGGTGCAACCAAGGCACCGTCCAGGTCCGTGGACGGCCGGTAGATGGCGCCGACGCCGTATTCGCCGAGTGCGGTCCGGACGGCGTCGGTAAGGTCTCCGTTGAACGCTGCGACCGGCTCGCCAATGTTGCGCGCCAGCGTGAGCAGTTCCAGCTGGGCCTTGTGCAGTGCAGGGCCGGGATGGTCGATAAAGACAAGAATTGTAGGCATGGTGCCGATATCCTTCGCGGTTTCCGTGGCGGACTAGAGCAGGTTTTGGGCGGCCAGGAAGTCCACCAGGCGGATGCCGGCGTCGCCCTCATCGTTGATGATGGTTCCCTGCGATCTCGGCGGGCGCGCTTCAGCCGCCCGGACGGCTGTCCAGGCGCCGGCGGTGCCGACCTCGGAGGGCTGGATGCCCAGATCCGCCAGCGTCACGGTGGCAACCGTCTTTTTCTTGGCCGCGATGATGCCCTTGAAGTTCGGGTAGCGCGGTTCGTTGATCTGGTCGGTGACGGACACCAGCGCCGGAAGTTCGGCTTCGAGGCTGTCGGCATGGGTGTCCCCGTCGCGGCGGGCACGGACCGTGGTCCCGTCCACCTCCAGGCTGGCGGCAAAGGTCAGCTGCGGCAGGCCCAGGCGTTCGGCCAACTGCGCCGGAACCAGCGAGGTCTCGCCGTCGGTGGACGCCATGCCGGTGAGCACCAG
The DNA here is from genome assembly GCF_059091865.1 of Arthrobacter sp. B0316-1-20. Taxonomy (NCBI): domain Bacteria; kingdom Bacillati; phylum Actinomycetota; class Actinomycetes; order Micrococcales; family Micrococcaceae; genus Arthrobacter; species Arthrobacter sp. B0316-1-20. Next base: position 284,401 of record NZ_JBNHHC010000004.1, on the reverse strand, counting down.
GTCGACGTCGCCGAGGCTGCGGATGGCCGCCGCCAGGACCAGCGAGGTTCCGGTGGCGTCGGAGCCGGCCAGCGCGTCGTCGTTCACATGCAGGCCTTCGGTGGCGCCGATCTGCAGGGCTTTCTTCACGGCAGTGGCTGCTGCTGCCGGGCCCATAGTCAGCGCAATGATCCGGTTGCCCGCCTTCGGCCCGCCCCGCTCCTCCGCCAACTGCAGGGCGGATTCAATGGCGTATTCGTCCAGTTCGGACAGGATGCTCTCGGACCGGTCCACCGTTGCCGGATCGCCGGTCAGGTGGCGGTCGAACTGGGCGTCCGGTACGTATTTGACCAGCACCACGATGTTCAAGGCTGTGCCTGCTGCTTTTTGCATCCTCGCTGAACTTCCTTCCGCCGTCCACGGCCCGCGCGGGTGTTGCGGGTCGCTGCAAACACCCTAACCTTACCGGGAACGCCGCGTCGGTAAACACTTGCGGCCCTGCCGTCAGTGGCAGGGCCGCAAGCGCGTCGCGGGAACTGTTGAGGTCAGGCTTTGCCTTCGCCCAAGGTCACGTCGGCGGTATGCGTCTCGCCGCCACGGAGATAGGTGACCTGCACGGTGCTGCCGGCGGCATGCTCGCGGATAGCGGCGGTCAAGGACTGGCTGTCGCCGATGACGCGGTTTTCCACTCCGGTGATCACATCGCCCTTCTGCAGCCCGGCCTTCTCCGCGGGAGAACCCTCCACCACTTCGACCACGTCGGCGCCGACTGAGAACTGCGTGTTGCCGGAGGAGTTTCCGGAGGCCTTCGCGGTGACCGAGACGCCGAGCATGCCGTGGCTGGCCGACCCGTCCTGGATCAGTTCCTGGGCAACCCGCTGTGCGTAGTTGCTGGGGATGGAGAAGCCGACGCCGATGCTGCCGCTGTCCTGGCTGGCGGACGCGATGGCCACGTTGACGCCGATGACCTCACCTTTCGTGTTCACCAGTGCGCCGCCGGAGTTGCCGTGGTTAATGGCCGCGTCGGTCTGGATCACGTTCAGGAAGATACTGCCCTGGTTCGCAGACTGCTTCTCGCCGGGGAACTGGAAGTTGAACTGGTCGCCCGGACTGGGCTGGGCGCTGTCGCCGGAATTTTCCGGAACCGCAGAGGAGGAGACGCTGATGGTCCGGCTCAACGTGGACACGATCCCGTCGGTGACGGTGCCCGCCAGGCCCAGCGGCGCGCCGATGGCGATGGTGGTGTCGCCGACATTCAGTTTTTCGGAGTCGCCGAACGTCGCCGGCGTGAGGCCTTCGGCGTTGATCTTGATCACGGCCAGGTCCGAAAGCGGGTCGGTGCCCACCACCTTGGCCTTGTGCACCTTGCCGTCGCTGGTGCGTACCTCGACGCCGGGGTTGGACGTTTGGCCGCCCAGCGTCACCACATGCGTGTTGGTGAGGATGTGGCCCTCGGTATCCAGGATGATGCCGGATCCGGAACCGCCGGTATTGCCGCTGGCCACCGAGATCGTCACTACGCTGGGCGAGGCTTTTGCCGCGGCCGCGGTGATTTCGTTGACCGAGTCGGTGTTGTTCACGATCAACTGCTTGGGCGCGCTGCCGGTCATCGAGGTGCCGGCAGAACCATCAGCCAGGGCCTGCGACCCCACTGCCACGCCGCCGCCGGCCAGACCCGCAAGCAGCATGCCGGCAATCAGCGTCCCGGTGCCGAAACGCTTCTTGGTGCTGACCGTGGTCTGCTGCCCGCCGCCAGAGCCGGGAGTTGTCCCGTAGCCGTGGCTGCCGTAGCCGCCGTGGCTGGAAGACGCGTCGTGGCCGTAGGCGTACTGGCCAAAAGTACCCGGCGAGTACTGGCCGTACTGAAGCGTCGGGGCCGTCTGCGCCTGCGTCTGTTCCTGTGCCGGGACCTGCCGGCCTGCATCAGGTGCCGGTGAACTGAACTGCTCGGTGTCGTTGGCAGCGGACTGCTGCTTCCCGGCTCCGAAGGCCGGCGGATTCTGCGGCTGCGGCGGTACTGGCCGCGCCGGCCGCTGCTCCGGTTCCTGGTTATTCTCAGTCATGGCAGGTCCTTTCTTGGTCTGCAGTCCACTATGCACGGCATCGCTGGGATAACGTCGCACGTTTCCTGAAAGGTTTCTGGGAAGCAGCCGGATGCGTGCGACGGCGGCGCGCACCCCCGTCGCAGGGCGCCGCCTACCGGTGGAGCGCAGCACGCAGCCCCTCCGTTTTGGTGCACCGGCGGCTGCCGCGTTCGCCGCAGGCGGAGGGCGTCGGTGGACTGTGCCAAATACAGGACCATAGAATCACAATGGCGGAGCCTCCCCGTTCGGGGTGGAACCATGCTGACGAGCCGGGGCACCACGGCCCCAGTTTGCGTTTGCCGAAGGGACCTTTATGCGTTCACCGTTCAGGCGTCTGGCGGCCATAGCCGGCCTGACCGCAGTCTTCCTTGCGCCGGCTGCACTGGCGCACGCCGTGCCTCCGGTCGACTTTCCGCCAGGTGAGTTTGTGGCGGACCAGGCCGGTGTGCTGGGTGCCCGGACCGGCGAAGTCGAGGATGCCGTCCGTGAATTGCAGCAGTCCGAAGGCCTGAGCGTCTACATCGTATACGTGGACGATTTCAGCGATCCGACCGACCGCAAGCAGTGGGTGCTGGACACGTCGAAGCTGAACTCGATGGGGTCCACCGACAGCATGCTCGCTGTCGCCGTGGATACCCGAGAGGCGTACTTCCAATCGGCTGAAGGCAACCCGGTGGTTTCCAAGGACCAGAACATCTTCCGGTCGGCCCTGCCCGCGCTGAGCCAAGACCAGTGGGCGGACGCAGCCCTCACCACGGTGGCTGCCGTCAAGGACGCTGCCACCGGCGGCGACGGATCGGTCAAATCCGGTGGAGGCGGCGGTGTCTCGCTGGCCCCAATGCTGCTGATCGGCGGCGTGGTAGTGGTGGGCGGTGCTGCGGCGCTGCTGTACACCCGGTCCAAGCGGAAGAAGAACCTCCGCCGGCAGCCGCAGCTGATGGCCGGCACCGACGGCCGTCCCATCGATCCGCATGACGCCATGTCCGTGGCGGACCTGCGGAAGAAGGCCGGAAGCTTGCTGGTGGCCGCGGATGACGCGATCAAATCCAGCGAGCAGGAACTGGGCTTCGCCATGGCGCAGTACGGCGATGAAGCAGTGCAGCCGTTCCGCGAGGACATCGCGGCGGCCAAGTCCCACATGATGGAGTCGTTCAAGCTGCAGCAGCAGCTCGACGACCATATTCCAGATACCGAAGAGGAGCAGCGGGCCTGGCTGGGCGACATCATCCGCCGCTGTGAAGCGGTCAACGATTCCCTGCAGGCGCACAAGGAAGACTTCGACGCACTGCGGGAGCTGGAAAAGACAGCGCCGCAGGCACTTGAGCAGGCACGCGCTGCTGCGCAGGAAACCCGCGGCCGGCTGGACGACGGCGCGGCGCGGCTACAGCAGCTACGCGCCCGCTATGCAGACAGTGCGCTCCAGCAGGTCGCGGATAACATCGACCAGGCCGGAGAGCGGCTGGATTTCGTCGAGAACGCGGCCAACACCGCCCAGGGCAAGCTGGACGAGGGAGACCGCAGCGCCGCCGTGATCGCTGTGCGTGCCGCCGAGGAAAGCCTGCACCAGGCCAACATCCTGCTGGAAGCCATCGCCAAGACGGCCAAGGACCTCGACGACGCCCGCACCAGCATGGAACGGACCGTCTCCGATGCTGCCCAGGACATCGCCCAGGCCAAAGCCATCATGGCCTCCGGGCAGCATCCCGAGCTGGCCGGGCCGGTGGCCGGCTTGGAGGCAGCGCTGTCCTCGGTCCAGCAGCAAGTCGCCGGAGGACGCATCGATCCGATCATGATGGTGCAACGGCTTGAGGAGGCGGTGGCGCTGCTGGATGCCTCGCTCTCGGGTATCCGGGACGCTCAGGACCGCAACCGGCGTGCCCGGGAGGCCCTGCAGCACGCCATCATGTCGGCGCAGGCCCAGATCTCCGGCACCTCCGATTACATCCAGGCCCGCCGCGGCGGGGTCCGCAGCGAGGCCCGAACGCGGCTGGCCGAGGCCGAACGGAACCTCGACCATGCGCTGGCGATCGCGGACTCCGATCCGGAGCAGGCCCTCAATTACGCCCGGCAGGCCAATGCCCTGGCCCAACAGGCCAGCCAAATGGCCCAACAGGACGTGGACGGTTTCGGCGGCATGGGCGGCTTCGGCGGGGGCGGGATGTTCGGGGGCCGGGGCGGCGGTTTGGGCGGCGCGATCCTCGGCGGCATCCTGATCGATTCCATTCTGCACGGCGGCCACGGCTCGCAGGGCGGCGGCGGAATCTTCGGCGGCGGAGGCGGCGACGTCTTCGGCGGCGGCGGATTCGGCGGCTTCGGAGACGGAGGCGGCTTCGGCGGCGGATTCGGTGGCTTCGGTGACGGAGGCGGGGCCGGCGGCAACTTCTAGAGCAGACAGACTGGGCAGCCACACCGGCTGCTTGGAAGGCAAACAGTCCGAGTAACCCAGATCGAAAGGCATCATCGTGGTAAAGCACTCCATTTTCGGCCGCATCGCCCAGCTGGCCAAGGCAAACATCAACTCATTGATCGATCAGGCCGAGGATCCGCAGAAAATGCTGGACCAGATGGTCCGCGACTACACGAACAACATCGCCGAAGCCGAAAGCGCCGTCGCACAGACCATCGGCAACCTGCGAATGCTGCAGGACGACTACAACCAGGACCTTGAGAACGCCAACAGCTGGGGCAACAAGGCGTTGGCTGCCAGCCGGAAGGCCGACGAATACCGTTCCTCGGGACAGTCGGCTGATGCCGAGAAATTCGACAACCTCGCCAAGGTAGCGATCCAGCGGCAGATTTCCTCCGAGAACGAAGCCAAGGGCGCCGAGCCGACCATCGCGTCACAGACCGAGATCGTCGAAAAGCTCAAGCATGGCCTCAACCAGATGAAGGGCAAGCTCAATGAGTTGCAGAACAAGCGCGACGAACTGATTGCCCGTTCCAAGACCGTGCAGGCCCAGACACAGGTGCACGACGCTATCAAGAGCATCGACGTTCTGGACCCCACCAGCGAAGTCGGCCGCTTCGAGGAAAAGATCCGCCGCGAAGAAGCGAGGGTCCGTGGCCAGGCCGAACTTGCTGCCTCCAGCCTGGATGCCCAGTTCGAAAGCCTGGAAGACCTCGGCGAACAAACCGAAGTGGAGGCAAGGCTGGCCGCCCTGAAGGCCGGTAGCAGCACGGCGCCCTCGTCGCTGGAGGCCGGCAAGGAAGCCACCTCGGAAACCTACTGACCCCATCCGACCGAGGCACGTTGAAGGGCTCCGGCCGCACCTGGGGAAGGTGCGGCCGGAGCCATGTCCTTTAGCGTCGAGGCTTTACGGCCCGGAGGAAGCGGTGGCTGGCGCCGCGCCTAGGCCGGGCCGGGACATACCGGGCGCGGCGGAGCGCCTTCGGATTGAAATGCCGCGGCCGGTGCCCCTCTGTCTCCAGCGGGCCGGTCTTCGGCTCCCGCAACGCTGCCTCTCCCCCGTCCCGCTCCGGCAGCGGACGCCGGCGGGGACGCACCGAGGACGCCGGCGCAGGCCTTGCGGCTGACAACGCGGCAGCGACCGGGACAGCAGCGGTGCCGCTCGAAGACTCTTCTTCGCTTCTGGGCCGCGGCTTACGCAGCAGGAGCCAGCCTGTCAGCGCTGCATAGGCAGCCGGGATCAGCCACACCGGGATGGCCTCCAGCACGTCTATCAGCAACCCGTGGACGCCGTGAGCGGCGTCGATCAGGCGGTCTTCGACCTTGGTCCCTGCGGCGTCCCGCGCGGCGAAGAAGGCGTAGTAGGCCGTGCCCAGCCCGGCAAGCAGGAGCAGGTACCCTTGCGCCTTGTCCACTACGGTTCCACTGGCGGGCCACCGACGCCCGGCAGCACTCCCCAGCCATGACGCGGCGGCACAGAGAAGGCCGAACCCGGCGAGCAGGCCGAGGAGGTACGCGGCGATCTCCACACCGGCGGCTCCCACACCGGTTCCCAGCTCTCCTTCCATTTCCGCCAGCAGTTCCGGAAGTTGCGGCGCCAACGAAGCCAGTCCGGTCACGGCCCCGGCGACAACGAGGCCGCCGAGCCGGATGCTTATTCCGCCAAGCGGTGACGCCGCCTGCAACAGCGGCACACGGCCGCCGGCGACCAGGAAGGATGCCAGCAGCACGATCAGCATCCCTGTCCCGGCGGAGACATAAGCCAAGGCGGCCGCCGCGGACGCTTGGCCGCCGGTGGCCATCAGCGCCACCGAGAACGAGACAGCGTAGCCGCCAGCCAGGGCCAGCGCCGCCGCGGCAGACCAGCGCAAACCTGCTGACGTTGGGCTGCCTGAGGCACGGGCGGCGACCATGGCGAGCCATACCGGTAAGAACAGCAGGCTGCATGGATTGAATAAGGCTGCTACTCCGGCGGCGAGGGCATAGCTGGGCACTGATTCAAGCATGGGATAAACAGCGATCTTTCCAGGGGAAAATCGGAAACGGGTGAAACCATTCTATCCGCCCGTGGTCCACGCCGTGTAGGCCCGGGGTTCCGCGCAGTGGACCCGAGCATGCGAAAGCCCCGCCCGATGTGACATCGGACGGGGCTCTCACTTCTCGTTGCGGGGAGAGGATTTGAACCTCTGACCTCTGGGTTATGAGCCCAGCGAGCTACCGAACTGCTCCACCCCGCGGCGCAGTGAATACATTACCGGCCGCGGGATGGTGAAGCAAATCGGTCATTTGCCCTCGGTTGCCTGGGGCGACGGCTGCGCGGTGGAGCCGCCGGCGCCCTCCTGGGTGGCTCCGGAGATGGCCCCTTCGGCGTCGATCGCATCCTGGAGCGCCTTCTGCAAGCGCTTCTGCGCTTCGCCGTAGGCTGCGAAGTCACCCTTGGCCAACGCTGCTTGTCCGTCCTGGATTGCAGTACGGGCCGTCTGCAGCGCTGTCTGCAGCTTTTCCTCGGACGTGGTCGTGGTCGGAGCCGCCGGCGTTGACGGTGTCTCACCGACGTTGCCTTGGTCGCCGGTGGTGGCACCCGAATCGCCCTGGAAGACCTGGTCCAATGCTTCGGAGAGCGTCGGAGCGAAGCCCACCGACTCGCCGAAGCTGACCAGCACGCGGCGCAGGATCGGGTAGGAGGAGGCGCCCGAGGACTGGACGTAGACCGGCTGCACGTACAACATGCCGCCGCCGACCGGCAGGCTGAGCAAGTTTCCGTTGATCACTTCGGAGGCACCCTGGCGCAGCAGGTTCAGCGCCTGCGACACTTCGGTGTCCGAGTTGAACAGGTTCTGTGCCTGGCCGGGACCTGGCACCGTGATGTCCCGCGGCATTTCAAGCAGCCGCATGGTGCCGTAGTCTTCCGCCTTCTCTCCAGCCTTACCGGTGCCGGCATCGGCGTTGACGGACAGGAATCCGTACAGCACGTTCCGGGCCGGCTGGCCCGGCGGCGTGAATGGAATGAACGGAGTGGTCAAGGAGAACGAGGCCTGGTCCTGATTGGGCATCTTCAGTGACAGGTAATACGGCGGCTGCTTCACCGACGAACCCTCGCCCAAGGTCGGGTCCGCGGGGACGCTCCACGCGTCCGAGTTCTCGTAGAACTGGCCGACGTCGGTCACATGGTAGCGGGTGAGCAGCTCACGCTGCACTTTGAAGAGGTCCTCAGGGTAGCGAACGTGGGCCATCAGGTCGGCCGACATTTCGCTGTACGGCTTGATCGTGGTCGGGAAGACTTTCTCCCAAGCCTTGAGCAGCGGATCGTGGTCATCCCAAGCGTACAAGTCCACCGACCCATCGTAGGCGTCGACAGTTGCCTTGACGGAGTTGCGGATGTAGTTGACGTCCTCGGCGGGCAGGGCGACCGTGGCGCCTTCCCTGGTGGTCGAATCGGTCGTTGCTGATTCCAGCTGCTGCGGCGTCGAGTACGGAAAAGCCTTGCTGGTGGTGTACGCGTCGACGATCCATTTCACCCTGCCGTCCACGATCGCCGGATAGGCGTTGCCGTCCACGGTCAGGTAGGGAGCCACCTTCTCGACACGTTCGCGGGGATTGCGGTCGTAGAGGATCTGGGACTCGGAGTTGACGGCATCGGAAACCATCAGGTCGGTGGACTGGAACTTCAAGGCGTAAACCAAGCGGTTGAACCAATTGCCGATGCGCGGACCGCCGTCGCCGTCGAAAGTATTCCGGGTGTCCGTTTCGGCGTTGGCGCTCTGCGGCCTGTCGATCTCGATCGGGTTGCTGCCCTTGGGCGCGCCCACGATCGAATAGTCCGGCGACTTTTCGCCGAAATAAATCCTCGGCTCATAGCTGGAGTCGTTGGCCAGCTTCCCCTGGGTCGGGATGCCCGAGAGCAGGAAGGAGGGTTTCCCGTCGGGTTCGACCCTGGAGCCGGCGGCTGCCACCACCCCGTAGCCGTGCGTGTAGAGCAGGTGCTCGTTGACCCAGCCGGCCGGCACGCCCGCGGTATTCAGCTCACGCACGGCAATGACGGTGTCCTGCACCTCGCCGTCGATCTTGTAGCGGTCCACGTTGAGGGTCTTATCGAACTGGTAGTACTGCCGGAACTGTTCCAACTGGGCAAACGCATCGGAGACCAGGTTCGGGTCCAGCAGGCGAATGTTCGCCGTGGTCTCCGCATCCTTGCGGAGCGCACCGGCTTCAGCCTCCAACGTTGCCTTGTAGTTGGTGGACTCAATCTTGTCCAGCCCATAGGCCAGTTGCGTCAGCGCGATATTCCGTTGAATGTAGTCGGCTTCAACCTTCTGTTCGTTGGGTTCCACCTGGAAACGCTGCACGATCCACGGGTAGACGCCGCCAGCCAGAATCGCCGTCACGATGAGCATCGCGGTGCCGACGATCGGCAGGCGCCAGCGTCCGACGAACGCGGAAACGATGAACAGGATGGCCACCAGTATTGCGGCGACGGCCAGGATGGCCTTGGTAGGAATCACCGCATGGACGTCCGTGTACAGCGCCCCGGTCCACTTCCCGGCGTCGGACTGCACCGTGGCGTATCGGTCGAGCCAGTAATTGATGCCCTGCAGGATCAGGAAAAGCGCGGCGAAAACAGCCACGTGGATTTTGGCAGCCGTCGAGGCGAAAAAGCCCTTGTCCTCCAGCCGGATGCCACCGTAAAGGTAGTGAGTCAGCAGCCCGGCAATGCCGGCGATCAGCACCACGCTGATCAAGAAGCCGTTGATGAAACCCAGGAACGGCAGCGTGTTCATGTAGAAGCTGTAGTCCAGACCGAACTGCGGATCGGCCTGGCCGAACGGCTGCTGGTTGAAGAACAGCAGCACGGTTTGCCATGCCGTTGCGGCGGCGGTGCCGGCGAAACCGGCGAGCACCACCGGGATGCCCACCATCAATAGGCGGCGCACCGGTTCCAGCTGCTGCTGGTACCGGTTCAGATTGTCCTGCAGTGAGCTGTCCGGCGCGTACACCGGGCGCGACCGATACGCCACCCGGAGGCTGAAGTAGACGGCAAGGCCCATGATCAGGAAGGCAATCAGGAAGATGGCGATCCGAGTGCCGTTTTCTTTGAGAAAGACTTCCAGATAGCCCAGCTGGTTGTACCAGAGGATGTCTGCGTAGATCTGGGAGAAGAAGACGAAGCCGACCACCAGAACAGCCACCACAATCAGGGTGGGTACCAGTGCGGAGCGCTTCTTGCCAGAATTGCTGGGCGGTGTTGGCCGGTCGCTGTAGGACCGGTCTTGTCCGAACGTCACTCGTTACCTCGTTATTTGCGTGTTGAGCATCGCGACGAACCCGCCGCTGCCGGGGAAACACCCCCTAGTACCACGAACGGACGTCTCGGAGGGTTCCTGCCCCATTCTGCCTTGTCAGCACCGGCGCGGGCGAACCGCTGCGGCGGCCAAGCCGTTACTGTTGCCTGAATGTGACCGCCCCAGCTGAAAGGAATCAGCTGCAGCCAGGCAAGGATGAGGCGTCCCCGCCTTCACCGACCAGCGTCACGGCGTGGACGGCGTCGTCCAAGGTAGCCACCGAAACCACCTGCAGGCCGTCCGGAACATGGCCGGCAACCTCAGCGCAGTTGGCCTCCGGCGCCAGGAACACGGTAGCCCCGGCTTCTGCCGCGCCCAACATTTTCTGCCGGATGCCGCCGATCGGTCCGACGGTGCCGTCGGCGTCGATGGTGCCGGTTCCGGCAAAGTGCTTGCCGCCGGTCATCTCCCCTGGGGTCAGGGTGTCGATGATGCCCAGTGCAAACATCATGCCGGCGCTGGGGCCGCCCACGTTGTCCAGTTGGATCTTCACTTTGAACGGGAAGTCGAATTCAGTCCCCAGCAGGACGCCCAACTGGTACACGCCGTCGCCGTTGGCCTTGGGAGCGACGTCAACGGTTTCCTGCCGACCGTCGCGGGTAATGCCCAGTTCCACCGGCGCACCCTCACTGGCATTAAGCTCTTCGCGCAGCACGTCGATGCCGGTGACCGGCCGGCCGTTGACCGTCCGTATGGTGTCCCGCGACTCCAGCTTCCCGGCTGCCGCGGCGTCCGGGGTGAAGTCGGCTACCGACAGCGTCTGCGAGTACTTCACATCCAGCTGAGTCAAAGCCGCCGCGACTGAAGACTCCTGCGACGACGCCATCAACGCAGCGTTCTGCTGTTGAATATCGTTTTGCGTCACGTTAGGCGGATAGACCAGGTCGGTGGGCGCGACGCTGCGCTGCGGGTTCGCCCAGGCGGCCAGGACCTGCAGCATGTTGACGTGCGAGTTGGGTCCGCCCTCCACATACACCGTTGTGAGATCCAGGGCGCCGGAAGTTTTATACGTCTGGTGGTCCGGAACCTCGATGAGCGGCGTTCCGGAGACTTCGCCGATGGTGTTGATCGCCGGCCCCGGCGTTTCGATGACGTATCCGGCCGGCAGCGCCAGTCCTACCGCCCCGGTCACAACGGCCACGACTGCAGCGGCCGCCATGACCGGTCCCCTGCGGTCCCTGGGCCGCGGCGCCGGCTGCGGGCCTGCACCACCGCCCGCCCAGCCGGATGCGCCGGGCTCAGTGCCGTTGCTGGTGGACTGTGTCACCTGATGTTTTCCCTCTGCAGCTCTTCGGGTCGACGCAGACGGTACGGCCGCCTGTTGGCGCCGGTGGCGCCTGCTCTAGCGTACGCCGTCGGCCTGGCATTGGCGGTGCCAGGCCTGCTCGGCCTAGAGCGAACTGCATGACCTCCGGCGCGACAAGGAATCCCGCCTGCCGGTAACGTGGGAGTGACGCAACATCCCGGGCACAGTCCCCCGCCGCCTCCCCTCCGGCAGCCGCTGCGGCCCGTGCCCGTTCCAACCCCTTGAGGACCGGTGGTAGTGATGACCCCCAAGCAGCCAGATGACGACGCGCAGGATCCGCTCTCGGAGATGTTCGCGCGGCTTTTCGGCGGTCAGGCAGGGGACATAGATCCCGCAGCCATGGCGAAGGCCGCAGGACTGCCCTCCGATCCCAACGCCCTGGCCCAGATGTTCCAGCAGGTCCAAGCCATGATGAACGCCCCATCTGAAGGGCCGGTCAACTGGAAACTGGCGCATGAAAACGCCCGTAAGGTGGCGGCTTCGGACAGCGACCCGTCGGTATCCGCGCAGCAGACCCGGGCTATTGACGAAGCGCTCCGCTTGGCCGAGATGTGGCTTGACCCCGCCACAACAATTCCCGGTACGGGTGTCATTGGCCGCGCATGGTCCCGAGCTGAATGGGTCGAGGCTACGTTGCCCACCTGGAAGCGGCTGACGGAGCCGGTTGCCAACAGCATCGCGTTCGCGCTGACCTCTGCTCTCACCGAGCAGGTACCGGAAGAGATGAAGCAGATGCTCGGCGGGGCGCATTCCATGCTGCAGAACCTGGGCGGTGCGATGTTCGGCATGCAGTTGGGGCAGGCTGTCGGCGCTCTGGCCAAGGACGTGGTCAGTTCCAGCGACATCGGCGTTCCGCTGGTGGAGGGAAAGATGGCTTTGCTGCCGGCCAACGTCAAGTCCTTTGGCGAAGGCCTGGACATTCCTGCGCAGGATGTACTGCTCTTCCTGGCCATCCGCGAGGCGGCCCACACCAGGTTGTTCACGCACGTGCCCTGGCTGTCCGGCTATCTGCTGGGTGCGATCGAAAGCTATGCGCGCGGCATCCACATCGATATGGGGCGGATCGAAGAAGTCGCCCGCAACATCGATCCCAGCAACCCCGAATCTATGCAGCAGGCGCTCTCGCAGGGTGTTTTCATGCCGCAGCGCACCCCGGAGCAGGATGCCGCGCTGATCAAGCTGGAAACAGCCCTCGCGTTGGTCGAGGGCTGGGTGGATGAACTCACCGCCAGCGCGGCGGCCAACCTGCCGTCTGCCCCGGCGCTGCGCGAAACGGTCCGGAGGCGCCGCGCCACCGGTGGCCCGGCTGAGCACGCGTTCGCTGCCTTGGTCGGCTTGGAACTGCGGCCTCGCCGGTTGCGCGACGCTGCGGCCCTCTGGGCGGCCCTGAAAGAGGAACGCGGGATCGAGGGGCGCGACGACGTCTGGAACCACCCCGACCTGTTGCCCACACCCGAGGACCTGGACGATCCGGCTGGCTTCAGCGCCCGCCGGAAACTGCTCGACGCCTCCGAGGCCGAAGTCGACGAGGCGCTGCAGAAACTCTTGAGCGGCGGATTCGACGGGCAGCCGGACGATGGCAGTTCCCCGGACGCAGGCCCCAACGGGGACGACAACGGTTCAGCAGAGGGCGGTTCGGACGACTCCGGAAACGGAGACCGCAGCTAGCCTTCGCTTTCGTCGGCTCCGTCCACCACGTCGTCGTCGTCCTGCAGGCCGCGGCCCATGGCAAAGGCTGCGCCTGAGAGGAAGGCCTTGGCCCGTTCCAGCTGCGGGTAGGGCTGCAGCAGCCGCCAAAAACGCGGCCCGTGCCCAGCCTCCAACAGATGCGCCAGCTCGTGCAGGATCACATAGTCCACCACCCAGGCGGGCATCTCTTTGATCTTGTCGGAAATGCGGATGGTGCCCCGGGCCGGTGTTGCCGACCCCCAGCGGTCGTTCTGGTTGGACACCCAGCGGATGCTTTCCGGCACGGCGTTGCCTGCCAAGTAGCGCTCCGACAGCTCGGCCGCGCGCCGGGCCAGCTCGGTGTCGTTGGTTGCGGTGCGGCCTGCCGGACGTGCGCTGCGGGTTTCGAGCTTGGCCAGCATCCGCCGCACCCACTCCTGTTCCTGCGCCTTCGTAAAGTGGCCGGGAATGGAGATCACGGCAGCCCCGTCCCGCCACGCGGCCGAGACCGTCCGGCGCCGGCGCGCGGAGCGTTTGACAACCACGGGGGCACCGCTGGCTGTGGTCAACGGCACGCTCTCTCCGGTGCCTGCCACCAGCGGCACCGGCCGCGACGGTGCCACTGAACCGCGGGATTTCTGCGTCTGCTCTGCTCGGGACATGCGTCGAGGTTACCGGGTGGCTCGGACCGCCCGCATCCACCCATCGCCGCTGCCCCGTTTTCTGTGGATAACCATCCGGCACCGGCCGGCGGCGTGCCAGCATGGATTATCAGCTCGATCCCGGTCACGGGCAAACGGCAAGGAGGCGGCCATGGCACAGCTGAAACTCAATCCCGGCCTGCGCATGGTCGAATTCGCTGCGGGCACCGTGCAGTTCGGTCTGGGGGCCGGCGGGCTGGTGATCGAAGGAACCGGAGAACCGGACCGGCAGTTCCTGCGCCGTCTGCGTCAGGGGTTCGAATCCGCCGAGCTGGACGCAGTGCGCACCGGTTGCGGGCTGGATGCCGAACGGACCGCATTGCTGCTGGCAGCGCTGGCGCCCGTGCTGGTTCCGGATTCCGGCGGAGAACGTTTGTCCGGCTTGCGCGCCGACCGGCTGGCCCCGGACGCGCGCCACTGGTCCGCGGTCTACTCGGCGGACAGCGAGGGATCGCTGGCCGCGCGGAGCCGCTGCGTGGTGCAGATCATCGGGCTGGGGCGCACCGGTGCAGCGTTGGCCACCGCCCTGACCGCCGCCGGGGTCGGCACCCTCCTGCTGGAGGATCCGGCCGTGGTGAGCCCGGCGGACGTCGGCTCGGGCGCCTTCCGGATCACCGACATCGGCCTCACCCGGGGACAGGCTGTCCGGCGCGCGGCCCGCCAGATCGATCCGACGGTCGCCTGCCACCTCTTGCCGGGAACGACCGTGGAGCAAGGGGCTGCCGGCATCTTTCCACGGGCGCTCAACTTGGCCATCTACCTCGACCGCGATGTGGCGGACCCCCGGGTCGCGGCGGCACTGATGAGCCGGGGCCACCCGCACCTGAGCGTCCTGGTCCGTGAACACGACGCCTTGATCGGGCCACTGGTGGTCCCCGGCCAGACCAGCTGCCTCGGCTGTGTGGAACTACATCGGGCGGATGCCGATCCGACGTGGCCGGAGGTCGTCGCCCGGCTGACCGGCACGCCGGGCAAAGCGGCTTCCCGGAGTCCGGCCGACGAGGTATCGCAGTCGGTAGCCGCCGCCGGTTTGGCAGCCATCCAGGCCCTGCTGTTCCTGGACGGACGAAACCAACCAGGCAGCTTTTCCGCCGTGCTCCAGCTCGAAAGCGGCGACGGCAGCGTCACCCGGCACCCCTATCCGCCGCATCCGGACTGCGGCTGCGTGCTGGCGGCGGCGTCCTGACACCGGCCGGCGCCGGCAAAACCCTGCCGACTGACTCAGTTCGCGGCCAGGATCCGCAGCACGTCCTCGCCGTAGCGCTCCAGTTTCGCAGGTCCCACGCCGGCCAGCCTGGACAGCTCGGGCAGCGACTGCGGCCTGGCCTCGGCGATCGCCACCAGCGTGGCGTCGGTGAAGATCACGAAGGCCGGCATCGACGCATTGCTAGCGGTGTCCTTGCGCCACTCACGCAGCGCCTCGAACGTCGACTCCTCGTAGGTGGGAGGACAGTTATGACACCGGCCGACCTTGCGCTCCGCCCCGCTGTTCAGCAAAGTTCCGCACACCCGGCAGACCGCGGGCGCGGCCTGCTTGCGGCGTGCGGGGCGCTGGCCGGACACGCTCCGCACCGAGGATGAAGAGGCCGGCCGCAGGCCATCCAGGAACCGGGAGGGCTTGCGGTTGGCGCGGCCGCCCGGAGTCCGTGCCAGCGACCAGGAGAGCGCCAGATGCTGGCGGGCACGGGTGATGCCCACATAGAGCAGGCGGCGTTCTTCATCCACGGCTTCATCAGTGTCGGCGAAGGAGATCGGCATCAGTCCCTCGCTCAGTCCGACCAGGAAGACCGCGTCCCATTCCAGGCCCTTCGCCGAGTGCAGCGAAGCCAGGGTGACGCCCTGAACGGTGGGCGCGTGCTGTGCCGCCGCGCGTTCATCCAGCTCGGCGACGAAATCCTGCATGGTGAACACACCGCCGGCTGCCGAACCGCGGGCGGCGTCCAGCTCCTCGGCCAGCCCCACCAATGCGGCCAATGATTCCCAGCGCTCACGCACTGCCCCGCCGGCCTGCGGTGCTTCGCGGGTGTAGCCGAGGTTCGCCAGCACGTCGCGGACCAGTTGCGGCACGGGCTCCGTTCCCGCTGCGCGGGACGAGGCGCGCAGCTGCAGGATCGCGTCGCGGACCTCCCGGCGCTGGAAGAACCGCTCGCCGCCGCGCAACTGGTAGCCGATGCCGGCACTGGCCAGCGCCTGTTCGTAAGCCTGCGACTGACCATTGGTCCGGAAGAGCACGGCAATTTCGGCGGCGGCGACCCCACCGTCGAGCAGACCGCGGATGCGGGTGGCCACCTGCGCCGCTTCCGCCTCGTCGTCGGCACATTCGGTGAAGGACGGCTCGGGTCCCGCCGGGCGCTGGGCGATCAGCTCCAGCGGCGTCGGCCAGCTGTCGCCGCCGCGGGACGGCTGCCGGGTGCGGGCTGCCAGCAGCGAGTTGGCCAGCTGCACCACCTGGGGTGAAGAACGGTAGTCCCGCACCAGTTTCACCACATCGGCTCCAGGGAAGCGTTTGGTGAACTCCAGCAGATGGCGCGAGGTCGCACCGGTGAAGGAGTAGATGGTCTGGCTGGCGTCTCCGACCACGCAGAGTTCGTCACGGTCCCCCAGCCACAGGTCCAGCATCCGCTGCTGCAGCGGCGAGACGTCCTGATACTCATCCACCACGAAGTGCCGGTACTGGTCCCGCACGGCGGCAGCGACCTTCGGGTCTTCCTGGAGGATCCCCACGGTGATCAGCAGAACATCCTCGAAATCGATGATGTTGCGGTCAGTCTTGACGTCCTCGTACGCCTGGTACAGCCGCGCCACCGTGGTCAGGTCGTAGCCCGCCGGCGCTGCACGACCGGCCGCCCGGCGGACGTAGCTCTCCGGCGTCAGCATGGAGACCTTGGCCCACTCGATTTCGGCGGCCAGGTCACGGATGGCAGCACGGTCGGTGGTCAGCCGCAGGCGCCGGGCCGCTTCGGCGATGACGCTTGCCTTGTGGTCCAGCAAACCGGGCAGCGAGCCGCCGACCGCCTGCGGCCAGAAATACTGCAGCTGGCGCAGCGCCGCGGCATGGAACGTGCGGGCCTGCACCCCGCCGACGCCCAGGTCGCGCAGCCGCGTCCGCATTTCGGCGGCCGCCCGGGCGGTGAAGGTGACGGCCAACACGCGCTGCGGCTGATACACCCCGGTATGCACGCCGTAGGCGATCCGGTGAGTGATCGCGCGCGTCTTGCCGGTGCCCGCTCCCGCGAGCACGCACAGCGGGCCGGCCAGGCTGGTGGCCACCTGGCGCTGTTCGTCGTCCAGTCCGGACAGGATCTGCTCTTCGAGGCTGCCCTCCGGACGGGGCGCTGCCGCCGAAGCGCTCATTGCCCGGCCTGCGGCAGGGCGCCGCCGTACCAGTGCTCGATCAGCGCCCGCGCGATGGAGATGCTGCCGGCAACCTGGACCTCGTCGGCCTCCAATGCTGCGGCCAGTTCGTCGCGGCTGAACCAGCGCGTTTCCAGAATCTCCACGCCGTCCGGCACCGAAGCCGTGTCGGTGGCCACGGCGGTGAAGCCAATCATTAACGACGCCGGGAACGGCCAGGGCTGGGAGCCGAGGTAGGTGGGCGAATGCACCACAACGCCGGATTCCTCTTCGACCTCGCGGACCACCGCTGCCTCCAGCGACTCCCCCGGTTCAACGAATCCGGCCAGGGTTGAATACCGGCTGGCCGGCCACGCGCTGTTGCGGCCCAACAGCAGCCGATCGTCCTCGTCGATCACCGAGACGATGATCGCTGGGTCGGTGCGCGGGAAGTGCTGGCTGCCGTCGGCGGGGCAGCGGCGAACCCAGCCGCCTTCTTCGATCTCGGTGCGCTGCCCGCAGCGCGGACAGTGCGTGTGCGTCAGGTGCCAATTGGAAATGGCCGCGGCTTCCACGAACAGCCCGGTGTCCTGGGCCGAGAGCTCCCCTGCCACATCGCGCAGGCTCAGCCACTCGCCGTCGTACTCCGCCAATTCCGTGCCTTCCGGCAGCACGGACAGCACAATGTCCGTGCCGACCGGCACATCCGCCCCTTCCACCGCGCGTCCAAGGTAAATGGACAAGTCGGTGGCGGCCCGTTCGCGGCTCGGGAGCAGCACGATCCGGCCGCCGCGGACCAGCGTTTTGCCGTCGGCGATGAGCATCACGTAGGTGGTGTCGCCGCCCCAGATGCCATCCAGCAAGCCGGGATGGCTGCGCCGTTCGCAGCCGCGGTCCATGGTAGTGCGCGCCAGCATCAGCTGGCCCAGCGGCGGGAACCCGGCGGAGGCGGTGCTAAGACTCATGCATCTACCGTACTCACCGCGGGGCCCGGACCGTTATTCGGACCGCGGCGGCTGTGGAATGCACGACGGCGGTGCGTTCCAGTGCGGCCTGCGTCACCGTTCCGGCGACTCGCCGCGGCCGTGGACAGGCTGCCGGTACCGGTTGCACGTACGGTGGACTACGTGAGAAAGACACCTCTGGAGCTGGCGGCCATAGCCAGCGCGGCCGTACCCGGGTTGGCGCCCACGGGCGTTGCCGGCTTGCCAGACGATGCAGCGGATTTCCAGTCCGCCGTGCTCACCGATTCGGCCGGCAAGCGCTGGCGGGTGCGTTCGCCGAAACACGCCGAGGCGAGTATGCGGCTGGAAACGGAATTGCTGGTGCTCCGGGCCTTCTCCCCTGCCATCCGGGCAGAGCTGCCCTTCCAGGTGCCCACCGTCGCCGGCACCGTCCAACAGTCCGAGCTGCGCACGTTTGTCTACAACCACGTGCCCGGCAGCACCTTCGCACTGGAAGCGCTGGTCGCCTCCGGCGCCTCCGTCCCGGTGTCGATCGGACGGTCAACCGCCGGCATCCACGACCTTCCGGCGGCCATGGTCGACGCCGCCGACCTGCCCAGTTACACCGCCGACCAATTCCGCCAGCGGAAGCTCAACGAACTGGACCAGGCCGCCACCACCGGCAAGATCCCGCCCGCGCTGCTGCGCCGCTGGGAGCACGCCCTGGAGGACGTGGCGCTGTGGAAGTTCAACCCGTGCGTGGTGCACGGCGACCTGCACGAAGACAACCTGCTGGTCCATGACGGCGGCGTTTCCTCGGTGACCGGCTGGACCGACCTTCGCATCGGCGATCCGGCCGATGACTTTGCCTGGCTGGTGGCCGTGCACGAGCAGTCGTTCGCCGACGTCGTGCTGGAGTCCTACCGGAAGTACCGCAAGGATCCGGTGGACCCGCACCTGATGCGCCGCGCAGCGCTGGCCGCTGAATTCGCCTTGGCGCAATGGCTGGTCCGCGGACTGGCAGCGGACGATCAGACCATGGTCGATGAAGCCGTGGAGATGCTGAACGAGCTCGAATCGGACGTGGCAGAGCACGGCGGCCAGCCGATCAGTGTCACAGCTCCCCCGCCACCCGCCGCTCCGCCGACCCTTCCCGCGGCTGCTCCGGGCGCCCCGGAGCCGGAGACCGCCGCCGGCCCGGCGGCAGAGGCACCGGCCGGCAAGCCAGCGGACGGCCAGTCAATGGACGCCGTTACGGACAAGGCCGAGGCATCCGGTTCCTCGGACGACGCCGATTCCGCAGCGGACGGCCCGCGTCCCACCAGCGCGGACAATCCCCGCGTGCATCTCTCCGGCGGTTCCGGTCCGCGGAAGGTCACGCTGCTCCCGGTTGAAGATCCGGCAGCCGATTCCGTTGCGTCGACAGCGCCCACCGGCTCGCCGGCTAGCCAGGCACCGGGCAGCCAGACACCGGTGAGCCAGGCAGGCAACGGTCCGGACAACAACGGTCCGGACCGGACAGAATCCGCAGACGGAGCAGGCGCGCCGGGGACCGGCCCTGCGTCCGTGGATACCACCGCGTTGCCGGTGATCAACCAGCAGTGACCGACGCCGCTGCCGTCGAGACCGGGCCGCCCTTCTAGGCGTAGGCCCGTAAGACGGCTGCTTCCAGTTCCTCCTCACCGGCGAGGTCGTGCGGCCTCACCAACCGGTCCTGGGCAACGTAGTAGAACGCGGCCTTGACCTGGTCCACATCAAGACCGTGCAACCTGGCCCACGCCAGCCGGTAGACGGCCAGCTGCACGGATTTGACGGCCAACTGCCGCCCCGTCGGCGCTGTGCCGGTCTTCCAGTCAATAAGGTCCCAGCAGCCGTCGGCATCGCGGAAGACTGCGTCGATGCGCCCGCGCACCACGACGTCGCCGACCCGGGTCTCCACGGGCACTTCGAGGGCTGCCGGCACCCGATTGGCCCATTCGGAGTCCTTGAACGTCCTGATCAGCCCGTCCAGGTCATAGGCCTCGTCGATGTAGGAGTCGGCCGCCCCCGGATATTCCTCAAGGTCCAGCATCCCTGTGGTGCCGAAGTATTCCTCGATCCAACCGTGGAAGGCTGTTCCCTTGCGGGCTGCCATGCCGGGCTTGCGCGGCACCGGTCGGCGCAGGCGCCGAGTGACTTCGGCGGGATCGTCGGCCAAGTCCACCAGCAGCGACGCGGAGATGTGTGCCGGCAACTGCACTTCTCCGGCGGTTGGCGCGGCGTTGTGCCGCTCCAAGAGCAGTCGGGCTTCATGCGCCCACGAGGAATCCGCCGGAGGACGGCGGTCCTGTGCCATGGATTCGAGTACGGCGTGGGCCGCGTGTTCCATGGCCGCGCGGCGGCCGGCGCGTTGGCGCTGCGGGACGCAGTTGCGGTAGACCCGCGGCCCTTCCAAGGGGTCAAAGGGCCACAGCGCCGTTTCCACTTCAGCGCGGAACGGGTTCTCCGGCCCAAGATCCTGGTCCTGTACCCAGTGCGCCACCTGCACCGTACCGGGTTCGCTCTGCGACAACTCATGCAGTTCGGCCAGGAAGACAGAAACCGCTGTTGGCTTGACCTTGCTGCCAGACCAGCCAGCGGAACTGCAGACGAGCAGGTGCTTGGCCCGGGTATAGGCGACGTAGGCCAGCCTGCGCTCTTCGTCTTCGCCGTGCGCTTGGACATCCGCTTTATAGTCCGCTTCCGCGTTCAGCCAGGACAGTTGGTCCGGCTGATCGGTGTCCCACTGGGGCAGATCGAAGCGGTCGCCGCGCAACGGCCAGGGCAACGCCGCGTGGCCGCTGCTCCACCGGCTGTCCGACGACGAAGGGAAAGCGCCGTCGTTGAGCCCCGGCACAAAGACAGCATCCCATTCCAGCCCCTTGGACGCGTGAACCGTGAGCAACTGCACGGCATCGTGCCGCACCTCCACCTGGGCCATGTCCAGGCCACCTTCCTCGGCGGCGGCGGCTTCCAGCCAGGCGAGGAAAGCCAGCAGGTCAACGCGTTGTGAAGTCTGCATGAACGCGGCCGCAGCGTCGTGGAAAGCATCAAGGTTGCGCCGCGCCTGATGAATGCTCTGGCCGGGTTTGGAGGCGACCTCGATGTCCAGCAACATGGTGCGCTCCACTTCACCCAGCAGCAGCGTCAGGTCATCGCCGATGAAACTGCGCAGGTAGCGGACCTCGTTCGCCAACCGGCTCAGGCGCTCGAGCGCTACAGGCGTCAACGAGCGTCCGTAGCGGGAGGTCCAGCCCGGCCTGGGCAGCCGGTCGAGCGCTTCAATCAGGGACGCCGCCTCGGCCAGGTCGTGTTCGACGACGGTTTCCGCAGTCGCCTCATTGTGGTCCAGGTCGGGAACTTCGCCGGCCCGGACGGCGCTCAGGCGCTGGCGCTCCAGGAAGCGCGACCAGTCGGCCAAGGCCATGAGGTCGGCGGGGCCGATCCTCCAGCGCGCACCAGCCAGCAACCGCATCAGTGCGTCGGAGCGTCCCGGATCCGCCAGGACCCGCAGCATGGCCACGAGGTCCACAATGTCGGGCTGTGCCAGCAGGCCCGCCAGCCCCACGATTTCGTAGGGAATGCCCCGTTCCTCCAGCGCTTTGGCGATGCCGGGGATCTGGGCCCGCCGCCGGCACAAGACCGCGGCGCTGACCTGCTCTGCTCTGCCTGTCTCCGGGTCCCGGGCGAAGACCGTCATTCTGGCCCGTTCGATCGCATCGGCAAGCGCGCTGGTTTCTTCCGCCTCCGTCGCATACCGCCCCAGTGCCACTGTTCCGTCCGTGGCTCCGGGCCGGGGTCGCAGCGGCGGGACGCTGATCCGGCCGGGGCGCGGCCGGTTCGGGTCTTCCCTGTTCAGCGGGGCGGATATCCGGTTGGCCATCCGCAGGATGTTTTCATTGTTGCGCCATGCCACCGTGAGGAAGCCCGCCGGAGCGGGGGCCCGGCGTCCGCCGTCGTCCACCAGCGGGAATTGCTCTTGGAAGGCGAAGAGCTGGCCGGCGGAAGCACCGCGGAAACCATAGATGGATTGGTTGGGGTCTCCCACTGCCGTCACGGCATGACCGTCGCCGAACAGCTCGGAGAACAACACCATCTGGGCGTGGGAGGTGTCTTGGAATTCGTCGAGCAACACCACCTTATAGCGACTGCGTTCGAGTAGGCGGGCCTGCGGCACCTCCCGGGCAATACGCGCCGCCAGCGAGACAAGATCGCCGTAGTCCAGTACGCCGCGTTCCCGCTTGGCCCGGTTGTAGGCGGCGGCGAGGCCCGCCACCGTGATCCGCGTCCGCAGCCGATCCAGCAGTTTCCGCACGTCCTGCTTGGCCGGCTTGGTGCTGCCGTCAACATAAGGCAGGGCGGCAATCCGCTCCACCTCGGCCTCCAGGTAATCGGCCGCCTGCTCAGGAGTCACCAGGTGCTCCGAGCATTCCCCGGCGAACTGCATCACCGAGCCGACCAGCGTCGACTTGGCGGCCGTCAAGTGCTCGATGGGTCCGTCGTAGGCTTCCACGCAGTGGCTGGCCAGCTGCCAGGACTGCGCTGTGCCCAGCAAGACCACGTCGCGTTCGATGCCCAGACGCAGCCCGTAGTCACTGACCAAGCCATTGGCGTAGGAGTGGTAGGTGGAGACCTTGGGCTCCACGAACCCGGCAGCGTTGTCTGCCTCCTGCGGCAGCAGGCCCTTGCGGTCCAGCCTGGCCAGCTGGGCACGGATCCGGGCGGCCAGTTCCCCGGCGGCTTTTCGGGTGAAGGTGACGCCGAGGATTTCGTCCGGCCGGACGAGGCCGTTGGCCACGAGCCAGACGACGCGGTCGGCCATGGTTGCTGTCTTCCCCGATCCGGCGCCGGCAATGACCAGCAGCGGCTGCATCGCCGAGCTGATGATGGCGGATTGTTCCGCTGTGGGCAGATGCTGGCCCAGCAAACCGGCGAGTTCTTCCGGGGTGAAAGTGGTGGTGACCGATCCGATGCTCATTCGGTGACCTGCCTTCCTTCTGCACACAGGGGACAAATTTCCGGGGCCCGGCAGCCGTGGCCGCCGTTCCGGGACCGCTGCGGATCATGCCGGGCTTCGAATTGCGAGGCGGACATCAGGGCTGCCGCCTCATGGATCATCGGCGTCGCCCAGTCTTCGCCGTCGGCCAGGCTTTCCTGCTGCTGGACCTTGACCGATTTCAGGTTTTGTCCGAGTTGAACCAGGGAGGCGCCGCCGGCGGCCGGTTTGTGCCCGGAAAACCCTCCGGCCGCCACCGCCGCCTGATAGCTTCCGAGCTGGGGGTGCCGCTCCAGCTCCGCTTTGGTGGGTGCCGCGCGGCCCGTTTTCAGGTCCACGATATGCAGGCGTCCGTCGGCGTCCAGCTCCAACCGGTCCACTTGTCCGCGCAGTCTGGCCACGCGCTCGGGCCCTTGCAAGTCCACTGAGAAGTCCTGCTCGACGCCAAGCAAGCTGCGGCCTTCCAAACGCATCTGGACAACGTACTGGGCCAGTCTTCGGACCATGCCTTCGGCCCGGTTGAAGTCCAACCGGCCTTCCCAGTTTTGCTTCATGCCCAACTGCGGCCAGCGGCGGACGAGTTCCGCCACGTATTCGTTCCCGGTGCCCTCGGGAAAGTCCTGGGCAATACCGTGCACCAAGGTGCCCAGGCTGCGGGCAAAATCGGTCGCGGCTTCGCCACCGGCGGCCTGGATGAACCAGTCCAGCGGGGACTTCTGGACAGCCTCCACCTTGGACGGGGATACCGGGACAGGTTCCCCTTCCGGCACGACCGGTGCCGTGCTGCTCAACGGCAACAGTCCCCACCAGTCGCGCGGATGCGCACCGGGTACCGGCACCGGGCTGGCCGCCAGCATCGCCAGGACCGCCGCAGCGTCAGCAGCTTGTTCCGGACGGTCCGTTGCTTGTTGGGCCGCCTGCCGAAGTTCCGCAGCCAACGCCCGCACCGTGCGCGGCCGGAGTACTTCGGTGGCCGGCCGGGGGCTTTCCGGGTCCAGCCACGGGTCGACCAGATCCAAGAACTGGGACGGCTGGGCATCTTCAGATTGCACGGCCGTACAGATCAACCGGCGTTCGGCGCGGGAGATTGCGGTGGAAAAGCTGCGCAATTCGTCGTACCGGATCTCGCGCAGCCGGGATACCGCGTCGATCCGCCGCGCTTCCTCCGCCCCGTGCTCCAGGACGTCGACGAACTGGGTGCTGCCCAACAGTTCGCCGCGCAGCCTGGTGTTCGGCCACACTCCTTCCTGGACGCCCGCCACGATGACCAGGGGCCAGCCCCGGCCGGCCGCCGAGGCTGGCGTGAGCAGTTCAACCGCTTCGCGCACCTGGGCCCGCGGCGCCAGGTTGTCCATCGGCAGTTCCTGGTTCAGCAGGTACTCCAGGAACTGCCGCGGGCTCGAGCCGGGTAGCTGGTCGACATACCGTTCGGCCGTCTGGAACAGCGCCATCATGGCGTCGAGATCCCGGTCGGCCCGTACGCCGGCCGGTCCGCCTTGCAGCGCCTGCGCCGCCCAGCGGTCCGCTAGTCCAGCCGCGGACCACAGGGCCCAGAGCACGGTCTCCGCGTTGGCTCCCGGCGCGGCCGCCGCCTCCCGGCCCGCTTGGAGCATCCGCGCGACCCTCCGCGCGGCTCCGCCTTCCCGTCCGAGCGTGCTCAGGAACGCAGCGTCGCCCAGCGCCTCCACGAGCAGCGCATCGCTGGACCGGCCCCCGCCGCCCAACAGCTCTTCGCGTCGCAGTGCTTGGCGCAGGCGGCGCAGGTCGATCGCCGTAGCGCCCCCGATCCTGGAGGTCAGCAGGGCAACTGCGGTGTCGGCGGTGAGCAGGTCCGGGTCGAGCGCCACCGCCAACGCATCCAGCAACGGCCGGACGGCCGCTTCGTCCCGCACTGCGGTTTCAGCCACCGGGACTTTGACCGCAATGTCCTGGCCCGTGAGGTAGCGTGCCAGGGCGGAGAGCTGGCCGCCGGTCCGGACGATGACGGCCATCTCACTGAGCCTGTACCCCTCGAACAACCGGGCTTCCAGAATCCGCTGGGCAACATAGCGGTGCTCATGGACGGGCGAAGCCACCACGTGCGCACTGGCGGAAGGCTCAGCAACCTGTACCGCGGCAGCGCGGCCGGGGTCGGCAGCGGCTCCGGATTCCACCCTCGGATCAGGATGGACGAGGTCGCGGGCGCGGTGGGCACCGGCAACCTGCGAGATCCTGGCCGCAGTGGATTGCCATGCGGCGGCGACGGCGGGCGCCATCCGGTGCGAGGTGGTCAACACCAGCGTCTGCACGGGTTTGTCCCGGGTGCCGAGAAGTCCCGGAAGCTTGCCGATCACATCCGGCCGGGCGCCGCGGAACCCCTGGACGACTGTGTCCGGCGAGGCGGCCAGCACGGCGTCCCGTCCCTCGACGAGCAAGGCCAGCAGCTCGAAGACGGCGGGATTGGCTTCCTGCAGGTCGTCAGCCAGGATCAGCTGCAGGCGGCTGCGCTCGCGGTCGAGGAGTCCCGGATGCTCCAGCAACAGCTGACGGGCCGATGTAATGATGCCGGCTGGGTCGAAGGCCTCGGGCATCCGGAGGTCGATCAAGTCCCGGTATTCGCGGTAAAGCTGTGCCGCTGCGATCCAGTCCGGGCGGCCGCACTCATAGCCCAATTGCTCCAGCTGCGCGGCGGTGCTGCCGTACTCGGTCAACCGGTCGAATAGCTGGCGGATCTCCTGCCGAAAGCCGCGGGTAGCCAACGCCTGCTGCAGGTCTTCCGGCCAGCCGGCACCCTGGCCATAGCCGGCACGGTGGCCGGCCAGCAGTTCCGCGATGATCTGGTCTTGTTCGGGCCCGGACAGCAGCCGGGGCGCCCGTTCGACCAGCGGCAGCAGCCCTTCCACGCGGGCCCGGCGGATCAGGTCGAAGGCGTAGGCAGACCACGTCTTGGCCAGGGAGGTGCCCAGGCTGCGGTCCAGCCGCGCGGTCAAGGCATCCCGCAGACGCGAGGCGGCCAGCCGATTCGGGGCCATGAAGAGCAAGCCCGCCGGGTCCAGCCCGGTCTCCTCCACACGGCGGACCGCGTGCTCCACCAACGCGGTGGTCTTCCCCGTGCCCGGGCCACCGAGCACCAGCACCGGACCACAGCCGGCAGGCAGGCCGATGACTGCAGCCTGGTCCTGGCTCGGCAGCGGGGCGCCGGCGGACTTGGCTTCAGGCCGGACCAGCCTCAGCCCGGCCGGCGGCTTCGTCTCCATCATGCGCCCATCCCATCAGTCGCCTCGGACACTTTGCGCCGCAGCCGCTCGATCGCGGCGAAATCTTCGTCTTGGGGCATCCAGCGGGCCTGGGCCATGCGCACCTTAGCCGTCCCGGCAGCCGGCTCTGCCAGCGGGGTCCCTTCCCGGCGGTAGTGCACCACCGCCCGCGCCATCAGCTCATCGGGCAGAGAACCATTGGCACGGATGATCCGCCACCAAGGAGCCGCATCCCCGTGCAGGGACATGATCCTGCCGACCAGCCGGGGCCCGCCCGTGTCGAGCAGTTCGGCAACATCCCCGTACGACAGCACGCGCCCGCGCGGCACGAGCGCTGTGAGGTCCAGCACCGCCTCCACCACCGTTTCCCGCATTACACCATTGTAATTTGGCCTGCCCATGCTGCCCTACACAAAGCACCGGGGGGCCGGAGTTTCACGCGCGCCGCTGCGCCTCCCCGGTTTCGTCCGACCCGGCCGCTACGGTTACCGGCATGAACAGCTGGCATGAACGTCCCCGGGCCGCCTTTGATTTGGAAACCACGGGCCGCGATCCGCATACGGCCCGGATCGTCACGGCTTCCCTGGTCCTGGTCGACGAAGCGGGACATCCCGTGCAGGAGCGCGAGTGGCTGGTAGACCCCGGCGTCGACATTCCCGCCGAAGCGGCCGCGATCCACGGCGTCAGCACGGAGCGCGCCCGCGCCGACGGCCTCGATGCAGCCGCCGCCACGGCCGGGATCGCCGAGGCACTGGCCGGCTTCTTTGACGCCGGCATCCCCGTCATGGCCTTCAACGCCGCCTACGATTTCACCGTGCTGGCCAATGAATGTTCGCGGTACGGCCTGCTAGCCCCGACTGCAACGCCGGTGATCGATCCGTTCATTCTGGATAAGCAGATGGACCGCTACCGGCGGGGAAAACGCACCCTGGTGGCGCTGTGCGAACTCTACGGCGTGCGCTTGGAGGCTGCGCACACGTCGGCGGCCGATGCGCTGGCAACCATCGGAGTCGCGGATGCCCTCGCCCGCCGCTACTCAGGGCTCTGCGTCGACGCCGCCGAACTGCATGAACGGCAAATCGGCTGGTGCGCGCAACAGGCAGCCAGCTTTCAGGAATGGCTGCGGCGAACTGATCCGGAAGCAGTCGTAGACGGCGTCTGGCCCGTCCGCTTGATGCCGGTGGCCGTCTGACGCTTCCCTCGGGCAGCAACCCTGCCGCAGCTACTGAGCGCTTGAGTGTCAACTTCTGGTCGTCGTATGACGCGACCTTTGGTCGAGTTCCGGCGCGCTGGCACGGCTGTCATAATTAATACTCTGCGGCAGCGCATGCTATGGCGGCCGCCGATGCTTGCTGAGTTCAACTCCCCGAGGTTTCATGATCACCGTTACCGACCTGCGCAAGGTCTACCGCCAGGGCAACCGCGAAGTGGTGGCCCTCGACGGCGTCAGCCTGTCCGTTCCCAAGGGGTCCATCCACGGCATCGTCGGCCATTCCGGTGCCGGCAAGTCCACCTTGGTGCGGTGCCTTACGCTGCTGGACAGCCCAACGTCGGGCTCGGTATCAATCAATGGGGCGGAACTCAGCGCCTCCCGGGACGTCGACCTCAGAACGGCCCGGCGACGCATCGGGATGATCTTCCAGCATGCCAATCTGATGGATTCGCGCACCGCGGCCGACAACGTGGCGCATCCCCTGGAGATCGTCAAGACGCCCAGGGCAGCGATCCGCGCAAAGGTGGCCGAACTGCTCAAGCTGGTCGGATTGGAGGGGTTCGAGAACGCCTATCCGTCCCAGCTTTCCGGCGGCCAGCGCCAGCGCGTCGGCATTGCCCGTGCCCTCGCCTCGGATCCCGACGTCCTGCTTTGTGATGAGCCCACGTCAGCGCTGGACCCGAAGACCACCGATGAAATCCTGACGCTGATCCACGATCTCACCCAGCGGCTGCAGCTGACCGTGCTGGTGATCACGCACGAGATGCAGGTCATCAAACGCATCTGCGACTCGGTCTCGCTGCTGGAGGCGGGCCGGATCGTCGAACATGGCCCGCTGCGCAACGTGGCGGCCAATCTCGGCGGCCGCCTGTCGAGCACGCTGCTGCCGCTGCCGCCGGCCGAAACGAACGGCAGCGGCACGGTGATGGAAATCCTGTATTCAGGCGACAGCGCGTCGGAACCGGTGCTCACCGGGGCCGCACGCACCTTCGGCATGGACCTGAACGTGCTGGCCGGCAGCGTGGAGTCGTTGGCCGGCACCCAGTTCGGCCACCTCCGCATCCAGTTGCCGGCCGGGGCGGACACCGCTTCCCTCGCCCGGCACTTGACCGGCCAGGGCGTTGCCGTACGCGTCGTCCAGGAAGAGACAGCATGAACTTCATCAATGAACTGATGACCAATCCGGCCATCACCAAGGCCCTGCCCAAAGCCTTCGGCGAAACCTTGCTGATGGTGGGTGTCTCGGGCGCCTTCGTCCTGCTGATCGGGCTGCCGCTGGGCATCTTCCTCTACACCAGCTCACCGGGCGGCCTGCAGCCGATGCGGGTGACCAACCGGATCGTGTCCGACGTCATCGTGAACATCACCAGGTCCATTCCGTTCGCCATCCTGATGATCGCGCTGATCCCGCTGGCCCGGGCGATCACCGGCACATCGATCGGCGCTCTGGCCGCCTGTGTCTCGCTCACCATCGGCACGGTGCCGTTCTTCGCGCGGTTGGTGGAAACCGCCCTGCGCGACGTCAGTTCCGGCAAGATCGATGCCGCAATGGTCATGGGCTCCACCCGGCTGCAGATTGTGGCCAAGGTCCTGGTTCCCGAAGCCTTGCCCGGGCTGGTCGCCGCCCTGACGACCACGGTGGTCACCCTGGTGGGCTACTCGGCCATGGCGGGCCTCACCGGCGGCGGCGGTCTGGGCCAGCTCGCCTATAACTACGGCTTCCAGCGTTTCGACACCACGGTGATGATTGTCACGATCGTGATCATGGTGGTCCTGGTCCAGCTGATCCAGTGGACCGGGGATGCCATGGCCCGGCGCGTGGACCACCGCAGCGCAGCCCAGGCCGGCACCAGGAAACGCCGGCACGAGCCCGCCACCGCTGTCTGAACCGTCTCGCAATCCGCTCAGAAACACAGTTCAGGGACATTCAGTTCAGGGACATCGCCGTCCCGCTCCCCCATGCTCCCGCCGGCCGTGAGGCCGCGGAGGAATGCAGCCAGTAGCCGCTAGCTGCACCACATCCGGGATGAGCCGTCTTCGGCTGCCCCGGTTAGTTGAAAGGAACGCACACAGATGCGTAAAGCACTAACCCTCATTGGTACCGGCCTGGCCGCGGCCTTGGCGCTGACGGCTTGCGGTGGCTCTGATTCCACCCCCAGTGCTGATGCCACGCTGGATCCGGCCAATCCCACGACGATCACGGTGGGCGCCACCCCGGTCCCGCAGGGCCGGATTCTGCAG
The DNA here is from genome assembly GCF_059091865.1 of Arthrobacter sp. B0316-1-20. Classification (NCBI taxonomy): domain Bacteria; kingdom Bacillati; phylum Actinomycetota; class Actinomycetes; order Micrococcales; family Micrococcaceae; genus Arthrobacter; species Arthrobacter sp. B0316-1-20. The sequence continues at coordinate 254,936 of NZ_JBNHHC010000004.1, read as the reverse complement.
TTCGTCGACGAAAACCTGGCCAAGGATGCGGGCATCGACCTGGACATCAAGGAATTCACCGATTACCAAACCCCGAACATCGCCCTGAGCGATGGCTCGCTGGACGCCAACTATTTCCAGCACCTGGCCTTCTTTGACCAGCAGGTGGCTGACAAGGGCTACGATTTCGAACACGGCGAAGGCATCCACATTGAGCCGTACGCCGGATTCTCGTCCAAGCACAAGAGCATCGAGGACATCCCCGAGGGCGCAACCGTTGCGGTCACCAACGATCCGGGCAACCAGCCGCGCGCACTGAAGATGCTCGAAGCCGCGGGCCTGCTGAAGGGCATCGAGGATGATTCGGCGGCATTGACGCTGACCGACGAGCAGAACCCCAAGGGCCTGAAGTTCGAGGAGAACCAGCCCGAAATCCTGGTCCAGCTGATCGACGATCCGAAGGTCGACCTGGCCATCATCAACGGCAACTTCATTCTGGATGCCGGCCTGAACACTGATGATGCGGTGATCGTCGAATCGGCCGAGAACAACCCGTACGCCAACTTCCTGGTGTGGAAGGCCGGCGACGACAACCCGGCCATCGCCAAGCTCGAAGAACTGCTGCACAGCCCGGACGTGAAGAAGTTCATCGAGGAGACCTGGCCCAACGGCGACGTGTTCCCCGCCTTCTAACCCGGCAGCGGGCCGCTGAGCCAAGCGGCTGCAACGGGAGAGGTCCCCGGAAGCTTCGGCTTCCGGGGACCTCGACTGCTTAACTCGTCTTCTGGGTCAGCTCATTTCTGACCGGCTGCGCTGCGGAACCGGCGCCGGTTGCTCGCCGGAGTTCCGCCCCGTCATGACTTGGATGACCACCCAGGACACCGCCGTCACCGGAACGGCCAAGACTGCACCAATGATGCCGCCCAGGATGGTTCCTGCGGTCAGGGCCAGCAGGATCACCAGCGAGTGCAGGCTCACGGAGCGCCCCATCACCACCGGCTGCAGGAAGTTGCCTTCCAACTGCTGCACCACAATGACGACGGCGACCACCACCAGCGCGGCCACCGGGCCATTCGCCACCAGCGCCACCAGGGTTGCCACGACGCCGGCGACGGTGGCACCGACGATCGGGATGAATCCGCCGATGAAGATCAGCACCGACAGCGGCAGCGCCAGCGGAACCTGCAGGATGAACAGGGCCAGGCCGATGAAAAACGCGTCCACCGCGGCGACGGTTGCGGTCCCCCGCACGTAGCTGCCCAGCACGTCCATGGCACGCGATCCGGCCTCTTCCAGCTTGGGCCGCCGGGCCGCCGGGAACCAACTGAGCAGGAAGCCCCAGATCCGCGGACCGTCTTTGAGGAAGAAGAACAGGATGACGGCCATCAGGACCGCCCCGGTGATGATTTCCGCCGCGGTGGACAACCCGCTGAGGGCGCTGCGCCCGGCGGCAGCGCTGGTCAGGAAGTCCACCACCGAGGCCAGCGCTTCGTCGATCTGCCCTTGGCTCACCGGCAGCGGGAGGTTGGCCATCATCTCCTGCAGCTCCAGCCAGCCCTCGTTGGCGGAGCGGACCAATTCATCCGATTCGCTGCGGACCGCAAAGACGATTCCGGTGACCACCCCGCCGAGCACTACGAGGATCCCGAGGAACGCCGTGGCCGTGGCCAGCGCCGGGGACCAACCCCAGCGGCGCAGCAGCCCCACCACCGGGCTCACCGCCGCGGCCAAGATCAGGGCAATCAGGAACGGGATGACCAGCAGCCGCAGCTGCAGCAGCCCGTAGATCACCACCACGGCTAGCGCCAGCGCTAACAGCAGCTGCGCGGAACGGGTGGCCGTGCGGCCCAGGCCATCCGACCACATGGACCGCGGCGGCACCTGGACGGCGACCTCCGGAGCGGTGCGTGCACCGCCGTCGTGCGTTTCCTGCATTTGCCCGCGCCTGGACAACAGGCCCATCTGCACTCCCCTGGTTTGACGATTCGGCACACCGGTCCCGCGCGGGGACCGGTTTCTTCACCAGTCTGCCATGCCAAGGTCCTGCCCGGGCACGGCGGAGCGCGCCCGACGCTGTCCTGCGCCGGGCCTCGCCAAGGGGGTCAGGCCGTTGGTTCCGCCGCGGCGGCCCGCGCGGCCGCCGGGAGGGCCGCAAAGATCTTGTCCATCGCGGCATCGTCATGCGCGGCGGACAGGAACCACGCTTCGAAGACCGACGGCGGCAGGTAGACGCCGGCGTCGAGCATCGCGTGGAAGAACGGCGCGTAGCGGAACGCCTCTTGGGCCTGCGCATCGGCGTAGTTGCGGACGCCGTTGGCCGAGGTGCCGAAGGCCACGCTGAACAGGTTCCCAGCGGTCTGGATGCTGTGGTCCACGCCGGCCTCGGACAGGGCGGCGGACAGTGCGGCCTGCAGTTCCCGCGAGCGGGAGTCGATGGCCGTGTAGACGTCCGGCGTTGCGGCAGTCAGCGTCGCGACGCCGGCCGCCATGGCAATCGGGTTGCCGGAGAGCGTGCCGGCTTGGTACACCGGGCCCACAGGGGCCAGGTAGTCCATGACGTCTGCGCGGCCGCCCAGGGCAGCCACGGGCATGCCGCCGCCGATGACCTTGCCGAACGTCAGCAGGTCCGGCACGAACGGATCGGCTGTCCCCTCGGCGCCCCCAGTCAGCCCCCAGTAGCCGGCATAGCCGGTGCGGAAACCGGTCAGCACCTCGTCCAGGATCAGCAGCGCCCCGTGTTCGCGGGTGATCCGGGACAGGGCCGCGTTGAAGCCGTCGGCGGGGGTGACCACGCCCATGTTGGCCGGTGCCGCCTCGGTAATGACCGCGGCGATATGGCTGCCGCGGGCGGCAAAGACCTCTTCCACGGCGGCAATGTCGTTGTACGGCAGCACCAGCGTCTCGGCGGCAGTGGCCTCGGTGACACCGGCGGAGCCGGGCAGCGCCAGCGTGGCGACCCCGGAACCGGCAGCGGCCAGGAGCCCGTCCAGATGGCCGTGGTAGCAGCCGGCGAACTTCACCACCAGGTTGCGCCCGGTGTAGCCGCGGGCCAGACGCACCGCGGTCATGGTCGCTTCCGTACCGGTGGAGACCATGCGCAGCCGCTCGACGGCGGAGACCCGGCCGACGACCAGGGCGGCCAGCTCCGACTCCGCCGGCGTGGACGCGCCGAAGGACAGGCCGCGGTTCACCGCGGAGTGCACGGCGTCCAGCACGGCGGGGTGGGCGTGGCCCAGCAGGGCCGGTCCCCACGAGCAGACCAGGTCCACGTACTCGCGGCCATCGGCGTCGGTGAGGTAGGCGCCCTTGCCGCTGACCATCATCCGCGGGGTTCCGCCGACGGAGCCGAAGGCGCGCACCGGCGAGTTCACGCCGCCGGGCATCAGCTGGCGGGCGCGTTCGAAGAGCTCCTCGGAGCGGGCGGCTTCAGTCATGGTCTTGCTTCCTTTCGGCACAGCTTCAGTCCGCTGCGGTGTTGTGTCCGCAGCGCCAGGGAGTTGGGGTGGTCACTTTAACCAGCGGGCCAATTCCGGGGCCCAGTAGGTCAGCACCATGTCGGCACCGGCGCGGCGGATGCCGAGGACGGATTCCAAGATGGCGGCCTTCCGGTCGATCCAGCCGTTGGCCGCGGCCGCCTCGATCATCGCGTACTCGCCGGAGATCTGGTAGGCGGCCACCGGCACCGGGGACATTTCCGCCACGTCGGCTAGGACGTCCAGGTAGCTCATCGCTGGTTTGACCATGATCATGTCGGCGCCTTCGGCCAGGTCCAGCTCCACTTCGCGGATCGCCTCGCGCCGGTTGGCGGCATCCATCTGGTAGGTCCGCCGGTCTCCGGTCAGCTGCGAATCCACGGCTTCGCGGAACGGTCCGTAGAAGGCCGAGGCATATTTGGCGGCGTAGGCCAGGATGGAGGCGTCCTGGTAACCGGCCTCATCCAACGCCTGGCGGATCACCGCCACCTGGCCGTCCATCATGCCGGACGGACCCAGCACGTCGGCTCCGGCCGCCGCCTGGACCACAGCCATTTCGGCGTAGATCGGCAGCGTGGCGTCGTTGTCCACGGTGCCGTCCGGAGCCAGTACGCCGCAGTGCCCGTGGTCGGTGAATTCGTCCAGGCACACGTCGCTCATCACCACGAGGTCATGGCCCACCTCGGCCTTCACGTCAGCGATGGCGCGGTTCAGGACGCCGTCGGGGTCTACTCCCGCGCTGCCGACCGCGTCGCGCACTGCCGGAATGCCGAAGAGCATGATGCCGCCCAGCCCCAGTTCCACGGCTTCGGCGGCCGCCCGCTTGAGCGAGTCCGCAGTGTGCTGGACAACGCCCGGCATGGACTGCAGCGCGACCGGCTCACTGATGCCTTCGCGGATGAACGCCGGCAGGATCAACTGGTTCGGGTGGGTGCGGACCTCCGCCGTCATCCGACGAATCGCTTCGGTGGCCCGCAGTCGACGGGGCCGGTGGTAGGGGAAGCTCATGGCGTTCCTTCCGTTTCGTTTGGCTGGCGCCCCCAGGTGTGTGCGAGCGCGTCGGCGATGCCCGACGGGGTCGGTTCGGCGGCGGTCGCCGCGATCTCCAGCCCCAGCTCGGCGGCCTGCCGTGCCGAACTGGCGCCGATGGCGATCAGCCGGAGCCCGGCCGGCCAGGGGTCAAGCAGTCCGGCCACCCTCCGGGTCACGCTGGGCGAGGTGAGGACGACGGCGTCGACGCCGCCGTCACGTGCGCGGCTGCGGAAATCGGCGGCCGTGATCACTTCCAGGCCATCGGTACGCTCCCGGGAGGCGATCTCCAGTGCCGCCGTCAGCCGGAGCTCCGGCCGGGCCGGGTAATCCACGGTCCGGTAGGCGGTCACGGGCAGCACCTGCCAGCCTTTTGCCATCAGGCCTTCGAACACGGTGGGGGCGGCGATGTCCGCCTGCGGCAGCAACACCGTCATCCGCTCCGTCGATCGGCTCGCGTCTTCGGGCGGAAGCGGCCAGGCGTCCACCAGGCCGACGGCGTCCATGCTTCCGGGCGGAACCAAGTCCACCGAGAGTCCTTCTGCCTCAAGCGCCCGGGCGCTCGGGGTGCCCACGGCGGCAACCTTGGTGTCCCCGACCAGGGCGGCCAAGCTAGTTCCGCGCTCCTGAGCGCACGCTTTTAACGCGCGCACCGTAGTGATGCTGGTAATCACCAACCAGTCCACCTTGCGCTGGGCCAGCAGGGTGAGGGCTTCGTCCAGTTCGCCAGGCTTGTCGGTCCGCTCGAAGTCAATAAGGGGCAGGACGCTGGCCGACGCGCCCCGCCGAAACAGTTCGGCGGCCATCCCGGCTGCCCGATCCGGCGTGCGCGGCAGCACCACCCGCAGCCCGTGGAGCTGGTTCTCAGGCGCCCCGCGCTGCCGCAGCAACGCCATGGTCAGTGGCCAGCCTGGCTCATCAAGTCGCCAGCGCCCTGCCCGAGCAGCTCTTCAGCCAGTCGGGCGCCCAGCGCCACAGCGTCTTCGGAACCGGTTGCCTGCGCCTGTTGCTCTCCGTGCAGCAGCCGGCTGCCGTCGGGGCTGCAGACCACTGCCTTGAGCACCAAGCTGCCGGCGTCGACCCGTGCCAGCGCGCCCACCGGAGCGCTGCAGCCTGCTTCCAACCGTGCCAGCAGCGAGCGCTCAGCGGTCACCGCCAAGCGGCTTTCCGCGTCGTCGTAGTCGGCCAGCGCGCCGGCCAGCGCCGTGCCTGCCGCTGCGTCGGCCACCCGGCACTCAACAGCCAATGCTCCCTGCCCGGGAGCGGGCAGCATGACCGACGGGTCCAGCAGTTCTGTCACATGCTGGGTGCGGCCTAGCCGCGCCAGTCCGGCGGCGGCGAGCACGACGGCGTCAAGATCGGCGTGCTTTCCTTCCACCCTCGCTTCACCGGTCAGTCCCTTGACCCGTCCCAGCCGGGTGTCCACGTTGCCGCGGATATCCACCACGTCCAGGTCGGGGCGGGCGGCGCGCAGCTGGGCCGCCCGGCGCGGCGAACCGGTGCCCACTTTGGCCCCGGCGGGCAGTTCGGCGAGGGTCAGGCCGTCGCGGGCGCACAACGCGTCCCGGACGTCCACGCGTACCGGAATGGCAGCGATCTGCAGCCCCTCGGCCACGCCGGTGGGCAGGTCCTTGAGCGAGTGCACGGCCACGTCGCAGCGGTCGTCGAGAAGCGCCTCGCGCAGCGCGGCGACGAACACACCCGTGCCGCCGATCTGGGCCAGCGGCCCTTTGAGCACATCGCCCTCGGTCTTGATCCGGACCAGTTCGTACTCCAGCCCTCCCCCGGCGGCCAGGGCCTCGGCCACCGTGGTGGTCTGGGTGACGGCCAAGGCGCTGGCGCGGGTACCCACGCGGACGGTTACGGTCATGGCTGCGTCACCCCGACGGTCGAATCCATACCCGCGACGGTCGGTTTCTCGCCGCGGCGGTTGGCACAACAGCCGGGCATGCAGACGTCCATCCACGGGCCCAGCGCGGACAGTGCCGGGCGCTCCGCCTGGTGCTGGTCCACGGTCCGTTCGCAAACGAGGTCCACCAAGCCCTCGACGAATTTTTGGTGCACGCCGGGCGTGGGGATGCGGGCTGCGGCCAGGCCGAGGTTGCGGCAGGTTTCCAGTGCCTCGGTGTCCAGGTCCCAGACCACCTCCATGTGGTCGCTGACAAAGCCCAGCGGGACGATGACTACGCCCTTGATGCCTTGCGCCGGCAGTTCCTCGATTGCGTCGTTGATGTCCGGTTCCAGCCACGGCACGTGCGGTGCGCCGGAGCGGGACTGGTAGACCAGCGACCAGTCGACGCCGGCGGCTTCCGGTACCCGGTCCAGCACCGCGCGGGCGGTGGCCAGGTGCTGCGCCACGTAGGCGCTGCCGCCCTCGTACTCCACGCCGCGCGGGCCGGCGTTCTCGGCGTCCGCGATTGGAATGGAATGGGTAGCAAACAGGATGTGGACCTGTGCGTCCGCTGCGCCCTGCGCTGCCAGATCGGCACGGACCCGGTTCAGGCCCTCGGCCAGTCCGTCCACAAACGGCTCCACGAAGCCCGGGTGGTCGAAGTACTGGCGGACCTTGTCCACTTCCAGCTTTCCGGCCAGCCCGGTTTCCACCAGTGCCATGCCGAAGTCTTCGCGGTACTGCCGGCAACTGGAGTAGCCGGAGTAGGCGCTGGTGCTCAGGGCCAGCACGCGGCGGTGGCCCGCGTCGTACGCTTCCTTGAACACGTCGGTGATGTAGGGGTCCCAGTTCCGGTTTCCCCAGAGCACCGGCAGGTTGATCCCGCGGCGGGCCAGCTCTGCTTCCAGGGCGGACTTCAGCGCACGGTTCTGCGCGTTGATCGGGCTAATGCCGCCGTTGGCCCGGTAATGGGTGGCGACTTCCTCAAGCCGTTCGTCGGGGATGCCGCGGCCGCTGGTGACGTTGCGCAGGAACGGAAGGACGTCGTCCTGGCCTTCGGGCCCGCCGAAGGAGGCCAGCAGGAGAGCGTCATAGTTCTTGGGCTGCATGGTCCCGTCGGGAGCCACGCCCGCCCGCGGGTCGAAGGTGGGTTCGGCTGGCTGGCTCACCGCAGCACCTCGGCGATTTCGGCCGTGCTGATCCGCTTGCCGGTGTAGAACGGGATTTCTTCGCGCACGTGGTTCCGAGCGTCGGTGTAGCGCAGGTGACGCATCAGGTCCACCAGGTCGATCAGCTCGGGAGCTTCCAAGCCCAGGATCCATTCCCAGTCGCCCAAGGCGAACGATGCAACGGTGTTGGCGAGCACCTGTGGGAAGTCACGGCCAAGCACGCCGTGGTCGCGCAGCATCTTGCCGCGCTCCTCGGCCGGCAGCAGGTACCACTCGTAGGAGCGCACGAACGGGTAGACGCAGAGCCAGGCTTCAGGCTCCTTGCCGAGGGAGAAGGCCGGCGCGTGGTTCTTGCTGAATTCCGCGTCGCGATGGACACCCATTGCGGACCAGACCAGCTCGGTGGAGGCGAACAGTCCGGTGCGGCGGATGGTGCGGACAGCTGCCTGCAGCTCGTCCGGCTGCGGGCCGTGCAGCCAGATCATCACGTCGGCATCTTCACGCATGGCGGACACATCGTAGGCGCCGCGCAGCGTGACGTTGCGGCCGGCCAGTTCTGCAACCGTGTCATCGAACGCTGCCGCGGCGGAGGGATCGACCGGCTCACCGGTGCGCTTGAAAACCGTCCAGAGGGTGTAAAACAGCTCCTCGTCGATGCCGCCGGCGGCGGGGGATGCTGACTCTGACTTTACCGATTGGCTCATGCTTACCAGTCTGCCTTCTGATCGTAATTAACCGAAAACTTTACTTCTACACATTGTAGAAGATCAGGCTGCGGGTTGCAGCCGGGCGGCGAGCTCCCGCGAGCGGCGGCGCGCATCGCCCACCACCGCCACCAAACCGGTGCCCGCCAGCCACGCGCCGGTCACGTCCATCCCGGCATGGGCGGCCAGTTCGCGGCGTACGGCAGCCACGCGGTCCCGGTGCCCCACCGTCGCGGACGGCAGCGCACCGATCCAGCGCACCACCTTCCAGCCCACCACGTCGTCGTCGCCGATGCCCACGCCCATCAGCGAGCTGGCATCCGCCAGCGCCTGCCGGTAGAGCTCGTCGTCGTTCCAGCCGGTGAAGTCCTCCGCGCCCTGCTGCCCCACCGCCCGGCCGTAGGACAGCCGCAGCACGTGGCTGCCCGGACCGGCATCGTCTGCCAGCCACGGCCACTTGGCGGTGGCATGGGTGAGCGCCTTCGCCTTGACGTTCCGCACCGAGGGCGCCACCAGCAGACCGGTGCCGCGCGGCATCGCGTCCAGCTCCGGCAGGTCCACCACCAGCGTCACCAGGGCCACCGAGGGACCCGCTTCGGGTTCCAGCCCGGCCAGGCCCGGCACCGTGCCAGCCAACAGGCGGACCGCGGCGCCGCCGTCGGCGGCCATCATCACCGCGTCCGCCGTGAAGGTGCCCGCCGCCGACTCCACCGACCACCCGCCGTCGTGCTGGGAGACGGACGTGGCCGCCGCGCCGGCATGCAGCGAGACATGGCGGGTCTTCAGGTCGGCCAGCAGCGCCTCGGTCAGCCGTCCCATTCCGCCGGCAATGCCGGCCACGTTGGAACCGGCCGGGGCGGCCTTACGGATGGCACCTACCGCGGCAGTCAGCGACCCGTGCGAGGCCACCGAGGCGCGCAGCCCGGGCATCACCGAATCCACTTCCAGCACATCCGGATCCGCCGAATACACCCCGCCGACCACCGGCGCCACCAGTTTCTGCAGCACGCCATCGCCCATCCGGGTGCGCACCAGCTCGCCCAGGCTGAGCTGCTCGCGGCGCAGCAACGATCCCAGCGGCATGACCTTGTCGCCGGAGGCGCGCAGCGCAGCCCGGCGTCCGATGGCCCGCACCACGTCCGGATCCAAGGGGTCCGCCGGGATGCCCAGCACACCGGTCTTCGGCAGCCGCTGCGCTCCGTCCGGCAGCTGGATCCAGGCACCGGCGGGGTTCGGCTGCACCAGGTCGGCACCCAGCCCCAGCTCCGCGGCCAGGTCGGAGACCACGCTGGAGCGGGTGGCGAACGACTCGGCGCCGGCGTCGAGTGTCAGCCCGCCCACTTCGTGCCGCGTCACGCAGCCGCCGAACCGGGGGCTGCGCTCCAAAACCGTCACGTCGACGCCGGCCAGCGCCAGTTCGCGAGCGGAAACCAGACCGGCTATTCCGCCACCGATAACGACGGCGGTGCTCGGTTTGGGCTTCCGCCCGCCCTGCCGCTCAGGGCGGCGGGGTTCGTGCTGCTGGGCGGGGTGCTGCATGGTTACGGGGCCACCGAGTGGATCAGTTCGACCACGCGGGTCAGTACCTTCGGGTCAGTTTCCGGCGGCACGCCGTGGCCCAGGTTGACCACATGGCCGGGAGCGGAGCTGCCGGCGGCCAGCACATCGCGGACATGGGACTCGAGCACATCCCACGGTGCCGACAGCAGCGCCGGATCGATGTTGCCCTGCAGCGGCGTGCGGCCGCCCAGTCGGCGGTTCGCCTCGTCCAGCGGCAACCGGTAGTCAACGCCGATCACGTCGGCTCCGACATCGCGCATGGCGACGAGCAGTTCGGAGGTGCCGGTGCCGAAGTGGACCAGCGGGACGCCCAGGTCGCGGACATGGTCAAGCGCGCGGATCGACGCCGGTGCCACCCGCCGCCGGTAGTCCGCCAGCGACAGCGAACCGGCCCAGGAATCGAAGAGCTGCCCGGCGCTGGCTCCCGCTTCCAGCTGGGCGCGCAGGAACTTGCCGGACGCGTCGGCGGCCCAACCGGTCAGCGCGTTCCAGGTCTCCGGGTCCGAATGCATCATGGTGCGCGGGCCCAGATGGTCGCGGGACGGCCGGCCCTCCACCATATAGGCCGCGAGCGTGAACGGTGCGCCGGCAAACCCGATCAGCGGCTTCTTGCCGAGCTCCGCCACGGTCAGCCGGACCGCTTCACGGATCGGCTCCAGCGCCTCGTCCGTCAGCTCCGGCAACTTCGCGACGTCGGCCGCGGTGCGGATGGGTGCGCCCAGGACCGGCCCCACGCCGGGCACGATGTCCACGTCCACCCCGGCCAGCTTCAACGGGATGACAATGTCGGAGAAGAAGATTCCGGCATCCACATCGTGGCGCCGCACCGGCTGCAGCGTGATCTCGGCGGCCAGTTCCGGCTTGAGGCAGGAATCGAGCATGGCGATGCCCTGGCGTGCTTCCCGGTATTCGGGCAGTGACCGCCCGGCCTGCCGCATGAACCAGACAGGACGGCGGCTCGGCTTGCCGCCGCGGTAGGCGGTGATCAGGTCGGAATCAGCGGTACGCCCGTCCAGCAAGGGATGGGAAGCATTCAGTGTCATGACATAGATTCTCATCCAGCAGCCGCACTTCTGGCCAACCCGGTGGAACGCCACCCCGCCGTTGGCCCGGCTTCCGTCAGGCCGGAGTGGCCAATCTCACCGCCGCCGGTGCGGCCGAAGGCAGGTTAACACAGGGTTAATGGGCGAAGCTTGAAGGAGCTGAGGCTTCCTTCCCGCTAAGATAGAGGCGCTGTGGTCTTACTTTCACTCGTTGCAACTCATTCCAAGGTCGATCTGGAAACGGTGGCCCGCCTGAGCGCCGGCACCTCCCAGATCGATACCGGCGTGCTCGCAGACGGCTCCCCGGTCTCCGGCGCCGTTGTCCTGGCCACCTGCAACCGGGTGGAAGTGTACTGCGAGGCCGAGAGCGAATCCGATCTGGAATCCGCGCGCGCCGCGATCATCGAACAGATCAGCCGCAGCTCGGGCCTGGACGAATCACTGGTTGCCGACTCCTTCGACCTGAATACCGGCGAGGATGTTGCCCGCCACTTGTTCGCCGTCGGGGCGGGACTCGATTCGGCCGTCGTGGGCGAACGCGAGGTGGCTGGCCAGGTGCGCCGGGCGCTGATCGAAGCACAGGAGAAGGGCACCGCCAGCGGCGGACTGGTCCGCTTGTTCCAGACCGCGTCCCGCACCGCCAAGGATGTCGGCACGCAGACCGCCCTCGGCGGCCGCGGACTCTCGATCGTTTCCGTCGCCCTCGACCTGGCCACGGATCTGGCCGCCGACAAAGACTGGTCGGGCAAGCAGGTTGTCCTCTTCGGAACCGGCGCGTACGCCGGAGCCACCATGGCGCTGCTGCGTGAGCGCGGCTGCACCCAGATCAGCGTCTATTCCTCGTCCGGACGCGCCGAGACCTTCACCGACACCCGCGGCGGCACCCCGTTGACCCATGCCGCACTGGGCCCGGCCATCGCCGCAGCCGACGTGGTCATCGGATGCAGCGGCGGTGACAACCAGGTCAGCGCTGACCGCGTGGCCGACGTACGCACCGGCGTCGACAAGCCGCTGACCATCATTGACCTGGCGCTGAGCCACGACTTCGACCCTGCCGTTGGCAACCTCGAGGGTGTGGAACTGATCACCCTGGAATCCGTGCGCATGGCCGCACCCGAGGAGCAGGCGGAATCGGTCCAGCAGGCCGCGGAAATCGTGGCCACTGCAGCCCGCAGCTTCGAAGCCAGCCAGCAGGCACGCAGCGTGGACTCGGCCATTGTGGCACTGCGCAAGCACACCATGCAGGTGCTGGAGAACGAACTGGAGAAGGTTCGCTCCCAGCACGGCTGCACCGGCCCGGCCCAGGAAGTCGAATTTGCCATGCGACGCATGGTCAAGCAGTTGCTGCACTTGCCCACCGTGCGGGCGCGCGAACTGGCCGCCAACGGCGAGCAGGACCGCTACATTTCCGCGCTGGAAGCACTGTACGGCATTACCGTGGAGGAGCCGGCGCTGCCGGCAGCCGCGGATGCCGCCTCCTGTCCGGTGGCAGTGCTGCACGACGACGACGCAGCCACCGCCTGATCCGCCGCTTCAGCATGCCCGGCCTGGCCTCAGGTTGGCGGGAGGGGCCTCAGTACACCGGCTTGGCTGGCTCTACGTCCCTGACCCACGCCAGAATTCCTCCGTCAAGGTGGGACACCCGCGTGTAGCCCTGCGCCAGCAGGCTCTCCAGCACTTCGGAGGAGCGGACTCCCGACTTACAGTGGAAAACCAGGTCCTGCTCCCGCGGCAGGTCATCAATCGCCTCGCCGGACAGGATCCGGCCCTTCGGGATCACCACCGCACCGGGAATGCTGACTACCTCATACTCGCCGGGCTCCCGGACATCAATCAACTGGAAGTCCCGCTTGCCGGCATCGCGGTCGGCCAGCATCCGGGACAGGGTGCGGGCGTCCACGGCGTGGTCGCTGTCCACTTCACGCGCCGGCGCCACTCCGCAAAAGGCCTCGTAGTCGACCAGCCGGGTGATCGGCTCGGCGTCCGGGGCCTTGCGCACTTTCAGCTCACGCCAACTCATCTGGAGGGCGTTGAAAACCAGCACCCGGCCCAGCAGTGTTTGCCCGATCCCGGTGATCAGCTTGATCGCTTCGTTCACCATCACCGAGCCGATCTGGGCGCACAGCACTCCTAGGACGCCACCCTCGGCGCAGGACGGCACCGAGCCGGGCGGGGGCGCCTCCGGGTAGAGGTCGCGGTAGTTCGGACCGTAGGCATCCCAGAAGACGCTGACCTGTCCGTCGAATCTCAGGATGGAACCCCACACGTAGGGCTTGCCCAGCAGCGCGGCGGCATCGTTGACCAGGTACCGGGTGGCGAAATTGTCCGTGCCATCCAGGATCAGGTCATAGCCGGAAAAGATCTCCAGCGCGTTGCCGGAGTCCAGCCGGACCTCGTGCAGCACCACATCCACGCCGGGGTTCAATGCCAGAATGCTGTCCCGGGCGGAGGCTGCCTTGCTGCGCCCCAGGTCGGCCATGCCGTGGATGACCTGCCGCTGCAGGTTGCTGGCCTCCACGTCGTCGTCGTCCACAATGCCAATGCGGCCCACACCGGCTGCGGCCAAGTACAGCATGGCAGGTGAGCCCAGGCCGCCGGCACCGATCACCAGGACCTTGGCGTTCTTCAACCGGAGTTGGCCCGTCATGCCTACTTCCGGAATGATCAAGTGCCGCGAGTACCGTTCGGTTTCGTCTCTGCTGAGCGATGCCGCCGGCTCCACCAGCGGCGGCAGCTGCCCGGGTTCCTGGGTGGTCATTGTTCCAATCTACGCCGCTGAACCGTTACTGGTGCGTAAACTGGTCGGGACTGACACCTACTGCATTGTGGCGCCACGGCACTGACCGCGCGCCGGAAGAGGCCGTGTATCGCCGTGACTACAGAACCCCGCCCCGCTGCCAGACCCACCCGCCTGCCCCGGGAGGAACGGCGGCGCCAGTTGCTGCAGGCGGCGCACGAGGTGTTCGTGGCCAATGGCTACCACGCGGCGGCAATGGACGAGATCGCCGACGCCGCACACGTGAGCAAGCCGGTGCTCTACCAGCACTTCCCGGGCAAGCGGGAACTCTACCTGGCACTGCTCGACCACCACTTGGAATCGCTGAACGCCATGTTGATGGCGGCCTTGAATTCGACCACGGACAACAAACTGCGCGTGCACGCCACCATCCGGGCCTACTACCAGTTCATCGCGCAGGACAGCCAAGCACACCGGCTGGTCTTCGAATCCGATCTGAACAACGATCCCGATGTCAGCTCCCGGCTGGAGGAGTTCAACGCCAGACTGGCCAGCGCCATCGCCGATGTGATCGCCGAGGACACCAAGCTGTCCGAGGTCGAGGCGACGCTGCTGGGCCGTGCTCTGGCCGGCATGGCGCAGATCAGTGCGCGGCACTGGCTGCGTGCCGGCGGCGACCTTGACCAGGATGCCGCCAGCGAACTGATCTACCGTTTAGCTTGGCGCGGAATTTCACGCTTCCCGAAGGAACCCTAGGATAGATTCGCCAGTAGGGAACCTACCCGCAAAAAGCATTCAAGCAGGAGGCATCAGCGTGGAAGTCAAGATCGGCATGCAGAACGTCGGCCGTGAAATCGTGCTCGATTCGTCGCAGTCCCCGGACGAAGTGGCCGAGATTGCCAGCAAGGCCATGAACGGCGGTGCCGAACTGCGCCTGACCGATGCCAAGGGACGCCTGGTCATCATTCCGTCCAATGTGCTGGCCTACGTTGAAATCGGCGCCGAAGGTCCGCGCCCAGTCGGTTTCGGCGCGCTCTAGCCGTCATGGTCCCGCTGGTCCTGCTGGTGCTGGTAGCCGCCGCCGTCGGCTTCACGGCTTGGGCTGTGGATTCACGCCGGAGCGCGTACGGCGTGCTGCTGCTGCCCGGCATAGCGGTGGCGGCGGCGGTGCTGCTCTGGTTCATCCTGATGACCGCAGGCGTGGCTTCCGAGCCAAGAGTGCACTACCTGTCATGGCTGCTGCCCATGGCGGTGTCCGTTCCGGCTGCGTGGGCCGGTGCTTGGTTGATCGGGCGCCGCCGGGTGCAGCGGGACACCGAGCGCCTGACCGCCCTGCTGGGCTGAGCCGGGCTACCGCGGGTAAGCCTCCGGGTCCGCGTCGGCGGACAGCTTCCGCGCCAATACGCTGACGGCTGCCGCCGCGGAGACGTCGCGCGTCGTGACTTCGGCGTCGGCGTCGTGCGAGGTGAACCGCAGGAAAACCTTGTTGTACCGCCAGTCCAAGTCCGGGTGGTGCTTCTGCTCCTCGGCAAGGTCGCCCACGGCGGCAATGAAATTCAGTGCCTCGCGCCCGTTGTCCAGCGTGAACACGCTGACCAGCGCTCCGCCTGCATAGCGCCAGTGCGGCAGCCCGAGGAGCTGCCGGTCGATCTCTTCGCTGCTCAGCACGTCCTTGGCACGTCCCACGTTGTCCTCCCGGTCTGCTGCAGGGCTAGGTCCGGCCGCCTTGGCACCGCTGCGAAAGCCAGCGCGTGGCCTCGAACGGCGGCCACCGTCAGCCTACCGGCGATCCCACCAGCTTTGAAGGGTTCGCCTCACGCCGTCAGGCCCAGGTCGTTCATCCGCCGGGAGTGGTTCTGGGTCAGCTGCGCAAAGAGTTCTTCGGTGGCGCGCGCCTGCCGGTCCGGATCCTGTCCACGCATCAGCTCGCTCAGGACGGCACGCTCAATCCCGATCCGCTGGGCCTGGGTCAGGGCCTCGCCGACCAGACGGCGCCCCCACAACGCCAGACGCGAGGACAGGCGCGGATCGTCGGCCAGCACCTGCTTGAGCCGGGCCGCGATCATGGAAATCTGTTCGGTGTTTTCCTTGATCCGGGCCACCAGCTTCTGTGTCTCGTCGTCGAGCGCTCCGGCGATATGCAGGTAGAAGTCGCCCAGCACACCGTCGGTGACGTAGGCCTTCATCAAGGATTCGTACCAGTCGGCCGGCCGCGTCCGGTCATGGAAAGCATCGATGGAGGGCTGGAACGGGGCCATCGCACTTTCCACGTCAACGCCGAGTTGCTCCAGCTGCGCTGCCACTGCCTCGAAATGTTCAAACTCGGTCACGGCAAGCCGTCCCACCGCGGCGCGGTCGTGCAGGGTGGGCGAAAAGCGGGCGTCGGAGGAAAACCGTTCGAAGGCAGACAATTCGCCGTAGGCCATCACGCCGTACAGATCGATCAGGAATTGCCGGCGGCGGTCGGAATCCTCTCCGGCCGCCGCGGGCACGGTGCTCTCGGTGCTCATGAATTCAAGAGTAGCGTCCCATTTCGACCCGGCTGCCGTTAGGCTAACCCTGTGCCGTCCCCGCATTTGGATTCGCAGGTCAATGAGTCCCAGCATCTGTTGGCCCGGGTGCTCAATGACCTGCGCACAGAGTTCGACCTGCCGCAGGAATTCGACGAGGGCGCACTGGCCGAAGCGGAGGCCGCCGTTGCCGCCCACCAACTGCCGCAGACCGATCTGACGTCGCTGGAGTTCGTCACCATCGACCCGCCGTCGTCTACCGATCTGGATCAGGCAATGTTCATCGAGTCGAGCGAGGACGGTTACACGGTCTGGTACGCGATCGCCGACGTTCCGTCCTTTGTGGCGGCCGGCGGGGAACTGGATGCCGAAACGCGGCGGCGAGGCCAGACGATTTACGCACCGGACGGGCGGATACCGCTGCATCCGGACGTCATCGGCGAACAGGCCGGGTCGTTGCTGGAGGACCAGGTGCGGTCGGCCTATGTGTGGCGCTTTGAGCTCGACGCCGGTGCCCGCGTCACCGCGGCCACGGTGGAGCGTGCAAAAGTGCGGTCCCGGGCCAAGTTGAACTATGAGCAGGTCCAGCAGGACATCAATTCGGGCGACGCGGCCCCCACCCTGCTGCTGCTGAAGGAAGTCGGCCTCAAGCGCGTAGAACTGGAACGCGAGCGAGGCGGCGCCAGCATCAATGTTCCGGACCAGGAAATCGCCCACGACGGCCGGCACTACTTTATTGTCACCAAACCCCCGCTGCCGGTGGAGGATTGGAACGCGCAGATCTCGCTGATGACCGGGATGGCCGCGGCAGAGATCATGCTGGAGGGCAAGATCGGCATCCTTCGCACGATGCCGGGCCCCGATGCCGAGGCCGAAGCCCAGTACCGCCGGCAGACCGAGGCCCTTGGTTTTCCGTGGCCGCAGGACATGGCCTACGGGGACTACCTGCGCAGCCTGGATACCACCGATCCTCAGCAACTGGCCCTGATGCATGCGGCCACGACGCTGTTCCGCGGCGCCGGCTACACGCCGTTCGACGGCGAAGTGCCCGCCGAACAGCTTCAGGCAGCCATAGCCGCACCCTACGCTCACACCACCGCTCCGCTGCGCCGGCTGGTGGACCGGTTTGTCCTAGTGATCTGCCACGCCCTGTGCGCCGGTGAACCGGTGCCGCAGTGGGCACGGGACGCACTGGACGAGTTGCCCAAGCTGATGGCGGCCTCAGACCAAGTGGCAGGCCGGATGGACCGCGCCGCGCTGGATGCGGTGGAAACGGCGCTGCTCAGCCACCGGGTCGGCGAGGAGTTCGACGCCGTCGTCATTACCGGCACCCGCAGCCCGGGCAACGGAAATGGCAACGGAAACGGCAGTTCAAACGGCAGCGCGGACGGCAGCCAAGGCAACCGCAACGGCACCGGAAACGGGAAAGTCCTGGTGGCAGGCCGCGGTAAAGGCAACGGAAATAGCAATGGGCAGGGCAATGGCACCCCGGAACCTTATGGCGTGGTCCAGCTCAGCGATCCGCCGGTCACCG
This sequence comes from Arthrobacter sp. B0316-1-20, assembly GCF_059091865.1. Classification (NCBI taxonomy): domain Bacteria; kingdom Bacillati; phylum Actinomycetota; class Actinomycetes; order Micrococcales; family Micrococcaceae; genus Arthrobacter; species Arthrobacter sp. B0316-1-20. The sequence continues at coordinate 237,307 of NZ_JBNHHC010000004.1, read as the reverse complement.
CCCGCTGCTCAGGAGTCCTGGAGGCCGGCGCCACGGTGCGCGTCCGCTTGGCCGTGGCAGACATTGAAGAACGGCGCCTTCGCTTCGAATTGGCCGACCGATAGCTTCCCTCGGTGCGCCGACAAGCCCGGTTTGCCCATCACCGGTAGACTTAATCGTGTAGTACTGGATGCCCGGTCGTTGATTGAGTGAATTGAATCCATCAACAGATCAGCCCCTACGCGATCTTAAACCTTCTGGTTGCCTTTCCCGGCCGGCCAGGAAAGCAGTTGTTAGCCCGCGATCGGCTTCCACTGGTTGCGCCACGCTTCCGCTTTGTTCCGCTGCCGCATCATCTGTGGCAGGACCGTTGAGCACCGGCGGCGTCGGCGCCTGAATGAACGGTATGTAATTGAACACTGACAACATCCAAGTGGGCGGCGAACAGCTCATCCACGCTGACAACAGCGCCGAAGAACTCGCCGTGGAGGCCTCGCTGGCCTCCGACGAACGCCCGCACGAACTGCCCAAGCAGACCTTCGCCGATTTCAATGTTCGCGCGGACATTGTGCGTTCGCTTTTCGACGCCGGCATCACCCATCCCTTCCCGATCCAGGCCATGACCCTGCCGGTGGCTTTGGGCGGCCACGACATCATCGGCCAGGCCAAGACCGGCACCGGCAAGACCTTGGGCTTCGGCATCCCGGCCCTGCAGCGGGTCGTTGGGCCGGATGACGACGGCTACGACAAGCTTCCGGTTCCCGGCGCGCCCCAGGCCCTGATCATTGTGCCGACGCGCGAACTGGCCGTACAGGTCAGCAACGACCTCACCACTGCTTCCAAGCAGCGCAATGCGCGCGTTGCCGTCATTTACGGCGGCCGCGCCTACGAGCCGCAGATCGAGATGCTGCAGCGGGGCGTGGAGGTCGTAGTCGGCACGCCGGGCCGGCTGATCGACCTGCACCGGCAGAAGCATCTGAGCTTGAAGAACGTCCGCATTGTGGTGCTGGACGAAGCCGACGAAATGCTGGACCTGGGCTTCCTGCCGGACGTCGAGACCCTGCTGGCCGCTACGCCAGCCGTTCGCCAGACCATGCTCTTCTCCGCCACCATGCCGGGACCCGTCATCGCCATGGCCCGACGGTACATGACCCAGCCGACGCACATCCGTGCCGCCGACCCGGACGACGAAGGCATCACCAAGAAGGACATCCGTCAGGTTGTCTACCGAGCGCACAACCTGGACAAAGACGAGGTGGTGGCCCGCATTCTGCAGGCCGAAGGCCGCGGCCGGACCATTATCTTCACCAAGACCAAGCGCACCGCTGCCAAGCTGTCCGAGGAACTGGTGGACCGCGGTTTCGCCGCCGGCGCCATCCACGGCGACCTCGGCCAAGGCGCCCGCGAACAGGCGCTGCGCGCCTTCCGCAACAACAAGGTGGACGTGCTGGTTGCCACCGATGTTGCCGCCCGCGGCATCGACGTGGAGGACGTGACGCACGTCATCAACTTCCAGTGCCCCGAGGACGAAAAGACCTACCTGCACCGGGTGGGCCGCACCGGCCGCGCCGGCAACAAGGGCACCGCCGTCACGTTCGTCGATTGGGACGACATGCCGCGCTGGGGCCTGATCAACAAGGCGCTGGGCCTGGACGTTCCGGAACCGCAGGAGACCTACTCCTCGTCGCCGCACCTGTTCGCCGACCTGAACATCCCCGAGGGCACCAAGGGCCGGCTGCCGCGCAGCCAGCGCAAGCTCGCCGGCATTGACGCGGAAAAGCTCGAAGACCTCGGCGAGACCGGAAAGCGCCCCTCGCGTTCCGGCGGCCAGCGTCAGGACGGCGGACGCGGCGGTTCGCGCCGCGCCGGTGCGCACCAGGGCGGCCCGCAGGGCCGGTCCGACTCGGGCAACCGCCGGCAGCGCCGCAGTGGCGAGGAAGCCACGGCCGCTGGCACGGCCGAGAGCACGGCCGGTGTCTCCGCCGAGAAGCCCCGCCGGAAGCGGTCGCGCACCCGCCGCCGCAACGGCGAGGTCGTCACCGAGGCGGCCAAGCAGGGCACCGACGGCGCCAGCGGGGAATAGTGGCCGACGTCCAGTGGACGCAGGACGGCGGCTCGCTGGTAGTCAGGGCGGACAACGCCGACTTCCTGCCCACGCTGCCCGACGGCGCCTTCACCATGATCTATCTGGACCCGCCCTTCAATACCGGGCGGGTCCAGCGCCGGCAACAGACTTCGATGGTCCGCAGCGCCGACGGCGAAGGTGACCGCATCGGGTTCAAGGGCAGGTCCTACCAGACGGTCAAAGGCACGCTCGCCAGCTACGATGACGCCTTCGACGACTACTGGTCGTTCCTGGAACCGCGTTTGTCCGAAGCCTGGCGGTTGCTGGCCGACGACGGCACGCTGTACCTGCATCTGGACTACCGCGAGGTGCATTATGCCAAGGTGCTGCTGGACATTCTGTTCGGCCGCGAGAGCTTCCTGAACGAGATCATTTGGGCTTACGACTACGGCGCCCGGGCGCGCAATCGCTGGCCGGCGAAGCACGACAACATCCTCGTCTATGTGAAGAACCCGAAGGCCTACCACTTCGACAACACCGAAGTGGACCGCGAGCCCTACATGGCACCGGGCTTGGTGACGGCGGAGAAGGCCGCGCGCGGCAAACTTCCCACCGATGTCTGGTGGCACACGATTGTCTCCCCCACCGGACGGGAGAAGACCGGCTACCCCACGCAGAAGCCGGAAGGACTGCTGCGCCGGATGGTGGCCGCCAGCAGCCGGCCGGGCGACTGGGTACTGGATTTTTTTGCCGGCTCAGGGACCCTCGGCGCGGTGGCAGCCCGCATGGACCGGCGGTTCGTGTGCGTTGACCAGAACCCGCAGGCCATCGACGTCATGCGCAAACGGCTGGGTGACCATGCCACGGTCATCGACGCCGGCGAAGCAGCCGTCGTCGGGGCCGGTGAAGCAGCTGCGCTGCCGGCTACCTGACCCAGCGTCAGCGGCCGGCCGGCACCGGCAGGACGTCGAAGCAGCCTAGACAAAAGCGGGGCCCGGGACCAGTTACACGAACTGGTCCCGGGCCCCGCCGTTGTTCCGGAAGAGGGTTCCGCGGAAGGCAGCTAGATGATGCTGCGGCCTTCGCGGCGGGATTCGGCCCATTCCTTGAAGAAGCCGCGGGAAATGACATACAGCGTGCCGGCCACGATGACCGGCCAGATGAGGACGTAAACAGTCAGGAGCAGAGTCTCCATGAAGGTCTCCTTACTTCAGGGCCGCGGTATGGCCCGCGGCTTCGGAATCGGTAGTGGAGGTCGCAGGCTCGCTGGGGTCGAAGTCGCCGATCCGCTGCTTGATGGTCTCGAAGTCAAACTCCATGGTGCTGCGTGCCGACATCAGGTAACACACCACGGTGCTGACCGCGTAAGCGACCAGCGACCCGCTCAGCACGGCGTAATCGTGCAGGTTCCCGATCGCGAACGGGGCGGCAATGACGGCGCCGGCAGCAGCGATGATCTTGGCCCACCTGAGCCCGAAGAAGCCAAAGGCCATCAGGCCCAGCACCACGCCGATGCCGATCACGGAGATGACGTCAAAGAAGATGCCGACCGCGCCGTCCATCGGCAGCCAGCCGAACCGCACCGGCAGGAAGAACGCCAGCGCCACCAGCACAGACACCGTGAAGGCCTTGTTGGTGACCTTCTCCCAGTAGAAACTGGCAATCACCGGGAAGACCAGCGCGCCCCACAGGGCTCCCACAAAGACCAGCAGATCCAGAATGCTCATCTGCCCGCTGGCGAAGTAGAGCGCGGCCGCGGTGGCCACGATCATGGTCACTCGACCCACCAGGAGCATGGTCTTGGCGTTGGCCTTTCCCTTGCCCACGGTCTGGCCATAGATGTCGGCCATCATGATCGATGACAGTGCCGAAAGGTCCGAGTCGGCTGTTGAGGAGAGCGCGCCGATGATCATGATCAGGAAAACACCAAGCAGGATCGGATGCAGGTACGTGGAAGCCATTTGCGGGATCAGGTTGTTCAGATCGCCGCCAGCAGGAGCCAGGCCGAGATAAAGGGCCATGACGCCGAGCATTCCGATGCCGATCACGGTGGCACCGTAGCCCACGGTGGCCGTGACAAAGGTCTTCTTGATCAGGTCCTCACGCACGGCGAAGAGCCGCTGCGCAATGGTCTGGTTGCCAATGGCATAGGCCAGCACGGCCGCGATGTAGGGCGCGCCCTGGTTCAGGAAGGCCTCGCTGGAGAAGAAATTGGACTGCTCCGCCGTCAGGTTCTGTGCGCCCGCTTCAAACAACCCCGGTCCGCCGGCCGCAAAGAAGACCGCAGGGATGATCACGACGACGGCGCCCAGCATGGCCAGCACCTGGGCAAAGTCGGTCAACACTGAAGCACGGAATCCCGACCAGAGGGTGTAAAGCAGCACGCCGGCTGCCACGGCGATGACGCCCTGGCCGAAGCTGAACGGAGAGAGCAGCGCCACCAGCGCGCCACCGGCGATGAAGTTAGAGGTCAGGCTGATCAAACTGCCAACCACGTTGGAGCCGGCCAGCATCAACTGGCTGGAACGGCCGTGGCGGACGTACATGACTTCCGCCAGTGTGTGGGCCTTCGGTGCCACCGCACGGATCCGCCGGCCGAAGGGGTAGATGAACAGAATCATCAACGCTCCCCAGAGGCCGTAGTGGATCGGCCCGGAGATACCGTAGGTATAGCCCGAGGTAGCCGACGCATACATCGACGACGCCCAGATCCAGGTTGCCGTCATGCTGGCCGCCGAGATGCCAAATCCCAGCTTGTTGCCGGCGGTCATGTAGCCGTCGGCGTTCTCTTTCTTTTTCCCGATGAGGGCAGACATCAGGAGCGTGCCGCCATAGAACAGCACTAGCAGCAGAATCACGGTCCAGCCGCTGAGTTGGTAGAAATCCGCATTTTCCTGCGTCATTCCATTCCTCTCGTTCACGGCCAGCCCACCGGATGCCAGCCAGACTAAGTGCGCGCCGAGCGATCAGGCTCGATTGCCATGTTGTCCGGCACAGTGCATCGGACCGAGGAATCCGGTGGAGGATTCGAAGCGCGCTGTCCCGCCCGGAACTGACCCGGACCTTAGAGGCCGCCGCGTGTTCACGGCACAAAAATGACGGCGCATCGTCTCTCGCGCCGCCCTGCACAGGCAGTTGCTGTCTGTCAGTCAACTGCGGGACATGGGATGCCCGTCGGGACAGTTTTTCCGGATCTTAGACATCGGAAACTTGCCCGGAGGAGCATCAAGTGCAGCAAGACTCTAACAGTTTTGACCTGTACTGCCGAGTAACGGCCATAACCAAGCCGTAACCCATTCAGCGGGCGAGGCGTCCTGGAAGGTAGGCGTCCGTTCCGGTGCCGAGCGACAGGATGCGGTCCAGCATCGCCGGATCGGTGGTGTTTTCGCCCAGCCGGTTCGGCTTGCCTGCACCGTGGTAGTCGCTGGATCCGGTGACCAGCAGATCGTGCCGGGCTGCCAGTTCGCGCAGCCTCAGCCTGCCCACTTCGGGGTTGTCGCGATGGTCGATCTCCACGCCCGCCAGACCGGCGTCAATCATTTCCATGATGACGGCGTCGCCCACCACGCGGCCCCGGCCGCTCGCCACCGGATGCGCGAAGACCGGCACTCCCCCGGCTTCCCGGACCAACGCGACGGCGGTGGCCGGGTCAGGGGCGTAATGGGATACGTAATAGCGCGAATGGGAGGTCAGGATCTGCGCGAAGGCTTCGCTGCGGTCGGACACGATCCCTGCAGCCACCAACGCATCGGCAATATGCGGCCGACCGATGGTTGCTCCATGGCCGACGCGCTCAGTTACTTCCGTCCAGGTGATCGGGAAGTCCTCGGCGAGTAGCTCCACCATGCGTTCGGCCCGGGTCAGACGGGCGTCGCGGGCCTTGTTGATCTCGGACAGCAGTCCGGGATGGCCTGGATCCTGCATATAGGACAGGACATGCACACTGATCCCCTCCACCGTCCGGCAAGTGACTTCCATGCCCGGCACAAACCCTATGCCAGCGTCGACGGCGGCGGCACGTGCCGTGTCCCACCCGGCGGTGGTGTCATGGTCGGTCAGCGCCACCACATCAAGGCCGGCGGCTGCAGCAGCCCGTATCACTGCGGCGGGCGGCTCGGTGCCGTCGGAAACCGTGGAATGCGTGTGCAGGTCGATCATCACAGCACCCAATTTACGCCAGGACCTCCGCGGACGGCGGATGTTGGCAGCATCTTGGGCCGGTGAGACGATGGACCGGTGAGTACTTACCAGACCGAAAACGCCTCGCAGCAGCCTGCCGGAGAGCAGCCGCTGGAAGACCGTGTCAACAACCGCTCCCAGCGCCCTGAATCGGATGCCTTCAAAGAATTCATGGGCAGCCACTGGGCGCCGGCCGGATCGTCCGCCGTCGAGCAGTCAGCGGTGACGCCTTACGCTGCACGCCGCCGCCGTGCACTGTCCGACCAGTTCCAAGGCGAACGCCTTGTCATTCCGGCCGGCCCGCTGAAGGTCCGCTCCAATGACACCGACTACCGCTTCCGCCCGCACTCGGGCTTCGCGCACCTCACCGGCTTGGGCCTGGACCATGAACCCGATGCAGTGCTGGTCATGGAGCCCACCGAGCCAGGAGCAGGCGACGACGGCGGCCATCACCGCGCCACGCTGTATTTCCGCCCGATGTCCGGCCGCGATTCCGCCGAGTTTTACGCGAACGCCCGCTACGGCGAGTTTTGGATCGGGCCCCGGCCAACGCTGGAGGAACTGAACCAGCGGCTTGGCTTGCCCACCGCGGATCTGGGCGAGCTGGAAGTTGCGATCACCAAGGATGCAGGCGTCGTCCACGTCGGTGGCATGCGCATCCGGCTACTTCGCGAAGTCGACCTGAACGTGGACGCTCTGGTGGATACCTCCCGGATCAACACGGGCGTGGATCTGGAGGAGTCCGACCAACTCGACGGCAAACTCGCCGAAGCGTTGTCCGAACTGCGTCTGCTCAAGGACGAGTGGGAAGTCGAGGAGATGAAGAAGGCGGTGGCGGCCACGGTCAACGGCTTCCACGAGGTGGTCAAGGTGCTGCCGCGCGCGCTCACGCACGAGCGCGGCGAACGCGTGGTGGAGGGAGCCTTTTTCGCCAGGGCACGTGAAGAAGGCAACGACCTGGGCTACGACACCATCGCCGCCAGCGGAAACAACGCGACCATCCTGCACTGGATCCGCAACAACGGACAAGTGAAGGCGGGCGACCTGCTGCTGCTGGATGCCGGTGTGGAGGCCGACTCGCTCTACACCGCTGACGTGACCCGCACGCTGCCGGTCAACGGCACGTTCACCGACATCCAGCGCAAGGTCTACCAGGCGGTTCTCGATGCTGCCGACGCCGGTTTTGCCGCCGCGCAGCCGGGCGTCAAGTTCCGTGACATCCACACCGCCGCCGTTACCGTACTCGCCGAGCGGCTGGAAGAATGGGGCTTGTTGCCCGTCCCGCTGGACCAGGCTCTCTCCCCCGAAGGCCAGCACCACCGGCGCTGGATGCCGCACGGCACCAGCCACCATCTGGGCCTCGATGTCCATGACTGCGCGCAGGCGAAGCGGGACCTGTACCTGGACGGTGTGCTCACTCCCGGCATGGTGTTCACCATCGAGCCCGGGCTGTACTTCAAGGATGAGGATCTGGCGGTACCGGCCGAATACCGCGGCATCGGCGTGCGGATCGAGGATGACATCCTGATGACCGCCGACGGTCCGGTCAACCTCTCGGCGGCCCTGCCGCGCAAGCCCGAGGACGTAGAGTCCTGGATGGCCGGCATCTACGGCACGTCCGGCGACTAAACCGGACGGCCGGCAGCAGCCGGACCCAGACAACGCACCAGGGGTCAGCCGTGAGAAACGGCGGACCCCTGGTGCGTTCCGGTGATGGTGCGGGCGGAGCTTACGTGCCGGAGCGGCCTTGGGGCTATGTGCCGGAGCGGCCTTCGCCTGCGGAGGAATCGTTGTTCCGCTCCGGATTTTCCGGGCTGCCCTCGGTCTGGGACCCTTGGGGCTGCTGGCTGCTGCCCTCGGGCTCAGCCGGGACCGTCTGCTGCGGCGCGCCGGCCTGCGGTTCGGGCGCCACGCGGATTCCATACTGCGGGCGGCCATCCGGCAGATCCGGGTAGCGTCCGCGCACCGGCTGTCCGGACGCGGACTGCCCTTCCGGCTGGGCCTGGCCGGGCTGCGCTGCCGGGACGTTGACGCCCTGCTGGTACGGGTCCTCTCCCCACTGGGCGGGACGCTCCGGCGCCTGCGGCTGCTGGCCGAAGGGCGGCTGCTGGCCGTAACCGGACGGAGGCTGCTGGCCAAAGGGCCCCGGTGCCTGGTTGACCGGCTGTCCGGGACGCGCGGTCCCGGCCATGGGCAGCTGCGCGGCCAGCCGGCGGGCTTCCTGCGCCACGTCGGTAGCAACCACCACGTCATAGCTGGTGGCAATCACCTGATTGGTGGATGTGAAGTCCCGCTTGCCGCGCTGCAGCGCGTAGGAAATGATGCCGAACAACATCCAGAAGGCTGCGCCCATGGCCATTGACGAGATCAGCAGCACATACGTTTCGCCGCCGCCGAACAGCATCAACAGCAGCCCGACGAACAGGCCGAACCACGCACCGGTGGCCGCCCCGGAAAGGGCGACACGGGGGTAGCTGAGCTTGCCGGTAACGCGCTCGACGGTCTTCAAGTCATTGCCGACGATGGTCACGTGCTGGACGGGAAACTCCTGGTCCGCCAGATAGTCCACCACTTTCTGGGCATCCAGATACGACCGGTAGTTACCGATCAGCTCGCCCTGTGGAAGAGCACGGTTCAGGTCCCGGGAATCTGTGCGGCCAAGCATCGACATACCCTCATTGTCGCTGATATATGCGGCAGATGGCCCGGGTATCGCTTCAGGTGAACGCGCTAGCCGGTTTTGCCAGCCGCAACGCCGCCGCGGCGCCCGTCAGTCCGACACCTGGTACCACACCGATAGGTTGCCGGATCCCGGATTTCGGGGCCCAGCACGTAGCCTAAAGGGGTGAGCACAAAAACCAACCGCGTCTTCGTCGCCCGGCTGCTGGGCCTGGATGTCTTCGACCCGCTCGGGGACCGCCTGGGCCGGCTGCGCGACGCCGTTGTCCTGGACTACGGCCCGGCCAAGCCGCCGCTGGTCGTTGGTTTGGTCGTGGAGGTGCCCGGCAAGAAGCGGGTGTTCGTCCCGATGACCCGTGTCACCTCGATCAACGCCGGGCAGGTCATCTGCACCGGGCTGGTCAACCTGCGCCGATTCGAACAGCGCGGTGCCGAAACGCTGGTAGTCGCCGAAATGTTCGATCGGCGGGTCACGCTCGCCGATGGCAGCGGTGATGCCACGATTTTGGACATCGGCATGGAGCAGTCCCGCGACGGCGACTGGTATGTGTCCCAGCTCTTCGTCCGGCGTGGCTACTCCAGCTCGCCGCTGCGCAGCCTGCGCCGCAACGAAACGTTAATTGTGGACTGGCAGGAGGCCTTCCAAGGCGCCCGCCACGAACCGCAGGCCGCCGCCACCTTCGTGGCCAGCCATGAGGACCTCAAGCCCGCCGACTTTGCCGAGGCGTTGCATGAAATGACGCAGAAGCGCCGGCTCGAAGTCGCCAGCGAGCTCCAGGACGACCGGCTGGCGGACGTCCTGCAGGAGTTGCCGGATGACGACCAGGTGCAGATCCTGACGTCGCTGGACGCGGAGCGCGCCGCCGTCGTGCTCGAAGAAATGGACCCGGACGATGCCGCGGACCTGCTGGCTGAGCTGCCCGAGGAGCAAAAGGAAGAGCTGCTGCAGCTGATGGAACCGGAGGAGGCCAAAGACGTCCGGCGGCTGCTGGAGTACGAGGAGAACACGGCCGGTTCCATGATGACGCCGGTGCCGGTGATCCTGCCGCCGGAAGCCACCGTGGCCGAGGCGCTGGCCCACGTGCGCCGCGAAGAGCTTACGCCGGCGCTGGCATCGGCCATTTTTGTCTGCCGGCCGCCGCTGGAAACACCCACCGGAAAGTACTTGGGTGTGGTCCATATCCAGCAGTTGCTGCGCTTTCCGCCACCGGAGGCGCTGGGCAACATTGTGGACACGGATTTGGAACCCGTGCTGGACCAGACGGACGTCAGCGACGTGGCGCGCACCTTGGCGACCTACAACCTGAACGCCCTGGCGGTGGTCAACAGGGCCGGCCGGCTGGTTGGTGCCGTGACCGTCGACGATGTGCTTGACCACCTGCTGCCCGACGATTGGCGCGCACAAGACGACTCACCCGTGATTGGAGGCGGACGCGTTGGCTGAGAAGACCGACCGCAAACTCAAAGTCGCCGGACTGGACACCCCACGCGAGACACGCACCCGCCTGCTGACCCGGATAAGGCCAAATCCGGATGCCTTCGGCCATGCCACGGAGAACTTCGCCCGCTTTATGGGCACTCCGCAGTTCCTGATGTGGATGTCCGTCTTCTGCGTGGTCTGGCTGGCGTGGAACACCTTCGGTCCGGAGTCGCTGCGGTTCGACAGCGCGGCGCTGGGCTTCACCGCGCTGACTTTGATGCTCTCGCTGCAGGCCTCCTATGCCGCTCCCCTGCTGCTGCTGGCGCAGAACCGGCAGGACGACCGCGACAAGGTCTCGCTGCAGCAGGACCGGCAGCGCGCCGAACGCAATCTGGCCGACACCGAGTACCTGACCCGCGAGCTGGCCGCGCTGCGCATCGCCATCCGCGAAGTGGCCACCCGTGACTTTGTCCGCAGCGAGCTGCGCTCGGTGCTGGAGGAACTCCTGGACGACGAGTCCGGCGAGGAACGCCGCCGCGGCCGGCGCAGGCCCTCCGACGCCACCGCTGCATTGCCCAAGCTGCCGCAGGCCCAGAACGGCGTCCAGGAGTACTGAGAGACATGACTGATCCATACACGTTCGAACTACCGGATCCGGCAGCCGTGAGACGCGCGCTGGCCACGGTGATCGACCCAGAGCTTCGCCGGCCGATCGCGGAGTTGGGCATGCTCAAGGACGTCCGGATTGACGACGCCGGACGGGTCACCGTGGGCGTGCTGCTAACCATTGCGGGCTGCCCGCTGCGCGGCACCATCACCGCCGACGTTGAACAGGCGCTGGCGCCGGTTCCCGGAGTTTCCGCGGTGCAGGTGGAGCTGGACGTGATGACGCCGCAGCAGCGCAGCGAGCTGAAGGAACAGCTCCGCGGCTCGGAACGGGGCAACCCGTTCGCCGATCCCTCCTCGCTCACCCGCGTGTACGCCGTGGCCAGCGGCAAGGGCGGCGTGGGCAAGTCCAGCGTGACCGTCAATCTCGCTTGCGCCATGGCAGCCCAAGGACTGCGGGTGGGCATCATCGACGCCGACGTTTACGGGTTCTCCGTCCCCGGGCTGCTGCGCATTACGCAGGCCCCGACCCAGGTGGACGAGATGATCCTGCCGCCGGTCGCGTTCGGCGTGAAGGTCATCTCCATCGGCATGTTCGTCGCGGACAACAAGCCCGTGGCCTGGCGGGGGCCGATGCTGCACCGGGCGTTGGAGCAGTTCCTGACCGACGTCTACTTCGGCGACCTGGACGTGCTGTTCCTGGACCTGCCGCCGGGCACCGGGGATGTGGCCATCTCCGTGGCGCAGCTGCTGCCGTCGTCGCAAATCCTGGTGGTGACCACCCCGCAGACCGCCGCTGCCGAAGTGGCTGAACGCGCCGGCGCCATTGCCTCACAGACCGGGCAGCAGGTGGCGGGAGTTATCGAAAACATGTCCTGGCTTCGGCTGCCGGACGGATCGAAGATGGAGGTCTTCGGCTCCGGCGGCGGCAGGACGGTCGCCGAACGGCTCTCCGCGGTGCTGGAGACGCCGGTACCGCTGCTGGGAAGCATCCCGCTGGAACCGGCGCTGCGTGCCGGTGGCGACGCCGGCCGACCGATTGTCTTGGATGCGGACGACGAATCCGGAGAGGGAGTAGCCGCGGTGGAACTGCGGCGGATTGCTGCGGAATTGGCAGCGCGACCGCGTGGGCTGGCCGGCCGCCCGCTGGGCGTCACTCCCCGCTGAAGCCTTTCCGGTGGCCGCGCCGTGCCTTGTCATGCGTTGGCGAGCAGGTGGGCGGGTGCTGCGCTGCCTGGATCAGGTCGCCTCGGAATCAAACGGAGCCGGTTCGCCGGCTGCAAGTTGTACTGCCGGCTGGGACGCCGGACGTCCGGGCGCCCGTGAACCGGTGGAGACTGCGGTGCCGGCCGCCGAAGCTGCAGCCGCGGCCACTGCCGGTGCCGCTGGCGCCGGGCGCGGCGCTTCGTCGTCGTCATCCAATAAGGCTTCTTTAATGATGCGGCGGGGATCGTACTGCCGCGGATCCAGCTTCCGCCAATCCATGTCCACAATGTCGTCGCCGACTTCTTCACGCAGCTGTTCCTTGGCGCCGGCGGCCATGGTTTTCAACTGCTTGACGAACCGGGCCAATTGGGCGGCATACTCCGGCAACCGCTCAGGACCGAGGATCACCACGGCAAGTATTGCCAGGATGATCAGTTCTGAGCCGTTGATTCCAAACACGATTGAAGATTACCCGTTCGTCATGCCGGTCAGCCACTTGGCGCGGCATTCCGTCCTTGCGTGTGATCCTGTTGTCTCGTTCCGCCCGTCCCGGCCGCGCATCATCTGGACGACGAGGGGCTGACCATCATTCCCAGCCCGCGGATGATGCGGCTGAGCGGGTCGTCGGCTGGAGCCGGCTGGGGCAGCTCCAGCCGGGAGTTTTCCGTCAGGACCACTTGGTTAACCGCTTCCGGCATCTGCGCCAGCGGAAGGTCGGACCGCAACGTATAGGTCACGTCTTCGGAGTCGAGGACCACCGTCCACTCCTTGCCTCCGCGCATCCACACGGCGCGATCCAGTCCGGCGACCTCGTGGAAACCGTCCATCGTTACGGGATGCCCCGTGGTGGCGTTCAGCGGCGGAGCGGCTTTTTCCCTCCCCGATTCCTCCCCGTTGGTGGCCATACGACGCTGTTCGGTGACGACCACCCGGTGGCTACCATCGCTGAGGTCCAGCCTGACTGCTGGCTGGCCGCCCACGAGCAACTGTTCCGCGCTTTGCAATCGGTAGCCGAGCCCCAGCAGCAGCGGGCAGGTCCAGCCGCTTCGGCGCAATGCCTCCAGTCCGGAACTGTCCAGGGCGACCGGCCGAGCGACGGCGGCCTCCGCGGACACCGGTGCCCAGTCCGCCCCGGCGGCCGGCCCCGAGGACGCAGTCTGCGCCTCACCACCCAGGACGTAGGCTGCAGACAACGTCAGGACGGCGCAACCGGCCGTGACGCCGCCCACCAAGGCCACCACGCGCGCGGAGGGTTTGCCCGCGGAAACGGAATGTGAGGTCGGGGCGGCGGCAGGCAGGAAAGCGGCACCATGAACCATGGAGTTGGACCGGCCCGCCGCGCCGGACCGGTCGATCCGTGAGGCGGCCTCGGCTAGCGGGCGCCCTGTGGCCCGCGTTTCGGTGGGCTTGGCCTCAGCCGCTGGCCTTTCGGGCTGGCTACAGCGCAGGATGCGGGCGGTCAGGTCCTCGCCAGGGGGCGGCACGTCCATGGAGCGAAGACGCTCCTGGATCTGGCGGTACTCGTCTACGCTGCGGCGGCAGCGCTTGCAGCGTTTTAGATGGCGTTCGAGGGCAGGGCGGCGATCATCGGAAAGTTCGCCGTCCAGATACTCCGCCAGCTCTTTTTCCGGGTGGAGCATTGCAACGATCAGTGGGCTCCGACGATCCGGGGCAGTTTCAGGCGGGGGCGCTTGCCGCCCGGGTCCCGGTGCGCCAGCTTTTCACGGAGCATGGTCCTGCCGCGGTGGATGCGCGAGCGGACAGTTCCCAGCTTGACGTCAAGGGCTGCCGAGACCTCCTCGTAGGACAACCCCTCCAAATCGCAGAGCACGACGGCGGCGCGGAAGTCCGGGGGCAGCTCTTCCAGTGCGGCCTGGACATCGATGTCGAGGTTGTTGAATTCGAAGCTGCGCTCGGGGCCGGGGTCCTTGCCGGGCAGCCGGGCCTCGGCTTCGTCGCTGAGCCCGTCGAAGCGGATCCTGCTCTTGCGCCGTGCCTGGTCCAGGAAGAGGTTCGTGGTGATCCGGTGGAGCCAGCCGTCCAGCGTGCCGGGCTTGAAGTTATCCAGCGAGCGGAAGACCCGGACGAAGACTTCCTGGGTGAGGTCCTCGGCGTCGTACCGGTTGCCGGTGAGCCGGAACGCCAGCCGGTAGACTTTTGCGGAGTGGTTGCGGACCACTTCTTCCCAGGTCGGGGCAACCCATTGATCGGGGCCGGCTGCTGCGTCCGGCGCGGCGCCCTGAAGCTTCGTCATCGTAGTGCCCCTTTCACGGCTCGTCCCGCATGCCGCCCACGTTGAAAATGTCCGGGAATGCGGCGCGCTTGCTGCCGGTCTGGCTATCGGCGTCCCGGGTAACTATCTTTACCCAGAAAACTGGGAGAATTCTGTAAACGAGCTGCGCGAACCCCGCCAACCCGGCCGGGTTGCGCCGCTCTTGCCGACCACGGCCCTGGATCCTGCCGCATGCGCGGAAATCCGGCTATTTCTGGCAGTAGGCTTGGCACTGCGGCCCTTGGCCGTTCCCCTCAAGAACCTGAAGAGAAAGCGATGATCCATGAGCGCCGACAAGCAGACGAGTTGGTCCTACACGGAGGGGCTTCCCGCCGAGGATGACGTCCTGCTGCGGGCCCGGGAACGTTCCTACGAGCTGGGAGTGGCAGCCGTGGGACCCGGCGTCGGCGCGGCCTTGACTGTTCTGGCCGCCGGGACCAAAGCGCAGACCGTGGTGGAAATCGGTTCCGGCGCGGGCGTATCAGGAGTGTGCTTGCTGCGCGGACTGCCCCCGGCCGCGGTGCTGACCACGATCGACGCGGATGTGGACCATCTGCGGGCCGCACGCCAGGCTTTTGTTGATGCCGGGATCCCCGGCAACCGCACCCGCACCATCTCCGGCCGCGCGGCGGACGTGCTGCCGCGGCTGACGGACAATGCCTATGACCTGGTCTTTGTCGATGCCGACAAGCCCTCCTACCCGCTGTACGTGGAGCAAGCTGTCCGGCTGCTCAAGCGTGGCGGCATGCTGATTGTCAACGATGCGCTGGACCATGACCGGGTCTCGAACCCGGCCATCCGCGAAGAGTCCACCACCACGCTGCGCAAGGTCGGCAAGGCTATCCGCGAGAACGACCAGCTGGTGTCCACCATCCTGCCGACCGGCGACGGGCTGCTGCTGGCCGTCAAACGCTGACGGCCCTGCGGCGCCGACCCCCCGGCGGGCTCTGGTGTGGCGGCGCGTGCCCACCCGCGGGCCGCACCGGCCTAGCCCCGGTAGGAGCGCAAAAAGGACAACAGCAGCCGGGCACCGTAGCCAGTGGCGCCCTTGCTGACTTCGGCCCGGTCGGAGTCGGCACGGGCCGGACCGGCGATGTCCAGATGGATCCACGGGGTCCCGCCAACGAACTCGCGCAGGAACAGCGCCGCGGTGATCGATCCGCCGCCCACCTTCGACGTCTGCGAAGCAATGTGGGAAATGTCGGCAATGCTCGACTCCAGTGCGAAGCGGTACTCGGCCGCCACCTCGTCCAGCGGCATTTGCCAGACCCGTTCCCCGGTAGCCTCGCCAGCGGCTTCGAAGGCGCGCAGCAGGCCTGGCTGCGTGCCGTAGAGCGCTGCATGCCGCTTGCCCAGACCCATGGACGCGGCACCGGTGAGGGTCGCAATATCCACCAGGACGTCGGGCTGCAGCCGCGCCGTGGCGTAGGCGAGTGCGTCGGCCAGCACCATGCGGCCTTCGGCGTCGGTGTTGCCGATCTCCACCGTGGTGCCGTTGTAGACGGTGACCACGTCGCCCGGCCGGTAGGAACCGGCGCCGATCGAGTTCTCGGCCAAGGCGAGCAGTCCGGTGACACGGTGCTCCACTCCCAGCTCGGCAGCAGCAGCCAGTACCGCCATGACGACGCCGGCGCCCGCCATATCGGTCTTCATCGGAACCATGGGTTCGCGCGGCTTGAGCGACAGCCCGCCGGTGTCGAAGGTGATGCCCTTGCCGACGATCACGATGTGTTTGGTGTCCTTGCCGGCGCGTGCCGGCGTGTAGTCCAGCTGGACCAGCCTGGGCGGGGTCGGAGACGCCGATCCCACCGCCAGCAGTCCGCCGAAGCCCTCCACGGCCAACTGATTGTCGTCCCAGACGTGGATGCTCAAGCCGCTGGCCCCGGCGAGCCGCCCGGCCTGGCCGGCCATCCACTCCGGGTTCTTCACGTTGGAAGGCATGTTCGCCAGGTCCCGGGCCAGCCAGGTGGCCCGGGCGGCGGTGGCGGCAGTGGCGGCCGCCCCGTCGGCCAGACCGGTGACTTCCAAAACTGCCGCCATCGGCTTTGGCGCGGCTGAGGCGCCGGCACGCGGGGGGCGGTAGCCGCCAAGCAGGAATCCTTCGATAAACGCCTGCTGCAGCTCTTTTGGCAAACTGTCGACGGCGGTGGTGCGCACGCTGTCAGTGCCCATCGTCGCCCGCGCCAAGGCGGCCCCGGCCTTGCGCAGCTCGGTGGGGCTGCCGCTGCCCAGCCCGATCAGAACCAGGCGCGAGGGCAGCCCTTGGGCGTGCGGCGGGGCCGGCACTGCCAGCACGTCGCCGGCCTTGCCAGAGATCCCGTGGACCTCGGCCAGGGCCACAACGTCGACGCCGAAGTCCGCCGCCGCCTCGCCTGCACCGTGGCGCGGCTGCGGCGTGGCCCGCTCAGCGCCGCCCTCACCGGCGGCAATCGGCACGGCAACAACCGTGACCCCGCCGGCGCCCCGTACCGGCGACTCTCCGCGGCCAAGTCCGGGGACCGCCTGGACCAGCGCCATCGGCGGCTCCGCCAGGGTCGACTCCAGATGGTGGGCGGTGTGTTCCGCTGCGGTGGCGGGAACGCGGCTCACAGCAAACGGTTCCTAGCTCGCCACGTCGCTGGTGACGCCCAGCAGGCAGTCTTTGAGATTGCCCGCTTCTTCGGCGTTGAGCTCCAGCACCAGACGCCCGCCGCCGTCGATGGGAACCCGAAGGATGAGGCTGCGCCCCTCCTTGGTCACTTCCATCGGACCGTCACCGGTACGCGGTTTCATCGCAGCCATCTGGGAATTCCCTTCCGCCATGGGGCAGGCCGATCTGTGATCGCCCTGCGCGCCAACCTCACATCAACGGCCTTCATTTACGTGGCCGCCATGTCCAACCACTTCCTATTATCGCGTACATCACAACCGGGTGCTAATTCCGTCCCGGCGTGGTGCGACGTGCAGGCCTCTGCCGCTACGGCGGATAGTCCCCGCCGCCGGGTAGTTGCGACCAGGACCAGAGCCAGGTCACCCACACAATCTGCCCTGCCAGGAACATCACGGCCAAGCAAATGCGGTAGGCCCGGCTGCGCGAGACGAAGGCTGCTGCCAAGGCCAGCGGGAAGAGCGGAAGCAGCAGCCGGAATGTGCTGGTCTGCGGGTGCAGGAAGGCCAGCAGGTAGCCCAGATAGCAGACGCACCACAGTCTCAGGTCTGAGCCGATGCTCCGGGCCGGTGCGCTGCACAGGAACCAGGCTGTCACGGCGACAAGCAGCAGGGGCGCCATCATTCCGCCCAACGGCCCGAACAAGTGCACGCCCATGTCGAACCACGGCCTGAACAGGACCAGGTCTTCCCCCCGCCAGGCAGTCTCCGTGTCGGTATACGCGGTCAGTTCCCCGGTGACCGACCAAGCCAACAGCGGCCAGGCCACGGCAGCGGCACAGCTGACCAGCGCCAGCGCTGCTGACCGGAGAAACTCCGGGGTCTCCAGCGGGTCCGTCCGTCGCCGCTTGATCCGCCACAGCAGGTGCAGCCAGGCGAGCGCGGCGAACGGCACGCCCACCGGCCGGGACAGGCACATCAGCACCACTACCGGAATCGCCAACAGGTATTTCCGCTGCACCAGCAACAACAGCGATGCCGCCAGCAGCGCCAGGTTCAGCGACTCCGCATACGGCACCTGGAGGATCGGCGAGACCGGAAAGACCGCCACAAACGCCACGCCCCAGAGTGCGGTGCCATGTGGCGCAAAACGGCGGAAGAGTTTGAAGATCACCAGCACGGCCGCGAAGCCGGCGATCGTGGCAACCAGCGGGGCCAGCAAGTGCCAGCCCAGCCCGGTGACCGCCGCCAGGCCCCGAACAATGCCAGGGAAGAGCGCGTAGAACGCCCATTGGTTCTCCACGGCCCGCCCGTCCAGACCGCGCGGAATATCCGCCGGATAGCCTTCCAAATAGACCTGCTGGTACCAGGCGCTGTCCCAAATGCCGATGAAGGAGAGATAGTCGGGATGCGCGTCGGTCCACGGATTCGAGCCTTGCTGACGGGCCACCGCAAGGAACACCAGCAGTGAATACACCCGGGACAAGGCGTAGAGCAGGGTGACCTGGACCCACCACGGCCACCGGGCGATCCGCTGGCGCCAGAAGTAAAACTCGGCGCTCACAGCCTCCCGCAGCACCCGCGTCCGCGGAAGACGGTCCTGCACCCGAGTCATCCTTCCCGCGCCGGGCGGGCACCGCCGTCGTGCTGTGGCTGGCTCAGCTGCCGGATCAGGCGCTCCTTGGCGCCCAGCTCGGCCCGCAGGACCTCCAGCACTTCGTCCACTTGGTCCATCCGGTAGCCCCGCAACGCAGTGGAAAACCGCAGGCTGTCCAGGTCCTCGGCGCGTGGATGTTCGGGCAGCAGCACCGCCGGCAGCCGCGCCTCGTGCTCGCTGAGTCCGTGCAGGGCTGCTACCTGCCCGGCTTCCCAGCCCTCGCCGGCGTCATCGCCTCCGGTTGCCTTCTTCCGGCCCCAGCGTCCGGACGCGGCAACAGCAGCCGCGCCCGCGACGGCGATGGCAAGGAAAACCAGAAATACGCTCACAGGACCATCGTGCCAGAGGGTTGTCCGGCTGGCTTAGAAACCGGTGCGGGCAGACAGCCCGGAGACGATCTGCTGGACTGCTTCCTCGGCCGTATCCACCACGCTGATCAGGTCCAGGTCGACCTCCGCGATCATCGCTTCGGACAACAGAGTGTTGCGGATCCAGTCGATCAACGGCGACCAGAAAGCGGTGCCAACCAGCACAATCGGGAAGGTCGTCACCTTCTTGGTCTGGACAAGCACCATGGCCTCGAACAGTTCGTCCATAGTCCCCAAGCCGCCGGGGAGCACGATGAACCCCTGCGCATACTTGACGAACATGGTCTTGCGGGCGAAGAAGTACCGGAAATTGATGCCCAGGTCCACCCAGTCGTTCAGCCCTTGCTCAAACGGCAACTCAATGCCCAGTCCCACGGAGACCCCGCCGGCCTCGCTGGCCCCCTTGTTGGCCGCCTCCATTGAACCGGGCCCCCCGCCGGTGATGACAGCGAAGTTCTGCCGGACCAGCAAACGCCCAATCTCTTCCGCGATGGCGTAATGCTTGCTGCCCGACTTGGTGCGGGCGGAACCGAAAACGCTGATCGCGGGGCCAAGATCGGCCAAGGTGCCGAAGCCTTCCACGAACTCACTCTGGATCCGCAGCACCCGCCACGGATCCGTGTGCGTGAATTCCGCCCGGTCCTTGGTATCCAGCAGGTACTGGTCGGCCTGCGGGATGTCCGCTTGGCCGCGCCGCAGTTCAACCGGCCCCTTGAAACGGACCTTCGGAGCGCCGGGGAGTTGGGACGGCAGCGGAACATCTTGCTGGTTTGTCATTTCCCAAGGCTACAGACGCAGTGGACATCCGGGGCAATTTTTCCATCGATTCGGCTACGATTCGGCGTGTGTGGTACTTCTTGGGCAGGTTGCTCTTAAATCACGATTGCGACCGACGGGGCGGAATGCATTGCTTGAAGGGAATCTTTCGCTAGATTCGTTTCATGACCAGTGACGAATCGCACAGAGAAACGCCGCCTGCTGCTCCGGCGGCGGTAACCGGAGCCAGGTCTGCCACCCCGACGGGTCAGCCGCTGGTCTCCTTGAAGAACGTCAACAAGCACTTCGGCGCCCTCCACGTGCTGCAGGACATCAACCTGGAGGTCACCAAGGGTGAAGTGGTGGTGGTGATCGGGCCGTCAGGCTCCGGCAAATCGACGCTCTGCCGGGCGATCAACCGGTTGGAAACCATCGACGACGGCGAGATCCTCATTGACGGCATCAAGCTGCCGGCCGAGGGCAAGGCGCTGGCCAAACTGCGCGCCGACGTCGGCATGGTGTTCCAGTCCTTCAATCTCTTTGCCCATAAATCGATTCTGGAGAACGTTACTCTGGGCCCGATCAAGGTCAAGGGGATGAAGCAGTCCGAGGCCAAGGAACTGGCGATGGGCCTGCTGGATCGGGTAGGCGTGGCCAACCAGTCGCAGAAGCTGCCGGCGCAGCTCTCCGGCGGCCAGCAGCAGCGCGTGGCGATTGCCCGGGCGCTGGCGATGAAACCAAAGGTGATGCTCTTCGACGAGCCCACCTCGGCGCTGGACCCGGAAATGATCAACGAAGTGCTGGACACCATGGTGCAGTTGGCCAAGGAAGGCATGACCATGATCGTGGTGACGCACGAGATGGGCTTCGCGCGCAAGGCGGCGGACCGGGTGATTTTCATGGCCGACGGCAAAATCGTGGAGCAGGCCACGCCGGAAGAATTCTTCACCAACCCGCAGAGCGACCGGGCCAAGGACTTCCTGGGCAAGATCCTCGAACACTAACCCCTTACACACCTGGCCCCTCACTGAAGGGGCCGACAACGCAAGGAGAAAACATGCGAAAGACCCGTTATGGACTAGCTGCCATGGCAGCCGGAGCCGCGCTCGTGCTGTCCGCCTGCGGCGGCGGTGGCGGCAATGCAGGTGGCGGCGGCGGTGAGGCCTCCGGCGGCAGCGGCGGCGGCGAGAAGATCCGCATCGGCATCAAGTACGACCAGCCGGGCCTGGGCTTTTCCTCCAGCGGAAAGTTCAGCGGCTTCGACGTGGATGTAGCCAAGTATGTGGCTAACGAGCTGGGCTACCCGGAGGGCCAAATCGAATTCGTCGAGTCCCCCTCGGCCAACCGGGAGAACATGCTTGCCAACAAGCAGGTGGACATGATCTTCGCTACTTACTCGATTACCGATGAGCGGAAGAAGACCGTTGACTTCGCCGGTCCGTACTTCGTGGCTGGCCAAGACCTCCTGGTCCGCGCGGACGACAACTCCATCACCGGCCCTGACTCGCTCAATGGCAAGAACCTGTGCTCGGTCACCGGTTCCACCTCTGCCCAGCGGATCAAGGAAGAGCACGCAGCCAACGTGAACCTCGTCGAGCGGCCCAGCTACGCAGAATGCGTTACTGCCATGCAGGGCGGCCAGATCGACGCCGTAACCACCGACGACATCATCCTGGCCGGCCTGGCCGCGCAGCCGAACAACGCTGGCAAGTACAAGGTGGTCGGCAAGCCGTTCTCCGAGGAGAGGTACGGCGTCGGCCTGCCCAAGGGTACCGACAAGTGCGCCGACATCAATGCGGCCATCAACAAGATGGTCGACGACGGAGCTTGGGAAGAAGCCTTGAAGAAGAACACCGAGGGTGTGGACTACAGCTACAACACGAAACTGAACCCGCCGAAGCCGGGCACATCCTGCGCCTAGCAATAGCTGCTGTGGGGCGGGGATTTCCCGCCCCACAGCATGACCTGCCTCTTCCCACCGAAAGGGGATGGACAGATTGTCCGAGTATTTCCAGAGCTATCTGACGGCGCTGGAGAGTTACGACGTCATCGGCGCCTTGTGGGTGAATGTTCAGCTAACCTTCTGGGCAGCCTTGGGCTCCTTGGTGCTGGGAACCGTCCTGGCGCTGATGCGCATCTCGCCAGTGCCGAGCTTCCGCTGGGCAGGCGCGGCCTACGTCAACGTTTTCCGCAATACACCGCTGACCATCATCATGACCTTCTGCATCTTGGTCCTCGTGTTCCAGTTGCAACTAAACCTGTCCAGCGACTTCGACTTCAACTTCTTCCTTTGGGCCATCGTTGGGCTGTCGGTTTACCATGCCGCCTTCGTTTGCGAAGCGATCCGCAGCGGCGTCAACACCGTGCCGCTGGGCCAGGCCGAAGCAGCCCGTGCCATCGGTCTGAGCTTCCTGCCGGCGGCGCGGATGATCATCCTGCCGCAGGCCTTCCGCGGCGCCGTCGCCCCCTTGGGCAACGTGCTGATCGCACTCACCAAGAACACAACGGTGGCGACCGCAGCGTCGGTGGCCGAAGCCGCCGGCCTGATGAAGACCATGATCGAATTCCGGCCGGATGTCATCATGGCCATCTTCGCCACGTTTGCCGCCGGTTTCATCATTATCGTGATACCCATCGGGCTGTTGACCACATGGCTCTCCACAAAACTGGCGGTGGCACGATGAACATCAGACAAAGCGTCCTCTTCGACGCGCCTGGGCCCAAGGCGCGGACCCGGATCACGGTAACCAATGTCGTCGGCATCGTGATTTTTTTGGCTGCCGCCTTCTTCGTACTGAAGGCCCTCAACGACAAGGGGCAGTTGGCGCCTGAGCTGTGGACCCCCTTCCTGACGGGGGACGTCTGGCAGTTCACTATTCTGCCGGGCTTGATGAACACCTTTAAGGCCGCAGCGGTCGCGATCGTCACGTCGGTGGTCTTCGGATTGCTCTTTGGCGTGGGCCGGCTTGCAGCCAACCCCGTGGTCCGGCTGGTTTCCGGCGTGATCGTCGAATTCCTGCGGGCCGTCCCCGTGCTGCTGATGATGATTTTCTTCTGGCTGCTGTTCGGCCAACTGCAAGTCGGCACCCCTGCGGACATTCCGTTCTATGCCGTGGTCGTCGCGCTGACCTTGTACAACGGTTCAGTCATCGCCGAACTGGTCCGATCGGGCGTATTCGGCCTCCCCAAGGGCCAGCGCGAAGCCGGCATGGCCATCGGTATGACCCGCACCCAGTCGCTGCGGAGCATCGAACTGCCCCAGGCACTGGTGGCTATGCTGCCGGCCTTGGTTAGTCAGTTCGTGGTGATTTTGAAGGACTCCGCCCTCGGTTACATCATCAGTTACTCTGAGCTGCTCCGGTCCATGCAGATTTATGGCTCTGCCGGCCCGATCCTGCAGTCGCTGACGGTGGCAGCGGTCCTTTTCATCATCATCAATTTCGCTCTGTCCTGGCTGGCCAATTGGCTGTCGCGGTTCCTCAGCAGCCGGACCTCGGGCAAGACGGAGCCGCTCACTACCCAGCCGATGGCCGTCAAGGTCTGATACAGGCTGGCGAAAGCGGCGAAAGAAAGGGGAGGGTGCCTTGGCATCCTCCCCTTTATCTTTGCTCCGCAGCCGGGCCACGGGGCTCTGCCGCGATGTCAGTCCGCTAGCCAGCGTCGCAGCGCCGCCAGACATTCACGGACGGCCTCTGCGGGAACATGTTCGTTGTCGGTGTGCGCCAGCAGCGCGTCGCCGGGGCCGAAGTTGACCGCCGGAATGCCCAGCTCGCTGAAGCGGGCGACGTCGGTCCAGCCGTATTTGGGCTTTGGCTCCGCCCCCACGGCGGCAACGAAGTCAGCGGCCGCGGGATGGTTCAGACCCGGGCGGGCTCCCGCGGCAGCATCGGTTCGCACCACGGTAAAGCCCTCCAGCAGGTTACGTACATAGCGCTCGGCGTCCTCGGGCGACTTGTCGGGGGCGAACCGGTAATTGACTTCCACCGTGGTGCTATCCGGGATGACGTTTCCGGCCGTGCCGCCATTGATTTTTACGGCATTCAAGCTCTCGCGGTACTCCAGCCCGTCCACCGTGACGGTAGCCGGTTCATGGTCACGGAGCCGGGCCAAAATCTCCGCAGCGGCGTGGATGGCGTTGATCCCCATCCACGCCCGCGCGGAATGCGCAGCTTGTCCGACGGTGCAGACCTCGAACCGGGCGGTGCCGTTGCAGCCGCCTTCCACGGTTCCATTGGTTGGTTCCAGCAGGATCGCGAAGTCGCCCTGCAGCAACTGCGGGTGGTTGCGCACCAACCGGCCCAGTCCGCTCAGCGAAGCTTCAACTTCTTCGTGATCGTAGAAGACGTAGGTGACGTCACGGCCCGGCGCGGTGAGTTCGGCGGCCAGGGCCAACTGCACGGCTACCCCGCCCTTCATGTCGGTCGCACCGCGCCCGTAGAGTACGGTCCCGTCCCACTCCGACGGCACGGTACCGCGGGAGCCGGCAACAGCCGGCAGCGGCACGGTGTCCAGATGCCCAGCCAGGATGACCCGCTCCGCGCGCCCCAACTGCGTGCGGGCCACCACTGCGTCGCCATCCCGGACCACCTCGAGGTGCGGCAGGGTGCGCAAAGCATTCTCGACGGCGTCGGCCAGCGCCGTTTCATTCCCGGAAACGCTATTGATGTCGATCAGCGCGGCGGTCAGGTCAGCGACGTCGGCGGTCAGGTCCAGGGCGATGGTGGAAGTCACTTCCCCAGCTTAGCCAGCCGACCCGCGGCACCCTCAACGTACCTGATGCGCCAGGCACGCTCGGTAGACTTGAAGCCATGACTGAGAGCACCCCGGCTGCAACCGCGCCCCGCACCGCCTATGGCACCGGACTGGCCACTGTCACCGACACCGGCGCCGTCCTGGATGTCTGGTATCCCGCGCCGGCCTTGGGTACCCCTCCGGCCGGACAAGACGCCGAGAACGACCTTGCTGCCGATGCCGCCGACGGCGCTGACGCCGACCGCGGCACCCATCTTGAGGTCCTCAGCCGCAGCATCGACCTGGACGCCCCTCCGGCGGACACCGCGGATGCCTACCTGCGCCTGCACTTGCTCTCCCATCGCCTCGTCGAACCCAACTCGCTGAACATGGACGGCGTCTTCGGCCAGCTGGCCAATGTGGTGTGGACTAATTTCGGTCCGTGCGCCGTGGAAGGGTTCGAATCCGTTCGCCGCCGCCTGCGCCGCCGCGGGCAGGTGACTGTGTACGGCGTGGACAAGTTCCCCCGCATGGTTGATTACGTGATCCCCTCCGGCGTACGGATTGCTGATGCCGACCGCGTCCGGCTGGGCGCTCATCTGGCCGCCGGCACCACCGTGATGCATGAAGGCTTCGTCAACTTCAACGCCGGCACGCTGGGCACGTCCATGGTGGAAGGCCGCATCTCCGCGGGCGTCATCGTGGCGGACGGTTCCGACGTCGGCGGCGGCGCCTCGATCATGGGCACGCTCTCCGGCGGCGGCAAGGAACGGATCAGCATCGGTGAGCGGGTCTTGCTGGGCGCCAACTCCGGCGTCGGCATCAGCATCGGCGACGATTGCGTCGTCGAGGCCGGCCTTTACGTTACCGCCGGGACCCGGGTCAGCCTCCTCGACGTCGCCAGCGGGGACCACCGCCAGGTCAAGGCTGTGGAACTCTCCGGCATGTCCAATCTGCTGTTCCGCCGCAACTCCACCAGCGGCGCAGTGGAAGTCCTGCCGCGCAAGGGCCAGAGCGTGGAGCTCAACTCGGTCCTGCACGCCAACTAGCAGCACGCTCACGCCACCGCCATGTCCAGGGCAGCGCGCACACGCCGGAGACGCAGCTTGGTCAGCCTGATCGTCCTGCTGGCCCTGGTCGGCGGCGCCGTCTACTTCGCGGCCACCGCGATTGACCGCAGCCAAACGCTGGTCAGGGAGCGGTGCATCGCCGTCGTTGGCTCTGAAACGTTCGAACTAGCGCCGGACCAGGCTGCGAACGCCGCGCTGATCTCCGGAATCTCCATAGAGCGCGGACTGCCCGCACGCGCAGCGTCGATCGCCCTGGCGACGGCCATCCAGGAGTCCAAGCTGCGCAATATCGACTATGGCGACGCGGCCGGGCCCGACTCCCGAGGATTGTTCCAGCAGCGGCCGTCGCAAGGCTGGGGCACCGAAGAGCAGGTGCAGGACCCGGTGTATGCGGCCAACAAGTTTTACGAGGTGCTCGAACAGGTTCCAAACTATGAGTCGATGCCGGTGACGGACGCCGCCCAGACGGTACAACGCAGCGCCTATCCGATGGCCTACGCGGACCATGAGGCCGAGGCCAAGGCCTTTGCTTCGGCACTGACCGGCCACTCCCCTGCCGCCTTGAACTGTGTGCTCAAGGACGCCGAGACGACCGGCGACCCGACGGCGGTGCTGGCACAGCTGGCCGCCGTGCATCCCGGTTTGGACATGGCCGTCGCCGGACGCGAACTCCGGGTGGCCGCCACCGATGAACGGGGATGGGCCGTTGCCCAGTGGGCAGTCGCGTCCGCCAAGCAGCTCAACCTGGAATCGGTCGCCTATGCAGGCTTGAGCTGGCAGCGCGGCGACGGCGGCTGGGTCCCCGCCAATACCGACACCAGCTATGTGGTGGTGACCGTGGCGCAAGGCACCGAGGCCTGAACCGCCCCGACGGCGTTAAACCACAAGCTCAACGATGGGCTGCACGTAGCTGCGGAAGGTGGTTTCGTCGTCCATCAGCGTCTGGGACATCAGGATTCGGTCCGGGTCCACGAACCAGGCGCGGGGCTCGCACAGCGGAAGCTCGATCAACTTCAACTCGAAAGACCGCGCCGCACGCCCCAGTTCCATCTCCCGGTCCTGAACCAGTTCACGGATAAGCCCTGACTTACCCTTGGCTTCGCGCTCCTGCGCCAGCTTTCCATACTCGGCCATCCTTGCCCGTGACCAACTCATCGCTGCACCGAAATGGGCTTGAAGCAGCCGCTGCAAGGCCGGGCTGCCGGCAAAGGCGGGAAACGATGGCGGAGCCAGCTTGGTGGCGCTTCCCGGACGCTCGCGGACCAGATCCTCCCACCACTGTTCCCACTCGCCGCGCAACGCTGAGAGGCCGCCGACATCGGCGGTCAGCTGGCGTGGATCGGCGGTGCGGACGGTAGGCAACACCGGTGAGACCGCCGGTGACCCGACACCGGCCAGACCGGCGGCGTCACGAAGATACAGGGCCAGCAGCATATGCCCCGAGGTGTCGGCGGTAACCCGCCACCCCGGTCCACCTGTATGGTGCATCCGGTCCGCATCCTTTCGCTCACCGGCGAGAGCAGCGCAGACTAGACGCTCCCGCTGCGGTGGGCGCATGGGTTTCCGCTGCTGCCGGTAGCTCAACTCTAGACCTAGCTGTCCAGCCCCTCCAGCAGGCCGGGAGCGGACACGGCCGGGGGAACTGAGCCGGACTACTAAGCTGGTAAGCATGAGAATTCTGGTCACCGGAGGAACCGGCTTCATCGGCTCGCACACCACCCTCGCCCTGCTGGAAGCCGGCCATGACGTGGTGGTGCTCGACAATCTGGCCAATTCCAGCCAGGAGTCGTTGCGCCGGGTCCAGCAGCTTGCGGGCAGGGAAGCACGGTTTCACC
Organism: Arthrobacter sp. B0316-1-20; assembly: GCF_059091865.1. NCBI lineage: Bacteria > Bacillati > Actinomycetota > Actinomycetes > Micrococcales > Micrococcaceae > Arthrobacter > Arthrobacter sp. B0316-1-20. The sequence continues at coordinate 209,898 of NZ_JBNHHC010000004.1, read as the reverse complement.
ACGTCGACCTCCTGGATGAGGCCGCGTTGAACCGGGTGCTGGAGGCCGAAGCGGTGGACGCCGTGATCCACTTTGCCGGTTTGAAGGCCGTAGGCGAGTCGGTGGAAAAACCGCTGCACTACTATCACAACAACGTGGGCGGGACGCTGAACCTGCTCCGGGCGATGGATGCCCACGACGTGCGCACCATCGTCTTCAGCTCCTCTGCCACCGTGTACGGTTCCACCGAGGAAGTGCCGTTGACCGAGAAGTTGCCGCTGGACGCGATCAACCCTTACGGCCGGACCAAGGAGCAGATCGAAGACATCCTGTCTGATCTGGGCGCCTCCGACCCACGCTGGCACGTGGCCCTGCTGCGCTACTTCAATCCGGTGGGCGCCCATGAGTCCGGACGGATCGGCGAAGATCCGACCGGTGTACCGAACAACTTGCTGCCGTTTGTGGCCCAAGTGGCCGTGGGCCGCCGGGACAAGGTCCGGGTCTTCGGCAGCGACTACCCGACGCCGGATGGCACCGGCGTGCGCGACTACATCCACGTGATGGACCTGGCCGCCGGACATTTGGCCGCACTGGACTTCATCGCGCAACGGTCCGGAGTGCGCCGCTGGAACCTGGGCACCGGCAAGGGCTCGTCCGTGCTGGAAGTTCTGGCCGCGTTCGGCAAGGCGGCAGGGTTCGACATCCCCTACGAGCTGACCGACCGCCGTCCCGGCGACGCCGCCGTCAGCTACGCCGATCCGTCTGCTGCGCTGGCCGAACTCGGCTGGTCCGCGGTGAAGAATCTGGAACAGATGTGCGAGGACCACTGGCGCTGGCAGAAGAACAACCCGAACGGCTACGCCAGCTAACCGGTTGTTGGAGCCGGGTGTCATCGACGCGCTTAGCCGTTCGCAGCTTCCCGACCTTCGCAAGCTCAGGCCGGGTCCCTCGCTGCTCTCTTCCCCTCGTTCCTCGGTCGGCGATGCGCGCTAACGATAACACCCGACTCCTCCCGGAGATGCAGACGGCCCCCGGATTGCTCCGGGGGCCGTCGATGTTAAGGCGGAGGTCCGCCGTCGTTCTGCAGGTGGGTGTCAGCGCGCCGGGTACTGGCGCTCTAGGGCGCCCGTGTAGAGCTGGCGCGGGCGGCCGATCTTGGTCTGCGGATCCTTGATCATTTCGCGCCACTGGGCGATCCAGCCCGGCAGGCGGCCGATGGCGAACAGCACGGTGAACATCTTCTCCGGGAAGCCCATGGCCTTGTAGATCAGGCCGGTGTAGAAGTCCACGTTCGGGTACAGTTTGCGCTCGATGAAGTAGTCATCCGCCAGCGCCTTCTCTTCCAGGCGCATGGCGATGTCCAGCAGCTCATCGTTGCCACCGAGCTTGCCCAGGATCTCGTGTGCCGTGGCTTTGACCAGGCGGGCGCGCGGATCGTAGTTCTTGTAGACGCGGTGCCCGAAGCCCATCAGGCGCACGCCTTCTTCCTTGTTCTTGACCTTCTCCATGAACTGCTCCGGCTCCTGGCCGCTGGCCTGGATCTGGCGGAGCATGTTCAGCACGGCCTCGTTGGCGCCGCCGTGCAGCGGGCCGAACAGGGCGTTGATGCCGGCGGAGACGGACGCGAACATGTTGGCGTTCGAGCTGCCCACCAGGCGCACGGTGGACGTGGAGCAGTTCTGCTCGTGGTCTGCGTGCAGGATCAGCAGCAGGTCCAGCGCCTTGACCACGGTCGGGTCCAGCTCGTAGGGCTCGGCCGGCAGGCCGAAGCTCAGCCGCAGGTAGTTCTCCACCAGGTTCATGGAGTTGTCCGGGTACAGCAGCGCTTGGCCGATGGACTTCTTGTGCGCGTACGCGGCGATCACCGGCAGCTTGGCCATCAGGCGGATGGTGGAAAGTTCCACCTGCTCGTCATCGAACGGATCCAGCGAGTCCTGGTAGAAGGTGGACAGCGCGCTGACCGCGGAGGACAGCACCGGCATCGGGTGTGCGTCGCGGGGGAACCCTCCGAAGAAGCCCTTGAGCTCCTCATGCAGCAGCGTGTGGCGGCGGATCTTGTGGTCGAAGGTTTCCAGCTCGGTGGGAGTGGGCAGTTCGCCGTAGATCAGCAGGTAGGACACTTCCAGGAAGGACGAGTGCTCGGCGAGCTGCTCGATCGGGTAGCCGCGGTAGCGGAGCACACCGGCGTCGCCGTCGATGTAGGTGATGGCGGAGGTGGTCGCCGCGGTATTCATGAATCCGGGATCGAAGGTGACGGCGCCGGTCTGCTTCAGCAGCTTGGATACGTCATAGCCATCGTTGCCTTCGGCCGCCTTGAGCCGTGGGAGTTCTAGTTCGCCGCCATCGAAGTGCAGCGTGGCACCGGTGCTCTCAGTCATTGAGTCCCCTTCAGGAGGTTTAGAAGCTTACGGCACGCCGGGCGCTTGTAGCACTGAGCATGCACATACTCGGGTAAAACGCTACCCGCACAGTCACCGATATATCTAATCCGGGACTCACATTTTTGTTCACATCCACAGTAAGGAGCCGCCTGCGCGAGGTCAGGAAAGCCGCTCGACGGCGGCGTCGATGCGTTCGTCGCTGCCGGTCAGCGCCACCCGGACGTAGCCGTTTCCGGCTTCGCCGTAAAACACCCCGGGCCCGATCACGATGCCCAGTTCGGCAAAGCGGCCCACGGTTGTCCACGTATCTTCTCCCGCAGTCCCCCACAGGTATAGCCCGGCCTCTGAATGGTGGATCTGCAGGCCGAACTTCTCCAGCGCCGGCAACAGCCGCTCCCGCCGGCCCCGGTACAGGTCTTTCTGGGCCTGCACGTGTGCGTCGTCTTGCAGCGCGGCACGCATCGCGGCCTGCACCGGGAACGGCACGATCATGCCCGCGTGCTTACGGCTGTTGATCAGGTTGGGCATCAGTTCCGGGTCTCCGGCCAGGAAGGCCGCCCGGTAGCCGGCGAGGTTCGATTGCTTGCTGAGCGAATAAGTGCACAGCAGGCCCTGGTGCGAGCCCTGCGCCACCGCGGGATCCAGCACGCTGGGAACGGTCTGTCCGCTGCGCGCAGTGTCCCACCTGCCCCAGCCCAGTTCCGCGTAGCATTCGTCGGAGGCGACGACGGCGCCCAGCCTCCGGGCGTCCTCCACCAGGGCGCGCAGTTCGTCCTGGTCGCGGACAATGCCGGTGGGGTTCCCCGGCGAGTTGACCCACACCAGCCTCACCCGGCTTCTGGTCTGCGCGTCCAGTTCGGCCAGGCTGTCGGCAGCCACCGGCGTGGCTCCGGCCAGGATGGCGCCCATGTCGTAGGTGGGATACGCGACGACGGGCCGCACCACCACGTCGCCCTCGCCGAGCCCCAGCAGCGTCGGCAGCCAGGCGACAAGTTCCTTGGAACCGACCGTGGGCATGATCGCCTCCGCATCCATTCCGGAAACATTGCGACGGCGGGCAAACCAATCGGCTATCGCTGCGCGCAGTTCGGCAGTGCCGTGCGTGGTCGGATAGCCCGGGGCGTCGGCGGCGGCGGTCAACGCCTCGCGGATAACGGTTGGAGTAGGGTCAACCGGCGTGCCGATGGACAGATTCACTGCGCCGCCGGGGTGCTCTGCCGCCTTCTGCGCATAGGGCACCATGGCATCCCACGGGTACTCCGGCAGCTGCAGGCCGAAAGAACTCATCGATTTCAGTCTTGGTTCTGCGGCGGCAGCGCGGCGATCAGCGGATGGTCCTTGTGGGTGTTGCCCAGCTTGGCAGCACCGCCCGGGGAACCCAGGTCGTCGAAGAACTCCACGTTCGCCCTGTAGTAGTCGGCCCACTCCTCGGGAGTGTCATCCTCGTAGTAGATTGCTTCCACCGGGCACACCGGTTCGCACGCACCGCAGTCGACACATTCATCCGGATGGATGTACAGGGCCCGTTCACCTTCGTAGATACAGTCCACTGGGCATTCTTCGATACATGCCTTGTCTTTTACATCCACGCACGGCTGTGCGATTACGTACGTCACGTCCGTCAGCACCTTTCTGAACAGTTAGCCCAAGCGTATCGCTTGGGACCATTATCTCCCCAGCCGGAGGACGCACCCCTAGGATGGTCACGTGATCCCCGCTACTCCCGCCGCCTTCCTTGCCTCGGCCGCGCCCGGAACGCGGGTGGTGGTCCGCTACCGGATTGACGGCGGGTTGACGGACGCCCTGGGTGAATTGCTGGCAGCGGATGCCGACAGCTGCACGGTCAGGACGGCGCGCCGCGGCGACGTCGTTGTCCCGCTGTCCGCGGTGACCGCGGCCAAGCAGGTGCCGCCTGCACCGCCGCGGCGCGGTCCGCGGGCCCGCGGTCAGGCCTCGTAGCTGTCCGGCAGTTGGCGCAGGGACCACAGCGGCGAGAACAGCACCGGCGTCGCCGCGAGGAAGGACCCGGCTGCGCCGATCCACAGAGTGGGCACCAACCCGATGACTTGGCCCAGCACGCCGGCCAGCAGCCCGGCGAGCGGCAGCACGCCGTACACCACAAACCGGATCGAGGCGTTCATTCTTCCCAGCAGCCGGGGCGGGCACACCCGCTGCCGCATGGTCACCTGCATGACGTTGTAGACCAGCGAGCAGAAGGAGAGGCCGGCCTCGCCGACCACCAACAGGACCAGCGCAGAGGCATTGTCCGGCATCAGCACCGACAACGGCATCGACAGCAGGAAGACCGCCGACGCGATGCTGGCCAGCGGAATCAGGGCTCCCTCACCGGTCGCCCTGGCCAACCTTGGCGCCGCCACCGCGCCCAGCAGTCCCCCGGCCGCAGCCACCGAATAGACCAGCCCCAGCGAGCCCGCTCCCAGACCCAGCTCGCGGAGCACCAGGAGGGGAAAAAGCGTAGACGCCAAACCCGCGAAGAAATTCGTGAGGCCCGTGCAGGCAGCAATCCGGCTGATCAGCGGATGCCGCACCACGAAGCCCAGCCCCTCCTTGATTTCGACGGCCAGCGGTCGCCGGCCGTGCCGGGACGGACGCACTTCGCGGTCCCGGGTACGGGCCAGGAACAGCGCCGAGAAAAGATAGCCCACGGTGTCGGCCAGGAACAGCAGCGGTGCCGCGATCACCTGCAGCAGACCGCCGCCCGCCGCCGGCCCGCCCATCCGCGCCAACTGCGCGGTGCTCTCCAGCTTGGAGTTGGCCTCCGGAACCTGATCGCTGTGCACCAGCACCGGCACGTAACTCTGGTACGCCACATCGAAGAACACGGTGGCGACGCCCAGCACCCCCGCTACCGCGAACAGGTGCCACATCTCCAGGGAGTCCATCCACCACAGCAGCGGCACGGACAGCATGGCGGCGGCCCGCACCAGGTCCGCAGTGATCATCACCTGCCGCTTGAGCCAGCGGTCCACCCACGCCCCGGCCGGCAGCCCGATCAGCAGGAATGCTGCGGTGGCACTGGCGTTGAGCACGCCCAGTTGGAATTCGCTGGCGCCAAGAATGACCACCGCGAGCACCGGCATGGCCAGGTGACCAACCTGCACCCCGAATTGGCTGATGGTTTGGGCTGACCAGAAGGCGGCGAAGTTCCTGTCCCGCCATAACGACGGCGGTGCTCCCCGCAGCGCGGAAGGTCCGGCTTCGGCAGCATCCAAGGCGGGCGGCTCGGTCACCGTCACAGTCTCGGTCAGCGATTGGGGAAAGTCAATCATTATGCCGCCGGTGTCGTATGCTGGATGCATGCCTTCGGATCAGGACCTGCAAGCCACCGGGCGGGCGCTCAGCTCACCGGTCAGGCTGCGCATTCTCCGGCTCTGCCTGCACCGGTCCCGGACCAATAAGGAAATCGCGGAACTGCTCGGCCTGAATCCGGCCACGTCGCTGCACCATGTGCGCACACTGCTCAACACCGGCTTCCTGGAGGCCGAGGCACCGCGCAAGGGCAACCGGGGCGCCAAGGAAGTCCCCTACCGGGCAACCCGAATGTCCTGGGGTGCCAAGATGCCGGACGCGGCGCCCGTGCTGGTGGAGACCTTCCTGCAGGAGATTGAAGGGCTGGCCCCGGACGAGATCGAAACGACGCGAATGGGTATCAAGCTCAACGACGCGCACCGCAACGAGATGCTGGCGAAGATCCACGCCATCTTTGAGGAATACGCAATGCTGCCCGCCGACGAAGACGGGACCGCAACCTCAATCTTCATGGCCCACCATTTGGACCAAACGGCCAACTGAGCACCGCCCGCCCACGGATGGGTCAGGCTTTGGCCCGCCGCGGTTTCAGCGCCCAGATGCAGACCAGCATCGCCGCAAGCGTGGCCGGAACCAGGCCGATCATCCAGATCCGGCCCGCCACTGCAATGGGCAATTCCACCGCTGCGGACGTCCCCGTGACAATCAGAGGCTCGGTTCCCGGGGCCAAGGCCATCAGGCCAACGAGAACGTACGAGAGAACACCCGTCAGGCCGGCGATCAGGACATTGCGCGCCTTGAGCCCGGCCCAGACCATCACCGCCAGGGCGAACAACAGAGCTGCTGCGGCTCCCCACGGATAGCTGGCGCCCTCCGCATAGAGAATCTGCGAGTGCAGGGCGGTCCCCACGACCGCCGTCACCACCGCACCGAAAACAGCGGTGCCCCAGCCCTGGAAGGGGGGACGCCGCCGTCGTGCCTCACGCCGTTCCGGCGCCTGGCCGGGTTGGTTAAGAGCGGAAGGCAACCCGCCGTGGTCTCCGGCGGGTTGCCTCTGCTCTGTCATACGGTCCAGTTTATGCCCTGGCGCGCGCACGGGCGGCCTTGAGCCGCTCGTTCGCGTCCAGGACCAACTTACGAATCCGGATAGCCTCCGGAGTGACCTCGACGCATTCGTCCTCGCGGGCGAATTCGAGCGACTCTTCCAGCGTCAGTGTCCGCGGCGGCGTGAGGTTCTCGAAGCTTTCGGAGGAAGCGGCACGCATGTTGGTGAGCTTCTTTTCCTTGGTGATGTTCACATCCATGTCATCCGCCCGCGAGTTCTCGCCGACGATCATGCCTTCGTAGACCTCCGATGTGGGCTGGACGAAGAAGGAGCCGCGCTCCTGCAGGTTGATCATCGCGAACGGAGTGACCACGCCGGCGCGGTCGGCCACCATCGAACCGTTCGTGCGGTATTCGATCGGCCCGGACCACGGCTCGTAGCCCTCGGAGATGGACGCAGCGATGCCGGCGCCCCGGGTTTCGGTCATGAACCGGGTGCGGAAGCCAATGAGGCCGCGGGCCGGCACGATGAATTCCATCCGGACCCAACCGGTGCCGTGGTTGGCCATGTTGACCATCCGGCCCTTGCGGGCGGCCATCAACTGGGTCACCGCGCCGAGGTACTCCTCGGGCACGTCGATGGTCATGTGCTCCATCGGCTCATGCACCTTGCCGTCGATCGTCTTGGTGACAACCTGGGGCTTGCCCACGGTCAGCTCAAAACCCTCGCGGCGCATCTGCTCCACCAGGATGGCCAGTGCCAGCTCGCCGCGGCCCTGGACCTCCCAGGCGTCCGGACGCTCGGTCGGCAGCACCTTCAGCGAGACGTTGCCCACCAACTCCTTGTCCAGCCGGTCCTTGACCTGGCGGGCGGTCACTTTGGCGCCCTTGACCCTGCCGGCCAGCGGCGAGGTGTTGATGCCGATGGTCATCGAGATGGCCGGATCATCCACCGTAATGAGCGGCAGCGGCTGCGGATTCTCGGCGTCGGTCAGGGTTTCGCCGATGGTGATGTCCTCGATGCCGGCGACGGCGACAATCTCGCCCGGGCCGGCCGATTCCGCCGGAACACGCGTCAGTCCCTTGGTGGCCAGCAATTCGGAGATCCGAACGTTCTTCAACTGGCCGTCCTGGCGGGCCCAAGCCACGGTCTGCCCCTTCTGCAGGGTGCCGTTGTAGATGCGCAGCAGCGCCAGGCGGCCCAGGAACGGGGAAGCGTCAAGGTTGGTCACGTGGGCCTGCAGCACGCCGTCCGGGTTGTAGGACGGGGCGGGGACGTGCTCCATGATGGTGGCGAACAGCGGCTCCAGGTCCTCGTCCTCCGGCAGGGTGCCGTCGGCGGGCTGGGTCAGCGAGGCGCGGCCGGCCTTGCCGGAGGCATAGACCACGGGAACGTTGAGCACGGCGTCCAGGTCCAGATCGGGGACTTCGTCGGCCAGGTCGGAGGCCAGGCCCAGCAGCAGGTCCATCGCCTCGGCAACGACGGCGTCGATGCGGGCGTCCGGACGGTCGGTCTTGTTGACGACCAGGATAACGGGGAGCTTGGCGGCCAGCGCCTTGCGCAGTACAAAGCGGGTCTGCGGCAGCGGGCCCTCGGAAGCATCAACCAGCAGGACCACGCCGTCCACCATGGACAGGCCGCGCTCCACCTCGCCGCCGAAATCGGCGTGGCCCGGGGTGTCGATCACGCTGATGGTGATGGTTTCGCCCTGGGCGGCAGGACCGGAGTAGAACACGGTGGTGTTCTTGGCCAGGATGGTAATGCCCTTTTCACGTTCCAGTTCCCCGGAGTCCATGACGCGCTCTTCGGTTTCGCCGTGGCTGGAGAAGGCACCTGTGTGCTTCAGCATGGCGTCCACGAGGGTGGTCTTCCCGTGGTCGACGTGGGCTACGATGGCGACGTTGCGAAGGTCGCTGCGAACGGCGCTCTGCGTCGATGCGGTGGTTTCAGACATGCGGGATTACTCTTCCGTGGATTACATGGAACCTGGGCCTAATATCGGACAGCCAGCGCCGTGCCCGGATGCGGGTAGGCACTCCATTGTAATCCGCCGTGCCACTGATGGCCTAACGGAGACCGGGGCCGAAGCCCCTTTCCGTGCCGAAAACCGGCCTCAAGCACTGGCTCGCGCCTGCTTCATCCGGCGTCTTGGCAGGCGCAAACCAGCTCGGGCCGTTAGGCCAACTCGCCGAGTTTGGCCTTCCAGAAGACACGCCAGTGGTCGAGCTGCTCCACCGACTCCAGCCGTTCATGCTGCAGTCCGACGGAGGACTTGCCCGCTGCCTTCTCATAGATGTGCACGTTGACCCGGGAGCCGTCAGCCAAGCCGCAGCGCCAGTAGCGCCATTTTGCGGTGTCGCTCAACTCGGGTCCGCGGGTCACCGCAATGCCGGAGAATTCCTCCGCGCCGCCGACCATGGCAACCCACCTGTCCCGCGCCTGGTCCATGCTGCCGCGTACCGTCCTGCTCACCGAGGTCTGGAACTCGCCGTCGCAGTCCTGGCCCGGCTGGCGGCGGCCGATCTGCTGTTCGAAGGCCACTGTCGCCGACTGTGCCCACCAGCCCTGGGCCAAGCCGGACTCATTCAAGGCACGGGCGATCTCCTGGTGGCTGAGCGTTGTGGCCTCTATGCTGGTCAGGAAGTCCTCGACCTTGGACCAGCTGGAGCCGATGCCTTTTTCGATCGCCTCGATGTTGATGCTGCGAACCACTGACACTCCTGACGTGGACGAGAGCCCGGCCGGTGCGGTCGACTGACGCACCGGCCGGGGCGGGCTGAGCCCCCTGCCCGTCACTACGTCGTGGGCTGGGGCTCAACACTATGGATGGCGGAATTCCAGGGTGGACTCAGTCGCCGGCGGCCAGCAGCAGAGCCCGTAGCTCGCGGCGTTCGCGCTGCTTCTCGGGATCGGGCAACGGCACCGCCGCCAGCAGTCGCTGGGTGTACAGTTCCTGCGGGTTGCGCAGAATCTCGTCCCGGGTGCCCTGCTCAACGATCCGGCCGTGCCGCATGACGCAGATACGGTCCGCCAACACGTCGATGACAGCCAAGTCGTGTGTAACGAACAGGCAGGCGAAGCCCAGTTCCTTCTGCAGGTTCTGGAACAGCTCCAGCACCGTGGCCTGGACCGACACGTCCAGTGCGGAGGTGGGTTCGTCCGCCACCATCAGCTTGGGCTCCAGCGACAGTGCCCGGGCGATGCCCACGCGCTGCTTCTGGCCGCCGGAGAGTTCGTGCGGATAACGGTTGCGGTAGGCGCGCGGCAGCTCCACCTGATCCAGCAGCACCTCGATCCTCCGCTGCAGGGCGGCCCCCTTGGCGACTCCGGCCAGGTACATGGGTTCGCCAATGCTCTCGCCAATCGGCAGCCGAGGGTTCAGCGAGGACGACGGGTCCTGGAACACCATGCCCACCTGGCGGCGCAGCGCATGCAGCTGCTTGGGCCGCGCACCGGCGATCTCATGCCCGACCACGCGCAGTGAGCCCTCCGCTACGGGCAGCAGCCCGACGGCGGCGCGTCCGATGGTTGTTTTGCCCGAGCCGGACTCCCCCACCAGGCCAACAACTTGGCCAGGGTAGATGGACAGGCTGGCGCCTTCCACTGCCCGGAAAGCCGGGACGCGCCCCTGCTTGGGATATTCGATGGCCACGTTGGCCAGTTCGAGCACGGCTTCGCCCGTTGTCACTCCATGTCGTGACCGTGCCAGGGCTTCGGCGTTCTCACGTTCGCGCCGTTGCAGTTCGGTCTCGTTGATACTGAGCGAGGCTCCGGTCGCCGCGGCCAAGGCCGCTGTGATGTCCACTTCGGCGTCGTCGTCGGAGCCGCCGCCCAAGTGCGGGACGGCGGCCAGCAGTGCCTGCGTGTATTCATGCTGCGGATTGTTGAAGATCTCCAGCGCGGTCCCGGACTCCACGATCCGGCCGCGGCGCATGACGGCGATCTTGTCCGCCAGGTCTGCCACCACCCCCATGTCGTGCGTGATCAGCACAATCGCGCTGTCCAGCTTGTTGCGCAGATTGCGCATCAGATCCAGGATCTCGGCCTGGACCGTGACGTCCAGCGCGGTGGTGGGTTCATCGGCGATCAGCAGTTTGGGATCACAGGACAGCGACTGGGCAATCATGGCGCGCTGCCGCTGGCCGCCGGAGAGTTGGTGCGGGTAGGACCGGAAGGCCTTTTCCGGGTCGGGCAATTCGACCAATTCGAGCATCCGCAGCGCCCGCTGCCTGGCGTCCTCCGGGGAGATGGCGTTGTGCAGCCGCAGCGTTTCCACGATCTGGAACCCGATGGTGTACACGGGGTTCATCGCCGTCATCGGTTCCTGGAAAATCACGGCCACGTCATTGCCGCGGACCTGCCGGAGCTTGGAGCTGCTCAGGCCCAGGATTTCGCGTCCGTTGAGCTTCACGCTCCCGGTGGCGCGGCTGTTGGAGGGCAACAAGCCCAGCAGCGCCATGGAACTGGCGCTCTTGCCGGAGCCGGATTCGCCCACGATGGCGAGGACCTCGCCTGCTTTGACGTCGTAGGTGAGGTTGATCGCGGCCGGCACCCATTCCTTATCCACGCCAAAGTCCACGCTGAGGTTGGTGACCTCCAGGACGGGTGCTGAACCGCGAGCCGTCTCCACAGTTCCTGCCGGCAGCGTCGGATCGATGATTTCGGTCATAGCTGGTGTTTCCCTTCCAACCTGTAGCAGTTGGTTGATGCTAGTGGAGAACTGGTCGCCAGTCCTGAAACTATGGGGGAATGACAACGTCTGCTGCTGCCAGCTCCACGGTCTTCCGTCCGCGCTCGGCCATCTGGTTCACCGGCGTGGTCTGGGCGATCGTGGCGGTCAGCCTCGTGTCCTCGGTGCTGACCCACGGGCCGGACAGCCTGCTCGGCTCCTGGCCGCTGCTGACCATTGCTTATTTGACCTGGTGGCTGGCCTGGTACCCCGTCGTCGTCATCGCCGACGACGACGTGGTGCTGCGCAATCCGGTCCGGACCGTCTCCGTCCCGTGGGACGCCTTGGTGACGGTGGACACCAAGTACGCGCTGACCTTGGTCACGCCGCGCGGGAAGTACAGCTCGTGGGCCGCTCCCGCTCCCGGAATGTTCGGCGTCCATCGTGCCCGCACCGATCATGTGCAGGGACTTCCGGAGACCACCTACGGGCCGGCGCAGTCGATCCGTCCCGGCGATCTCGCCAATTCCGATTCGGGGGCAGCGGCCTACCAGGTTCGGAAACGCTGGGCTGAACTTCTGGCTGCGGACAGGATCAGCATCGGCGAAGCAGACAGCGCCCCGGTGGGCCGGACACCGAATTGGGCGGTGCTCGTCGCTGGAACCGTCCTGGTAGTGCTCAGCGCCGTGACGCTGGCCCGCTGAGCGGTACCGCATCTGGCCAGGAAGGCGTCGGGTGTGCATCTCTAGACGCCTGTTGTCGAAGTAGTTCCGGTCTCGGGATGCGCGGAGACCGCAGCCGCCTTCGCCCGCTTGGCATTGAACTTCTTTTGCCGCGGGTCGAACGCGTCGCGCAGCCCGTCGCCGATGAAGTTGATGCACAGACAGATGGCCACAATGAACATGCCCGGCCACCAGAACAGCCATGGACGGGTCTGGAAGGCTTCCTGGTTCTGGCTGATCAGCAAGCCCAGCGACACGTCCGGCGCCTTCACACCCATCCCGATATAGGACAGGCTGGTCTCGAGCAGGATCGCCGCCGACATGCTCAGCGTCACCGAGACGATGATGACACCGACGGCGTTCGGCAGGATGTGCTTGAAGATAATGCGGGCGTTGGAAGCACCGGCGATCCGTGCAGCGTCGACAAATTCCCGCTCACGCAGGGAGAGGAATTCGGCGCGGACCAGGCGGGCCAGCCCGGTCCAGACGACTGCGCCCACGAAGAGGCCCAAAAAGTACGGCTGGACGTCGGCGCCGACGGAGCGGCCGGCCACCTGGCCCATCACGGCGGCGATGATGATCAGCGGGATCACGATGACGACGTCGGTCAGGCGCATCAGCAGGGTCTCAGTCCAGCCGCGGAAGTAGCCCGACAAGGCCCCGACCACGACGCCGATGGCCCCGCCCACGATGCCGATCAGGAACATGACCGCTACCGAAACCTGCACGCCGCGCATGGTCTGGGCAAAGGTGTCGCGACCCAACCGGTCCTGGCCGAACGGGTGCTCGCCCAGGCTCACGGGGAAAAGTTGCAAAGTCGGCCGGCCGCCGTCGACCAGGTCATTGACGCCGTTGTGCGTGTACTTCCACCAGCCCGGCAGTCCCAACATTCCGCTGGATGAGTAGGCGACCAGCAGGATCAGGGCGAAAAGCACCAAGCTGATCACGGCAGCCGTGTTCCCGAGGAAACGCCTGCGAACAATCTGGCCCTGGCTGAGCCCCGCCTTGGTTTCATCGGTTGCGGCTACAGGCTTCGTTGACGTCGCGCTCATGCCTTTACCCTCACTCGCGGATCAAGCGCGGAGTAGACCAGGTCCGCGACTAGGTTGAAAACCAGAGCCAGAATGCCGGTGATCAGGAAGACCCCCATCACTGGATTCGGATCGGTTCGGTCCAGAGACTGGATGAACAACTGACCCATGCCGGCGAAGGCGAACACTTGCTCGGTAATTACGGCACCGCCGATCAAACCGCCGATGTCGAAAGCGACGATGGTGGCGATGGGGATCAGCGCATTGCGGAAGGCATGGCGCATGACCACTGTCCGTTCACTCAATCCCTTGGCCCTGGCGGTGCGGATGTAGTCCATGTTCATGATTTCCAACATGGAGGAGCGCGCATAGCGGCTGTAGGACGCCAGCGAGATCAGCAGCAGTGCCACTGTCGGCAGCAGCAAGTGGGTAAAGGTATCCAGCCCGTGGACCCAGTAGTCCCCCTGCAAATTCGGGGTCTCGGAGCCGATGGTGGCAATCGGCCGGCCGTTGATCCTGTTGTTGCTGAAGTAGGCCGGCCAGGCCTGCATGAACCGGTCCAGCAGGATGACGCCGCCGACCAGGAACGAGGTGATGGCAGCGGCGTTCATGCTCTGGCGGCGGTCGTAGCCGCCCATCAGCCAGCCGACCGCCAATCCCACCAAGATGGTGGCAAGGGCCAGTAAGAAGATCATCAGCCCAGTGGCCTGCGCCAGGAGCGGTTGGATCGGGAAGTAGACCACGACGCCGATGCCCACGGAGATCAGCGCCGCGTACAGGGCTTTGCGGTTCTTCAGGCCGGCAGCCAGCAGGGTGACGCCGAAAGCAATTCCGATGCCGCAAATGACAATGACAACCAAGCCAAGGCCCGGGGTCTTGAACCAGTTCGTTACGGACAATCCCCACATCACCGCGGCGGCCAGCAGGAAGCCGATTCCTGCCATACCCAGTTTTCTCAGATGGCTTCCCTTGGCGCAGACGAACCACACGGCGCCACTGACTACGCCGATGATCAGGATCGATGACAGTGGAATGTTTGGATCCCTGAGGAAATTGTTGAACCCAATAGCGCCGAATTCCTTCAACAATACGGCGACCCAGAACACGGGAAGGGAAAAGAAGAGGAAAGCCATAAAGGTGACGCCGTAGTCCAAGGCGCTGTATTGCCGCAGTGCGGTCACAATACCAAGCGAAACGCCAATGACGATGGCGAGCACCGCAGCTGCCGTCACCAGGAGAATGGTCATTCCCATCGCCCGCCCCAGGGCTTCGGTGACCGGTTGGCCGTTCAGTGCATAACCCAAATCGCATTGTCCTGCGAACGGAATGACGCACTTGGCCGCACCGGCCAGCCAGCCAAAGTACCGGATAGGTGCCGGGGTGCCGAGGTCCAGCAGGGCGATCCGCTGCTGGATGAGCTGCTCTTTGTTAGGCGAATTGCTTTCCCGCAGGTCATGGAGCGGATCACCCGACAGGGCCGTTAATTGGTAGACCAGGAAGGAGGCACCCAGGAGAATAAGCACAGCAGTGAAGAGCCGCCGCACAATGTAGGTCACCATAGCGTTTTCAACCTCGCTGATGTGGTTCTGGAAGTCTTGCGGATCCCTCGGTGTCACAAATGAGAGTAGTGCAGTCCCATGCGGAGAACTATTGGGAAAAACCAACTACTTGTGGCAGGAATTGGATAGTAAAAGCTGCAAGACGTCGGGACCGAGGTGCTCGGGTCCCGACGCCTTGCATGCCTTTACCTGGGATCAGGCGGGGAGGTTACTGCTTAACCTTCCACTCCCAGAAGTTCCAGAAAACGCCCGTCTGGTTCGGCTGGTACTGCACGCCTTCGATGCGGTCACTGTTGTACGCATCGAGTCCCACGGACTGGAACAGCGGGAGACCGTAGAAGGAATCCCAGACGTGCTTGTCGATCTGCGTTACGAGCTTGTCCTGTTCCGCCTTGTCGGTGGTAACGATCAGCTCGTCCATCAGCTTGTCGGCTTCCGGTTCCGAGAAGCCGTTGAAGTTGGAACCGGAATTCGTCTTGAAGATCTGCGGAACACCCGCGACACCGACGCCGGGTGAGGTCCAGCCGAAGATCGTCGCGTCATAAGTTCCGTTACCCAGCGCTGCGCCCCAATCGGAGGCACCCAGGCCGCCGTCGACAATCTTGAAGCCTGCCTTTTCGGCGGACTCCTGGATCAGTGCAAAGGCGTCGGCCCGGTTCGGGTTGTCCTTGTTGTACATGATCCGGACTTCGGGAGTGGCGCCGTTCAGCAGCTTCTTGGCGCCCTCGATGTCCGCTTCCTTGTAGTTCCCGGAGCCGTTGCTGGCGGCGGATGTCTCGTAGGCATCCTGGGCCGGCACGAAGAACTGCGAATCCAGCGGTGCGGCGTCCGCCTTCAGCGGCTTCACGATCCGGTCGACGATCGCCTGGCGGGGAATGGCCTTCATGAAGGCCTCGCGGACGCTGGCTTCCTTGAACACACCCTTGTAGTTCAGGTCGATGTGGTCGTAGGCGAGCTGATCCTCGACATCCACGGTGACGCCGTCGATGCCTTGCAGCAGTTCAACGGTGTCTGCCGAGGGCTGCGGGGCGATGATGTCCACTTCGCCGTTCTTCAGGGCGCTGACCTGGTCCGGAGCGGCACCGATGAAGCGGATGGTCACTTCATCAACGTTTGGCTTCGGTCCGAAGGTGTAGGACTCGTTGCGAACCAGGGTGATCGACTGGTCCGGAGTGATCGAATCAACCACGAACGGACCGCTGGAGAGATACAGCGACTCGTCGGTCGGCAGCGACTTCGTGTCGAAGCCCGTATTCCAGAAATCCGCGACGGCCTTCAGATCCTTGTTCTCCTTGGCCGGATCATCGGGGTTTCCGCGCTTCAAGCCCTGGATGAGGTCAACGAGCGCCTGCTCATCGGCCAGGCCGGCCTTTTCGGCCAGCACGTGGGCCGGCAGGCCAATGCCACCGTCGTTGAGGCCGCCGAAAGCAATCTCCCAGTCAGCGAACGGCTTGGAGTAGGTCAGAGTGATCGAACGGCCGTCATCGCCGACCTCGGGCATTTCAGTCAGCCCCAGACCACTGGTGTCGCCGGCAAAGTCGAAGTAGTTCGTTCCGCTGGTGACGTTGCCTTCCTCGTCCGTCTTGGCATCGTTGGCATAGCCCGATTCGACCAGCCAGTTCAGCAGCAGGTCTCCGGCGTCAACCGCGTTGCCGTCCGACCATTTCGCACCTTCGTTCACGGTGTACTTCACCACGAGCGGGTCATCCGAAACCTTCTCGTACGTTCCGAACTCTTCGTTCCGGACCACTTTGAGCTGGTTGTCAACGTAGTAGAAACCGCCGTGCGTCATGTAGGCGATCTTGCCGTTGATGTCGACGTTGCCCGTGGCGGAATCCGAGTTGAATGAGCTAAAAGCGTTGGTCTCAGCGACGCTGATTGAACCGCCGGCTGCGGCCGCGGTGGACTCGCCCGCGCCTTCGGGGGAATTTCCGCCGCCCGAAGTCGCGCAGGCGCTCAGGGCCAGGGCTGCAACAGCCGCGACACCGATAGCTTTGGAAGTACGTCCGAAACGCATTCCGCCTCCTTGTTTCTGTCTCTGAAAGGTCCCCGGCAGTGCTGCCGAGGACGGACATACACCCCGTCGCCTGAAGTTCAACGAGCTTCCCGCCGAACGTGGCATGTCTCACACGCATTAGAGCGTAAACCGGAACCCACCGGGTTGGGTATAAAAACTTCGCTTCAGATCCGGTTGTTACCGAGATGCAACCTTATGGCCACGGCCCGTCTCCGTTGGAAACATGGCTTTCACGGCAACGCTACATCGGCAATAGCCCGGAAACACGGGGAATAAAGCGGTTCCGCCCCGTGCGGCGGGCCGGAAAGACAGTTGCCTGAGACAAACTTTAGTTATCGGCCGCTAACTGAATGACGCGGCTGCTGACGCGTTCACTGGCTGCTGACGGCCTATCCCTGAGCCGGATGCACGAGGGTGCGGTGGCCGGAGTCGAGGCGCCGGGTCCAGCCCAGCGCATCGAGGTGTTCCAGCAGCGGGACAGCAACACGTCTCGTGGTAGCCAGGGTTTGGCGTGCTTCACTGGTCGTGAACGGCTGCGGCAGGCGAGCCAGTTCGCGCATCGCCATCGCCGGTGCTTGCGGAAGCAGGACTACGCCGCCCGCTAGGCGCAGCAGACGTCCACTCCGCTCGGCTGCGGCAAGCTCGCGGTCACCTAATCCCAGATTCTTCAGGTCATGAGCCTCCGGCGCGGCGAATGGTTCGGCCCTCAGCCCGCTCTCCACTGCGCTCACAGCGGCCTCTGCCGGCCCCAGATCGCTGTGCGTTCCCGGAAGGCGGATGAAGCCGCCGTCGTGCTCCAGGCCTGCCTCAAGCACCACCGCGTCCAGTAATGCTTCGCCTTCGGGCCCCAGCAAGTCTCGGGCAGCTCCGCGGGACAAGCCGGCCGACAGCGGGTCCTTCTTTGCACGTTCCTGGACCGCGAGCCGCAACCGCTGCTGCCAGGCTTCGAAGACCGGCCTGTGCACCCACCAATCACCAAATGCCTGCACCTGGTCGGGGACCTTTCCGAGGGAAGCAACGCCCATGTCCCGCAACTGTCCCACGCGGACGGCACCGCGGCGGGCGACTTCGATCAGCGCGTCTCCACCGGGTGACATGACCGCGAGGCTACGCGCCCGCTTAGCGCTGTCCCCGCGGCGTTTGAGGGCCGGCGGGTCGACGTCAAGGATTTGTACTCCCGCCAACACCGACCGGCTGCCTGTTGTCCGAAGCACCAGACGATCCCCGAGCTCAAGCGGCAGTTGCCGATCGAGGGCGAGCCTCGCATGGTCGCCGTCGAACGAACGCAGCCAACACGGCACGGCGGCGGTGCCGATATGCGCGATCAGTTCACGCGGGGCGTCGCCGAACGGCGTCCCCATGGTCCGGCGGACGTCGATCGTGTCCACAACCGGCCAACTGTCCCCGGAGAGGAGGACATCGCCGCGGTGCACGGCATCAGCGGGCACACCAGAACGCAGATTGACGGCCACACGGCTGGTCGGACCGAGAGAGGGTACCGCGTGATTGCGGGTGTGCAGGGAGCGGACAGCTACCGGCCGCGCCTCCTGATGGCCGTGAAGGCGCAACCGGCCCCCCTGGGTCAGGGTGCCTGCCGTCAGGGTCCCGGTGACCACCGTGCCGGCACCGCTGATGCTGAAGGAACGGTCAATCCATAAGCGCACCCGGGCCGTGGGATCGGGACGCGGTACCAAGTCCAACGTCTGGTCCAGCACACGGCGCAAGTCATCCAAACCGGTCCCGGCAACCGCGGATACGGTGACCGCCGGGGCGTCGTGCAGCCCGGTGCCGGCCAGCTCGGCGCGCACCCGCGCAAGGACTTCGTCGGCCAGCTCCGGCGCGCGGTCGCTGCGGGTCAGCACCACCACCCCGTGTTGGATGCCAAACGCGGAGATGGCGTCGCGGTGGTCACTGGATTGCGCCTGCCAGCCCTCATCGGCGGCGACGACGAAACACACCACCGGGACGGGCCCGAGGCCGGCCAGCATGTTTCCGAGGAACCGCTCGTGGCCGGGCACATCCACAAATGCCACGTCCCGGCCGGACGGCAGCCGGGTCCAGGCGAACCCCAGGTCTATGGTCAGGCCCCGGCGCCTTTCTTCGGCCCAACGGTCGGGCTCCATTCCGGTGAGCGCGCGCACGAGGG
The DNA here is from genome assembly GCF_059091865.1 of Arthrobacter sp. B0316-1-20. Lineage (NCBI taxonomy): Bacteria > Bacillati > Actinomycetota > Actinomycetes > Micrococcales > Micrococcaceae > Arthrobacter > Arthrobacter sp. B0316-1-20. Next base: position 191,079 of record NZ_JBNHHC010000004.1, on the reverse strand, counting down.
TACTTTTGCCGTGGTCGACGTGCCCGGCTGTGGCCACCACGAACATCTCAGGAGCCTTCGGCTCTCGGCCGGGAATTGACGTGCGCCAGTGCCGAGCGCAGCGCGGCAGCCAACCGCTCGTCGTCGTCCTCGGGGACGCAGCGCAGGTCCACCAGGCAGGCACCGCCGTGGACCCGCGGCAGCACCACCGGGTTCCCGGTGCGAAGCCGTCGGGCAACCTGTTCGGGCAACTGGACTGCCCACCCCCGCAGCGGAACCCCGGGAGCTCCCCCGCCGCCGACCCTTCCGGCGTGTTCGACCACCCGGCCGCCGGTGGCATCAGCCAGGCGCTTAGTGCGCTCCCGTAGCCTCACGGGATCGGCGTGCAGGGCCGCGGCCACCGGCGTCTGCCCGCCGACGACGGTCGCTTCCAACGCGGCCAGCGTCAATTTGTCCGCCCGTACCGCCCGCGCCAGCGGATGGCGGGCTAGGCGGGCCATCACGTCGGCACGGCCCAGGGCCAGCCCTGCTTGCGGGCCGCCCAGGAGCTTGTCCCCGCTGGCAATGACGACGTCGGCCCCGGCGGCCAGCGCGCCGGAGATGTCCGGTTCCTCGGGCAGCATGGGGTCCGGCGCGAGCAGGCCGCTGCCGAGATCCACGACCAAGGGAACCTGATGTTCGTCGGCAAGGGAGCGCAGCTGGCCGATGCCGACGCACGAAGTGAACCCGCTGACCCGGAAATTGCTGGGGTGCACTTTCAGCAGGCAACCGGTCTCCGTACTGATGGCCGCGGCGTAATCCGCCAGGTGCGTCCGGTTGGTGGTCCCTACCTCGCGCAAGCGGGCGCCGGTCGATTCAATCAGCTCCGGAAGCCTGAAACCCGCCCCGATCTCGACGAGTTCACCGCGGCTGATCACCACCTCGCCGGCACCGGCGAGCGCGGTGGTGGCCAGCACCAGGGCCGCTGCGCCGTTGTTTACCACCAGGGCGTCTTCGGCAGCCGGACAGGCGTCTAGCAAGGCCTGCCGCGCACCGGCCCCGCGCCGCGATCGCCCACCGGTGGGCAAGTCCATTTCCACGTCAACATAACCTGCCGCGGCGAGCAGCGCTTGCCGGGCTGAATCGGAGAGCGGAGCGCGTCCTAGATTGGTATGGACAATGACCCCGGTGGCGTTCAGCACCGGCGTGAGTGAAGAGGCTGTGCGGGACGCTACCGCGGTCAGGACCATCGCTTCAACGTCACCCGGGGCAAGATCGCCGCGGCGCGCCTGTTCTTGCACGTCCCGAACCGTAGAACGAATCACGTCGTCGCCGAGCCGGCCTCGTGCGTGGCGAAGCTCTGGATGGGCAAGCAGCTGGTCGGTGCGCGGAATGTGCCGGCGCGGGTCGTTCTGGCCCACGGCCCCTCCTTCCCGCGTCACGGGAGCTGCTGTGTTGGCGGAAGCGGACGGGAATCGAACCCGCCAGACCGAGGTACTCGGCCTCACCGGTTTTGAAGACCGGGGGGCCCACCAGGACCCGGACGCCTCCAAGTGCATGCTAACACCGCCCGCCGCTCCTATGCTGGACCCATGAACACGATCACCGGCGTGACGAAAGAACCCGCGGAAGCCGTCCGGCTCACGACTTACGCGCACGGCGGAGGCTGCGCTTGCAAGATTCCGCCCGGTGAACTTGAGGACGTTGTCCGCGGCTTGACCGGCCAGATTGACCCCGGGGTCCTCGTCGGGCTCGACGATGGCGACGATGCTTCCGCCGTGCAGGTGGGTGAGGATCTCGCAGTCCTCTCGACCGCGGACTTCTTCACTCCCGTGGTGGACGATGCGTATGACTGGGGCCGGATTGCGGCAGCGAACGCCCTCTCTGATATTTATGCCATGGGCGGGCGGCCGATCAGCGCGATCAACCTGGTCGGTTGGCCCCGCGGCGTCCTGCCGATGGAACTGCTGACCGAAGTGCTGCGCGGCGGCCTGGATGTTGCTTCGCAGGCAGCGTGTCCGGTGACCGGTGGGCACTCGGTCGACGACCCGGAACCGAAGTACGGGATGGCAGTCACCGGAATCGCCGCACCCGGGCAGCTAATGCGCAATGACGCAGCCAGGCCGGGGCTGCCGATCACGCTGACCAAGCCGATCGGCCTGGGTCTGCTCAATAACCGGCACAAACAGACGGGTGAGGTTTTCGACGAGGCGATCGCCGTGATGACTCAGCTGAACCGCGATGCGGCGGACGCAGCACTGCGCAGTGGCGTCCGCGCAGCAACCGACGTCACCGGCTTCGGACTGCTCGGCCACCTCTACAAGATGTGCCGCGCGTCCCGTGTGGGTGCGGTGATTAACCGCGCCGCGGTGCCCCTCGTCGCCGGCGCGCAGGAAGCACTCCGGGATGGCTACATCTCCGGCGGGACCCGACGCAATCTGGAATGGGTGCGCCCACACCTGCGCACGGGCGCAGGAATTACCGAAGATGATCTGCTGTTGCTGGCCGATGCGCAAACTTCGGGCGGGCTGCTCGTGGTTGGCGAACTGCCGGGGCACCCGGTCGTGGGGCAGACTGTTGCAGGGTCCGGGATCGAGGTGCGCTAACGTTCCCCGCTTAGCCGGCGGTGGTGATCGAATCGTGCACTATGCCCGCTTTCCGCCGCGCCGCGAGCCGCTTCTTCTGGGGTTCGATCGTGTACCGGGGGTCTTCGGTGGAACGGATGCCGGCACGCAGTATTCCGAACCGGGTTAGCGCCGAGGCTGCCAGCAGCGCCAGGCCGCAGGCCGCCGCAACCGGCCGGTTCCTGCCCCCGGCCAGGGCTCCGATGCCGCCGGCGGCTGCCAGCCGCTGACTCCATACGAGCATTCGTCCGGGAGCGCCCTCGCGGAGAGGCTCGGCCGCCACCGGGTCCATGCGGTCTTCCATCGCCCGGGTGGCGATGAGATCACCGGCGACCCCCAGCACTGCGAGCGCCCGGGCGGGTCCGGCTTCGTGGACCGGGGTGGTGATCAGGGCAAGTCCGGCTGCGGCGAGGCTGGCAGAACTCACGAAGACGAAGGGCAGGTCATCGCGAGCGGCGTTCCAGGTCGGGTTGGCGGTGTCGGAGAGCAGAACCGCGGTGTAGGCGGAGAGCGGGGTGGCGAACAACGCCGCTTCCATGCCCGCCGGCCCCTCAACCGCGCGCAGCACCCCGCGGAGCGGTCCCAGCGGGAGCCGCGAGCCGGACAGGCGGTCGATCTCGGAAGCTGCAGAGATTCCGACGCCGGCGCTGAACGCCGCGAGGATCCACGAGCCCAGGCTCATCGGCGACGTGGGCTTGATCGTACGCAGCATATTGAGGAAACGTTCCGGCCTGCCCAGATCGGCGACCAGCGCGGCAGCGCCAATCCCCACTGACGCCAGGGCGGCCAGTCGGCTGTTGCGGCACAGCACCGGCCTGCCCGTGAGCTGCCCACCTAGTCCAAGCAGCGCGGAACCGCCGGCCACGCCGCCCAGGAAGAGGTAGGCGCCTATCGGGTCGCCCCACGGCGGCGGTTTGACCACGGGCCGGCCGTAGTAGGAGGTGAACTCCGGCTCCGGAACCATCGGCATTTCAGCGGAGCCGTCGCCGGTTCCCGTGCGCCGCCGCTTGCCCCCGCGCCTGGACCGGCGTGGCGGTTCGGGCGGGCGGTAATTGTCGAACTCGGAGACGCTCAAGAGCGGTCTCCCGCCAGGAAGGCCGCAGCGGCCGCCGCCAGCATGCCGGCAGCGGCGATCCCCGCCCGCTTAAACATGCGTGGCAGGTCGGCGGTGGGCACGCGCGGATCCGGCGGCAGACCGTATACCTCCGGTTCATCAAGCAGCAGGAACACCGAACCGGTGCCGCCGACGCCGTCGGCGTCGTTGGCACCATAGAGGCGCGCCTCGGTCAGCCCCTGCGAGTGCAGTTCGGCAACCCGCTCCTTTGCGGTGCTCACCAGTTCCTCGCGCTCGCCATACTTGATCGACGTGGTCGGGCAGGCCTGTGCACAGGCAGGGGTCTGGCCATCGACCATCCGGTCGTAGCACAGCGTGCATTTCTGCGCGACGCCAACGTTGCGTTTCGGCGCCTGCTCCCCCGGGGTGAAGTCGCGCTGTGTCTTCGGCGCTGCCGTGCCATCGCTGCGCCGCTCGATCACGCCGAATGGGCAGCCTGCCACGCAGGTGCCGCAGCCATTGCAGACATCGTCCTGCACCACAACAGTGCCGTGCTCGGTGCGGAACAGCGCACCGGTCGGGCACACGTCGAGGCATCCGGCGTTGGTGCAGTGCTTGCAGACATCGGAGGACATCAGCCACCGGAAATCGGGCGTATCGGGGGGCGTCGAATCCACGCCGGTCGGCGTCCCCGCGGCATTTGTGTTTCCCGCGACATCGGAGGTTCCCGGCGGTCCAATCCCGGGCATGCCGAGACTGACGAGCGCCCGTCCGGAGTCCCGTGCCTTTTCGATGTGCTCGCGGTCCTGCTCGATGAAGGCGACATGGCGCCAGGTGTCGGCTCCCAACGCGCCGGTGTTGTCGTAGGAAGACTCGAGCAGTTCATACTGCGAGTCGTGGGGGTTGCGGTTCCATTCCTTGCAGGCCACTTCGCACGCCTTGCATCCGATACAGATCGAGGTATCGGTGAAAAAGCCCTTTCGTGGGTGTCCCGTGTGCGGAATATGTCCGGGAGCTTCGGTCAGCTTGTTCATTTAGCCTTCCCTCATCGAGTCGTCGCCCAACGCGCGGTTGGGGCCGGTGACCTTGTCGCTGCCGGTCTCGGGCGTTACACCGGCGCGTGTCTGGTAGTCGGCGACCAGGGCAAGGAGTGCCGGTCCCTGTGGCCGCCGGCCTGGGAGAATGTCGCATGATCCAACCTTGGACTCCTGGATCTGTACATTCGGGTCAAGTGTCACCCCCAGCAGATCGTTGGCTGCGTCACCACTGACGACGGCGTCATCGCCTACTCCCCAGTGGTAAGGCAGCCCAATCTGATGCATCGTCCGGCCGCTCACCACCAAGGGCCTCATCCGTTCGGTCACGAGCACTCTGGCCTCGATGGCAGCCCGCGGCGAGACGATGGTCGCCCATCCGTAAGGTTCCAGTCCACGTTCGGCCGCCAACTCCGGGGACACTTCGCAGAACATCTCCGGCTGGAGCTCCGAGAGGTACGGCAGCCACCGGCTCATCCCGCCGGCTGTGTGGTGTTCTGTCAATCGGTACGTGGTGAAGACGTAGGGGTAGATGTCCGACCCGGGGGCGCCGGCACTCGGCGCGCTGAGGTTGTCTGCGCGCGGATAGATGAGTCGGGCCGGGTTTTGCTGTTGTCGATAGAGCGGGTTGGCCACCGGGGACTCCTGCGGCTCATAGTGGGTCGGCAGCGGACCGTCCACCATGCCTTTGGGGGCGAACAGCCAGCCCTTGCCGTCGGCTTGCATGATGAAGGGGTCGTCCCCCGCCAGCGCGGCGGCGCCGCCTAGGGATATATCCGGACGGGAGCCCGGTGCACGGTCCAGGGGGAAATCGGGGACGTCCTCGCCCGTCCACCGGTGCTGCTCCTGGTCCCACCAGACGTACTTCTTGCGTTCGCTCCACGGCTTGCCCTCGGGGTCCGCCGAGGCGCGGTTGTAGAGAATGCGCCGGTTGGCCGGCCAGGCCCAGCCCCATTCTGCGGCGACGGGCCCTTGTTCCTGCCCGGGCTTGCGGTCCGCGGCGTGGTTGATGCCGTCCGCGTAGACACCGGTATAGATCCAGCATCCGCCCGCCGTCGAGCCGTCGGGGCGCATCTCGGTGTACGAGGAGAGCGGCTGTCCGGCCTTGGGGCCGGTGAGATGGCGGCCGTTGATTTCGGCGAGCACCGCCTCGCCGTCAGGCTCGCCGTGTTCGTCGGTGGGATAGTCCCAGGTCAGGTCCAGCAGCGGCCGGTCCCTTTCGTCGGTCGAATCCGCCAGCTTGGCCCGGAGGCGTTTGCCCAGCTCGTAGAAGAACTGCAGTTCGCTCTGGCAATCACCCGGCGGCCGGACAGCCTGATGTCGCCATTGCAGCAGCCGCTGGGTCTGGGTGAAGGAGCCTGCCTTCTCCACATGGGTCGCGGCCGGCAGGAAGAAGACCTCGGTGCCGATGTCCTCGGTACGCAGCTCCCCGGAGGCAATTTCGGGTCCGTCCTTCCACCACGTCGCCGTCTCAATAAGGTTCAGGTCGCGTACCACCAGCCACTTTAAATGGGACATGCCCAGTCGCTGCATCCGGCCATTCGCGGATCCGATGGCAGGGTTCTGGCCGAAGACGAAGTAGCCCTCCACCTCATCGTCAAGCATGCTCATCACGGTCTGGTACGTCCCGTGCGGGCCGTTGATCCGTGGAAGGTAGCCGTAGCCCCAGTCCGACTCTTCAGTGGCCGCGTCGCCCCACCACGCCTTAAGCAAGCTAATGGTGTAGGCATCGGCATCGGTCCAGTAGCCCTTCTGCTCCTTCGAGGAGATGCCGTCGAGGTAATCGCGCAGTGTCTCCATGTCGGACTTCGGCATGGGCAGGTAACCGGGCAGCAGGTTGAACAGTGTCGGGATGTCGGTGGAACCCTGAATGCTGGCATGCCCGCGCAGCGCCATGATTCCCCCGCCTGGCCGGCCCATATTGCCCAACAGGAGCTGCAGGATCGCCGCTGTCCGGATGAACTGCGCACCCACCGTGTGCTGGGTCCAGCCGACGGCGTACGCAAAGCAGGTGGTCCGCTCGCGGCCGGAGTTCTCCGTGACCGCCCGTGCGAGGTAGTCGAAGTCCTCGAGGGAGATGCCGCAGGCGTCACGGACCATTTCCGGCGTGTAGCGCGAGTAGTGGCGTTTCAGGATCTGGAACACCGTCCGCGGGTGCTCAAGGGTCGGGTCCCGCTCGAAATCCGGGCGCCCCAAAGGAGGGCCGCCGCTGCCGTACTGTTGCCCGGCGGCGCGCTCGGAAGTATCAGCGCCGTGTTCGTGTCCGTCTCCGTCTCCGTCCGATTCTTCTGCCCCGGGTTTCCGCTCATAGGCCCAGGACGCCAGGTCATACTGGCCCGTTTCCGGCTCGAATCCGGAGAACAGCCCGCCCAGGTCCTCGGTGTCGCGGAAGTCTTCGCCCACCAGCGTTGCCGCATTCGTATAGGCCAGAACATATTCCTCGAACCACAGATCGTTGCTGATCACGTGGTTGATCAAGGCACCCAGCAGAACGATGTCCGAACCGGCGCGGATCGGAACATGTTTGTCGGCCACCGCGCTGGTGCGGGTAAACCGTGGATCCACATGGATGACCTTCGCGCCGCGCGCCTTGGCCTCCGTCACCCATTGGTAGCCGACGGGATGGCACTCGGCCATGTTCGAGCCCTGAATAACAATGCAGTCGGCATTGGCCATGTCCTGGAGCGATTGCGTCGCTCCGCCGCGTCCAAACGAGGTTCCCAAACTGGGAACCGTGGCGGAGTGTCAAATGCGTGCTTGGTTTTCGAGCTGGATGGCGCCCGCAGCCGTGAAGAGCTTCTTGATCAGATAGTTCTCTTCATTGTCCAGGGTTGCCCCGCCCAGGCCAGCGATGCCCATGGTCCGCCGGAGCGGACGGCCGTGCTCATCGTTTTGCTGCCAGTTGTTCCGGCGTGCGGCGAGGAACCTATCGGCCACCATGTCGACGGCGGTGTCCAAGTCAAGGTGCTGCCAGTCCTTGGCATGGGGTGCCCGATACAGCACCTGGGTTTGCCTGCTCGGCGCATTGACCAACTGCTCGCTGGCGGATCCCTTGGGGCAGAGCCTGCCCCGGGAGATCGGCGAATCCGGGTCGCCTTCAATCTGGACAACCTTCTCGTCCTTGACGAAGACGCGTTGGCCGCATCCCACCGCACAGTAGGGGCAAACGCTTTGCACCACGCGATCCGAGGTGGACGTCCGGGGAGTGATGTCGCGTGTCCGCGGCGACGTGACGGCCTCGCCCCGCCCGAGTGAATCACTCGATCGGAGCTGCCGTACAACGGGCCACTCCAAAAAGCTGAACCGCGACATGCGCCCACCCTAACCCAAACGGTGCACGGACAACAGGGGTGCGATGGCCGGAATCCGGCCTCACGAGAGGACCTACATCCACAACACACCGTCTTCCCGGAATTCCCGGATGCGGTGGTCAATCATCCTCTCAAGCAGCTCGGCGGGAACGGGTTGACCGTAGGGCAGCTGTACCGATCCCTTGCCTGTTCGGAAATCCTTCAGTTCGTCCGCGAATGCGGCCCGGGTGCTCGGCGTGAAAACGAAGTTCGCGTGCTGCCGGTAGCCGGCATAAACAAACATGATGGTGCCGTCGAGAGAGTACGCCGGAGAACCCCATTTCAAGGCTTCCGCGGCTTCGGGTACCTGCCTGCGGCTCAGCGCGCGCAGCTCGTCCAACAGCTGACGGGCGTCTTCGGAGAAGGTGGCCAGGTATTCGTCTACGGTCTTCGGCTTGTCCACGGTTTGACGCTATCGCGGCCGTCCGCCGGGACCAAGCACGGTAGAGATCGCCACCGGCGTGGCGGGATTTGCATGTTCAGGGCCGCAAAACTATTCCCAGCAGGCGGCGCACGGTCCATACTCTAAATCGTACAGGGCATCCGCACGGCGGAGCCGCCCCTGGCGCAGGGTTCCGGCGGCAGATGCAGGCTCGAGCATCGGAGTCCGGCATGTCTATCTGGAGCGGTTCCCAATCCATCCTCAGGCGCAAGCCGATCACAGAATTGGTGGAGGAGAGCGGGGAAAGCCATCTTTCCAAAAGCCTGGGCCTGTGGCAGCTGACCGCGATCGGCGTCGGCGGGATCATCGGCATCGGCATCTTCACACTGGCCGGGCTGGTGGCCAACGGCGGCCCCGACGCGGAGCCGGTCGGCCCGGCGGTGCTCATTTCCTTCCTCATTGCGGGCCTGGCCAGCGCGGCGGCGGCACTGTCGTATGCAGAATTCGCGGGCATGATCCCCTTTGCCGGCTCCGCCTACACCTATGGCTATGTTGCTCTGGGGGAGATCATCGGCTGGTTCATCGGCTGGGACCTGCTGCTGGAATACACGGCCATCGTCGCCGTCGTCGCCCTCGGCATCTCGGGCTATTTCACCGCCTTCATGGACGGCATCGGCGTCCAAGTGCCGGCGTGGATGCAGGGCACCGGCGACACAGTCGAAGGCGGCGTGCTCAACCTGCCGGCCCTTCTGGTCTGTCTGCTGATCGCCTGGATCCTCAGCCGCGGGACCCGCACCTTCGGCCGGTTCGAGCTGATAGCGGTGGGACTGAAAATCGCGCTGATCCTCTTCATCATCGGGCTGGGCTTCTTCTACGTGAACCCGGACAACTACACCCCGTTCATGCCCTCCGGATTCGGTCCGGTGCTGGCCGGGGCCGCCACCGTCTTCTTCGCGGTCTTCGGCTATGACGCGATGAGCACGGCGGCGGAGGAATCCGTAGACGGCAAGAAGTACATGCCTAAGGCGATCCTGCTGTCGCTGGGCATCGCGATGACGCTGTATGTGCTGGCCACCCTGGTGCTGACCGGCATGCAGAATTACACGGACATCAGCCCCACCGCTGGTTTCGCGTCCGCCTTCGAGTCGGTCGGGCTGCCGACCGTGGCCACGATCATTGCCGCCTTCGCCGTGGTTTCGATCCTGACCGTGATGCTCACCTTCCTGCTGGGCGTGACCCGAGTATGGTTCTCGATGAGCCGCGACGGGCTGCTGCCGTCCTGGTTCGCGGCGACGGACCGGCACGGCACCCCGCAGCGGGTGACCTGGATCGCCGGCGGCGCAGCAGCGCTGTTGGCAGGATTTTTCCCCATCCGGGCCGTAGCCGACCTGACCAACATCGGCATCCTGGCCGCCTTCGTGGTGGTCAGTGTTGCGGTGATCGTGCTGCGGCGCACCCGGCCGGAGGTGCCGCGGAGCTTCCGGCTGCCGCTGATGCCCGTGGTACCTGCCTTCGGCGTCCTGTCCTCCCTGTTCCTGATGCTCCAGCTGCACTGGGAAACCTGGCTGCGCTTCGCTGTCTGGCTGATCATCGGCCTGGTCATCTACACGTTCTACAGCCGCAAGCACTCGCTGATGAACCCGGACAGCCCGCGCCACCGGGCCGTACAGTGAGCTGGCCGCCCGGACCCGTACGGGGCCAACTAATCGCAGCAGCTGGGCGTTCGGCGAGCATCTGAGTGGGTCTGTTTAGGAAACGGATACGAATACCAACTGAGAAGGGGTGTCCCGTCATGGGCGCTGAGGAGGCTCCACGGCTCACCGTCGTGCAGCCAGGGGAAGGACGCCAGGGCAGCCTTGGAAGTATCGGGGTTGTCTTCAAACTGTTCGGCGAACAGACCAACGAGCAGGTTTCGATCGTGGAGCACCCGTTCCCGGTCGGGGCTTTGGTTCCGCCGCACCTGCATACCCGTGAGGATGAGTACTCGATCGTGCTTGAAGGCGAGATCGGATTCCGCTCCGGTGAGCGCGAGGCGGTGCTGGGTGCCGGGGGCTACATCACCAAGCCGCGCGGCGAGCTGCACACCATGTGGAACGCAGGCAAAATTCCGGCGAGGATGATCGAAGTGATCAGTCCCGCCGGCTTCGAGCACTTCTTCTGGGGTGTGGCCGATCAGCTGGAAGCCGGAGGACCACCCGATCCGGAGGCCATCGGCAAACTGGCAGCCGAATACGGTCTTCAGTTCGGCGAGGCGCCGTGGTTGCCGGGCATCATAGCCCGGTACGGCCTGACTTCTCCGATGGGCTGACCGGACGGGCCACGGGTCAGAGCCGTCCGTAATGAACAGCGATGGTGCGCCGTTGGGTGTCTCCGTCGGAATATGGGAGGGTGCTGACCGAAACGCCGTATAGTGCGGAGAGTTCCGTGTCGGTGAGCAGCTCTTCCGCCGTCCCGGTTCTCGGCCCGGATCCGCCCATGAGTACGACCCGATCCGCTAGGTACAGCGCGTGGTCGGGGTGGTGCGTGCTCAGCAGTACGGTCATGCCGTCGGACCTTAGTTCGCGCAGCAGCGCCAGGATGCGGGCCTGGTTCTTGAGGTCCAGCCCGGTGGCGGGCTCGTCGAGAACCAGCACGGGGCAGCCTGTGGCGATGGCGCGGGCGACCAGGACCAGTTGCTGCTCGCCGCCGCTCAGAGTCGGAAACAGCCGGTCCTGCAGTCCGGCGATGCCGATCCGGTCCATCGCTTCCAGTGCCGCCGCTCGATCGGCCGGTCCGGGCGAGCGGAAAAAGCGGACCTGCCGGGCCCTCCCCATCAGCACCATCTCCAGTGCGGGGTAGGCGAAAGCGCTCCCATGGGCCTGCGGCACGTAGCCCGCATCTCCGTCCCGGCGGACGGCGCCTTCCACCGGCGACAGCAATCCGGCTGCGCAGCGAACCAGTGTGGTCTTTCCGCTTCCGTTAGGGCCCAACACGGCCGTCGCGGTGCCGGCGGGCACTGCGAAGCTCACGCCGCGAAACGTCCACGTCCCCGGGCTGTAACCGAACCCAACGCCGTCTAGCTCAAGCACTGTCCCAGATCCTGTCCCGGTTCCGGCGCAAAAGGACGAAGAACACCGGGGCGCCGATCAAGGCGGTCAGCACTCCGAGCGGAATCTCCCCGGCGGTCAGCGTCCGGGCGATGGTGTCGATCACGATGAGGTAGGTTCCGCCGAGCAGGAACGTCACCGGCAACAGCACACGGTGGTCGGGCCCCACCCACATGCGCGCCATATGCGGGATGACCAGGCCCACCCAGCTGACTGCTCCGCTGACGGCTACGGCACCTGCGACCATCAGTGCCACGGCCACCAGCACTACCCAGCGCAGGGTCCCGGGGCGCAGTCCCAGCGCGGCCGCGTCGTCGTCGCCCAAGGAGAGCACATTGATCCGCCAGCGCAGAGCCAAGAGTACGACGGCGCCGAGCAGGACCGGGATTGCCGCCACCAGCACCTTCGCGAAGGTAGCCGACGCAACGCTGCCGAGCAGCCAGAAGACGATGGCCGGCAGCGTGGTGTCCGGATTTGCGATGTAGGTGATGAAGGCGACGAGGGCGGAGAAGAACGAGCCAATGACTACCCCGCCCAGCACGATCATCAGCAGTGGCGTCCCGCCACGCCCGGAGGTGATCAGGAAGAGCAGGACGAGGGCCACGAGTCCAAAGACGAACGCGCCGGTGACCAGCATCAGCGAACCCAAACCAAGCAGCAGGACCAAAGCGCCGCCGAAGGATGCGCCGGCCGACACGCCGATAATCTCGGGACTGACCAGCGGGTTGCGGAAGATCGCCTGCAGGGCAGCCCCGCCGATCGACAACCCGGCCCCCACCAGCAGTGCGAGCAGGACCCGGGGCAAGCGCACTAGCACAACGACGCTTTCTTCCGTGGGGCTGACGTCGGGGGCAGCGGGGAAGAGCTGGGCGCCGAGGATCTGCACTACGTGCCACAGCGGGACGTCGTAGCGGCCCACCGCCAGTGCCACCAGGCTGGCGACGGTCAGCAGGCCGGCGGAGACGGCGATAGGTGCGAAAATAGACGGGCCGCCGGGCCGCTCGCGGGTAACCCTGCGTTGTGGTGAGCGGCCGGCCGCCTTTCGCCGTTTTTTCGACCGCGGATGGGCCGCCTCATCCAGCATTGAACTGCTGGTAGTCGGCGGACTGGCGGTTCTGCTCGGTCCAGAGGATCCGATCCATGTCCGCGGCGGTGGGCCGATAGTTGTAGAGCATCCGGTAGTAGTCGGCAATCTTGCCGCGCAACGTGGAATGCTGCTGCGGGAAGGCTATATCACTCAGCCAATGCCACATGAGCGGCGATTCCTGCCCCGGCGGATCCCAGCGGTAGCCGCCGAGCGGCACCTTGTAGACCCGTTTGGACCGGACCGCGGCGACGTCCTTCCAGACCGGATCGGAGTACACGTCCTGCGGCATGGCGTCGTCGAAATTGCCCAGCAGAATGACTTCCGGATCCCAGCGCAGGACTTGTTCCACGTCCAGTCCCACCATCCCGGTTCCAGGCAGCGCGTCCTCGCCGGTGGCGGGATTGGTGCCGCCTATCAGCTTGATATAGAAGTCGTTATAGGTCTTGGCGGCCGCCACCTTGAGGCCTCCCGAGAAGCGGTTGAAGTAGAGGATGCTCGGCCCGGTACCATTGCGCCCAGCCGCGAGTTTCTTGACCTGCGCGAGTTCGCGGTCACTGTGCTCCTTGATTTCTGTGGCCCGCTCCGGCTTCCCGAGCATGGCGGCGAACATCGCGATCCACGCGTCCACGTCCTCCTGCTGGCCGTTGTTGACCAGGCCGATCACTTTCAGCCCGGCGTTTTCCAAGGGTGCCACCAGTTGAGCATCGCTCCATTGGATAACGACGTCAGGGTTCAGCGCCCGTATACTCTCGACGTTGGGCGTGAAATCCTGCGTGGCGATTTCGTGTGGAAGCTCCAGCGCCCGGGGGAAGATCTTGCCGAGGATGCCGTCGCGCATTGCCACCCAGGATGCGTTATGCATGGCGGCCAGGTGGTCGGCGCCGCCGTCCACCGCCACCAGCAGCGAGGCCGCCGGCATCGGAATGGTCACCACGCGGGTGACCGGCTGGTCGAAAGTGACCATCTTGCCCTGCTGGTCACGGAAGCTGATGCCTGTAGACGTGCTGCCGCCAGTTTGCACCGGGGTGGAGTTGCCGGCACCGCAGCCGGTTAAAAAGGCCACGCCGCCGCCCAGCCCGATGGCCTGCAGAATTAACCGGCGGTTGATTTCTGCGGTCATGGGCTTGCTCCCCGGATGCTGTCGCATGGCGCCACTTCGGCTTCAGGGTCGCTGAGGCCGCGGTACTTCGGCTTAGCGGTGCTTCGGTTTAACAGCATCGCCCTCGGCATCAGGCCTGTCAACGCCTCGATGAGCCTCATCTACCGTGCCCACGAACCAGGGTGCGTGCCCCAGTGCGTTGGGTAAGTCGCTGGGCAAGCGGCGACCAAAAGTCGCTGGGCAAGCGGCGACCAAAAAAGGTCCGAAGCTGATCGCCGCTAATCTTCCTTGCCGGTGTGTCAAGCCCGGTGCTACCGTCGAAGCACGCATTAGCGGAAGGTGGCACATCATGGTCATCGACGGCGCCCAGTTGTTTGTCCGTTATGCTTACCCGCCCAATGCCCGGGGCAGCTGCGGTCCGCCGGACAGCGACGCGCTTCTCCACTATGGACAGACTGGAATCACGGATCAGGGGCTCCGCGAACTCGCGAAAGGATTCGCCGGAGCGTACCCGTATCTGGAGCTGATCGCCGGGTCGACCGGCATTCACGATCCGTTGGATCGTCGAGTTGTCGAGGCCTACTGGGTCGGCAATAGCTTGTTGGATTCCGTGGGGATTCGGAACATGGGCAATTCCATGGAGGACCGTTTCCGCGCTCGGACCGGCCAGCAGTTCCCGCACCTGGTGGAAGGGGTCCTGGCCGGCGGCGTTCCCCACCACAGCTTCCATGTCTTCGAGATTTACCCCTGGCTGGGTTTGCTGCGGGACGAACGAAGGTACGCCACGGCGCTCAACGTGCTCGACCGGTGCCGCATCCGCTGGGGACAGGTTTGCGGAATTGCCGGTGACGAGGCGGTGGTCCGCTCGCCCCAGCTGGTCTGGGACGGCACGTTCCTTTCGGTCGGAGATCCGGTGGTCGAGACCGCGAAATTCGCCGTGGCGGGAACGGGTTTCGTGGAGCAACTCAAGGTCGGGGATGTCGTCTCGCTTCATTGGGACTGGGTGTGTGACGTCCTGACCCCGCGGGGATTGCGGCAACTGCAGCACTTCACCGCCCGGCACCTGGAGATCGCCAACAAGGGCGTCGAACATCGAGGCGCGGCGATCGCGCTCGAACGTTAGCCCCGGGAACCGTCAGCCCCCAGGCGGGAAGCACGGGCTACGGCGCCTGTGGAGCGGACTCTCCCGGTTCCTCGTTGGTGTCGACGGCGGTGGAATCGCGGGTCGTCGAAGTGCCCGTTGGACGCTCCGCCGCCCCCTGGGTCCCGGTGTCTTCCCGGCCTGGCTCTTTGCCGTCCTGACTCACCACTTCTTCGCCCCCGCGGGTCATGCTTGCGCCGACCCCTTCCGGAGCCATCTGCGCATCGGCGGGAGTCTCCTCCTGCCCGGGCTGCTCCGGCTCTTTCGCCGGGGGTTCGCTGCCCCAGGCGCGGGCGGTGCCCTCGGCCGGCTCATCGCGGCCGGTGCTCCTGCCCGGGTACGGCGGAACGGCGCTGCCGCCCGTATCCGTTTGTCCGCCGGGTGCAGGGTTGGTGCCCTTGTTGAAGTCGTTGCCCAGCCGGTCGGTCTCGGGCTGTTCTTCCTGTTCACCGGACCCGGACTGTGGTTCCTCGTACATGGTGTCCTCCTCGGTAGAAAGTGCTGTTCGGTTCCAGCCTGCGTGATCTAGGGCAACTCGCTCCCGGATTCCCGCTCGCGCCCCATCAATTCGAGGCCGGTCATCGCCTGCTCCGCACCCTCTGCGTCCACCTTTTTCAAGGCGAAGCCCATGTGGATCAGGACCCAGCTGCCGGCTTCCGGCGGACCGTCATCCAGCAGCCCGATGTTGATTCTCCGCTCCGCCCCGGCGACATCCACGAGGGCGAGCTGATCGCCGTAGCCTTCAACGAGTTCAATGACCCGCCCCGGTATTCCCAGGCACATGGCGGTACCTCCTTAGCTGGGATGGGGAACGTTTTCTTCGAGGAGCGTGACGACGGCGGCCATCGCCTTCGGGACTGCCGCAGCGACCGCCGGCGAAAGCCCGATGCCTTCCGTCGTATCGGCCGGCACGCAGCCGACCACGTAGGTAGGCGGCAGTGTGCCGCCAAGGGAGCGAAGCCGGTTCAACACGGCAGCGGGATCCATGCCATGCGGGTCCAACGGCCCAGCTTCCGCAAGGTCTTCGGCACCGACCCGCAGGATCCTGATGCTTCCCGGTTCAGCACCATGCGCGTCCGGAGGGACAGTATCGATCAGGACCAACGCGTCCACGCCGGCCAGCAGGTCGTACGCCAGATGCATCCCTCGGATTCCATAGTCGACGACGCTCACCCCCGCTCGGGCGCTGCCCGCGGCCGCGGTAAGGCGCCGCGCGACCTCTGGCCCGAAGCCGTCGTCGCGCAGGAACATATTGCCGACGCCGGCCACCAACGTGCGGCCGGTGAAAGCCGTCGCGGCATTGCCGGCGGCTGCGTGTGGTTGGAGCCGGCTGTTCACATGCGGCTCAGCTTCAGGTAGCGCCGGAGGTCCGGTAGCGACCGCAGCCCGACGTAGACGAGGCCGAGCGCCACGGCGGAAAGCAAGCCCATGGTCACCACGCCCAGTGCTTTCATGATTGGTTTTCCCTTCCACGCTGGGTTTCTGACTGCCCGCCGGACGGGGCAGGATCAAGAGGCTCCAGTTCGTCCGGCGCGTAGTAGAAGGATCGGCCGTAGCCCTCGTGCAGGTCCGCGGCAGGGTCCTGTTCGAAGACCAGGCCAATATGCGTGCTGCCGTCGACGTCGAAATGGACGCTGGTGACCCTGGCCGTCAGGCCGGCGAAGAAGAGGTCCTGGGCATCTGCCCGCCGACCCGGTTTGACTCGTACCCGGCTGCCGCGGGCGACCGGGACGCTTTCGATCAGCACGGCATCCTCGTCAGGATGGACGCTGGCGTCCGCCGCGGGATCCCACCACGGTAGGCTTTTCGGTCCACTGCTCCCTGCGGATCCTGCCGCCGGCTCTTCGATGAGCGTGGGGAAGACCGGGGCGCGCGGATCGCGCAGGACGCCGTGCAGCTGCTGCAGTTCCTCGGCCGACATCGCGGCGCAACGATCGATCACCGCTGCCGCCCGCGGATCAGTGGCCCGGGCCTCCGCCTTTTCCTCTTCCGTGAGGGTCAGCACCCGCAGTGTGAGGATCTCGTCGATCTCCGTCGAGTCGTACAGCTCCACCGAGCTTTCCGGGGCGACGGCGGGATGGTCGTAGAGGATGATGGGCGAGATGAGCAGTACATCGGTCTGCCCTTCGGGCCCGGCGAGGACCGGCCAGCAGCGATGCTGTGTGCAGGACCGGGCAACGGCTCGTGCCGCTTCCGGCGGCTCAAGCAGGGAGAGGAAATCCCCGTCCTGCAGGGTCAGCAGAGCGTGGGTTCCGATAAAGGACAAGGCGATGGAGTCCTGTTTGTCAGCAGCTTCGGGTGCGTCCGGAGCGGGCCCGCGGTTCTCCACGGTGACGCGCAGCCGGATGACCCTGTCGGCGTGTGGCGTCGGGTTCAGCCTGACCTCTCCGCGGAGCCGGCGACGGCGGCGCACGAGCCGGCCGGCGACCTGCCCGGCGCTGTCGGTGAGCAATTCCGTGTCCTGGCCGGCCGGCACGTCGACGGGCAGCACCAGCCCGTCTCCTTGTGGTCCGGCGAGGTCAGCGAGCGCAAACGGCCCCAGAACGATCTCCTGCTCCGCTGCTTCGTCCCAAGTCAGCCAGCGGGTGGCGCCCACGGTGAGCTCTCCCACGGCCCTGAACGCGCTGTCGTCGCACTTTTCCTGTACGGTCCGGGTCTGCAGCTGGAGGAAGCGCAGGTGCACCTCCACCGCTGCCTTCGGGCCGGCCTTGAGCAGGCAGTCCGCGAACATGAGCTGTTCCTCGCCGTGCCCCGCCGCCGCGGCATCGGGCGGGCCGAGGATTCCAAACTGCCAGCGTGCCTGGTTCTTTCGGGACGACGCGCGGTACGGGTAGAGCAGGTATCCCTCGTAGAGGACAGCATCGGCGACGGCGCGGGCCAGGCTCAAACCCATGTTCATCGCGGCGGATCACCCACAACGTCTGCGGCGGCACCGGCCAGCAGCGCCTCCATGGTTGCCTCCCAGGAGGTGAGCCCGCGGACTGCCTTGAAGCGGGCCAAGGATGCGAGCACTTCGCGGTCCAGCCGCAGCCAGCCGGTGTTGGGGAAATACAGGTCCATCAACCGGCGCCACACCTGCACCGGCAGCAGATACGAAGCCTCGAGGTCCCACGGCACCTGTTCCACGGTGAACCCGGTCTCGCCTCTGGTGAAGACGGTGCCGGAGAACAGCAGTTCCAACGGGATGGTGCCCTCATTCAGGGCGTGCAGGTACTTGGCCGCCGCGACCTCGAAATCGAAGGTACAAGGAAGCGGCAGATCCACCTCGGTGCTGCCGGTGAATCCCTGGACGAGGGTGGCGCACTGCAGCCAGAGGAAGGACTTCAGGGTCGAGGGCCAGCGGCCGCGCTCACCGAAAAGATCCAGCAGTCCTGTTTCTTCACTCGGACCATAGCCGCGCCGCTGCGGCAGAATACGGACCTGGCAGCGCAGGGCGATCGCGTGGACGACGGCGCCGCTGGACTCGCTGACGCGCAACCGGGCCGTCAGCTGGGGAACCGCCGCGTAGGGCTCGGGCTGGATGTCAAGCACCGTGAAGGACAATCCCGTCACGGCGGACCTCCCTGCCCGGCGCCGCCGCGGTCCTCGCGCACCGGCCGGCAGCGCCTCCTGACATGGTCGAAGAACATGCTGACTTGCTCGCGGGACTGCTGTCCGCCGTCGAACCCGCGCCATACACGGCGCAGCTGGCCCACCAGTTCATAGCAGGCGTCCACCGGAACCACATAGCATTCCGCCTGCGCCCGCTCAGGCCCCGGACCACGGATCAGCAGCGCCTCCGTATCAGCAGCGGCGGCAGACAGGCTCGGATTGCGTGCCAGCACTGCCCCCCACGCCTCGAGCGAAAGTTCGGATTCGGTGGCTCCCGCGGGGCCCGGATAGAAGGCGACCGTGCGCGCCAGCTTGGAACTGTAGAAGAAGAAGGCAAGGCCCACCGGGATTTCGAGCTCCTCCCACTGGCCGGGGCCGAGGTCGAAATCGGGGAAGGAGAGGTAGCGGTCGGGCACGGCGCGGTACCGGAGTCTTGCGGACGCGTCCGTGAAAAGCAGGTAGCACGGTCGGCAAGTGCACAGCATGGCCCGGCTTTCCACATCGACGACGTGCTGGTGTTCTTCGCTGATGGGTTCGCCGCACATCTCGCAGCGCTCCCCGCTGGCAGTCCGCTTGGTGGCTGCGATGCTGCGCAGCAGCGCGATATCCATCTCAGCCTCCGTGCCCGGCGGACTGCGGGACGGCCACGCTCATCACGCCGCCACGGATCAGCAGGGGCAGCGGATCCAGGTGCATGGCCTTGTCCTCCAAACAGATGCCGGCCTGTCGCACGTCGAAGTGGCTGCGGCAGGACGGGCAGCGCAACAGGCCGCCGCCGACCGGTGCCGCGAGTGCTCGCTGCAGCGCCGCGCCTTCCAGCGAGCGGGTGCAGCGCGGGCAGTAGTCGCGGTAGGCATACACGTCCTGCCCTGTCCGGCAAGCCAGCAGGGAATAGCCGCCGACCACGAAGCCCGCAACCTCCCCGGGTTCCAGCTCGGCGAGCTCGGGCAGCGGCTCCCAGGAACCGGTTGGCTGCTCCCGGGAGCCATCGGGCTCCCTGTTCAGCCGGACCAGCAGCGCGTCCACGGGGATCACCGCCGGCGAGGCGGCGGCCCGTTCGGCCTCGACAACCTCAATTGCAGCGACTTCCGGGGCAGCGGCTTCAATCGCCTCCTCCACCGCGTACTTGAGGGTAACGGACGACGACGGGCACCCCTGGCAGGTGCCCAACAGACGCAGCCGCACCACGCCGTCGTCGTTAATTGCCAACAGTTCCACGTCGCCGCCGTGAGAGCCCAAGTAAGGACGGACGCTGTCCAGCGCCGCGGCAACCCGGGTCTGAACGTCCTGCGGGTGCAGCCCGTGGATGAGCAGCACCGCGGACACCAGCTCATCCGCCGTCAGTGCCTGCATGGTGGCCGGATCGAGCGCTCCGCGGTCCTTGAGGATCTCCAGCATCCGTTCCAGTCCCGCTCCGTACAGGTCTGCCACCTCGCGGACCAGATCCTCCGCGCGTTCGCGGGCGACGGCGCCGCCAGCCCCGAGCGCGTCCAGAAGCGTGCCGATGCGGTCACCGATCTGGCGCGGCTGCTCCACGGCTGGCATGGCAGGTCACTCGCCGGTCATCGTCTGGGTTGGGGAGTGCAGTTTGTCCAGGGTCTGCCCCTTGCCCAGGTACATGTGGACACCGCAGGGCAGACAGGGGTCGAAGCTACGCACCGTGCGCATGATGTCGATCCCCTTGAAGTGCTCGCGGTCGTTCTCCTCGAAGATGGGTTGCCCTTGGACCGCGTCCTCGTAGGGCCCGGAGATGCCCTGGGAATCCGTCGGGCTCGCGTTCCACGGGGTCGGCGGGTACGGGTGGTAGTTGGCGATCTTCCCGTCGCGGATCACCATGTGGTGCGAAAGCACGCCGCGCACGGCCTCGGTGAAACCGCAGCTGAAGGCCTCGTCAGGGACCTCGAAGGTTTCCCAGGTCTTGGTCCTTCCGGCCCGGATCTCTTCGAGCGCCTTCTCGGCGAAATGCAATGCGGCCGCGGCGGCGTAGGCCTGGAAGTACGTGCGGGCCCGGTTGCGCTCCAGGGTGTTGCTCCATTGCGGCGGGTGCCATTCGAAAGATACCGGCCCCTTGAGCGCGGTCTTGGGCAGGTTGATCTGCACACTGTGGCCGGTGGCCTTGATGTAGCCCACGTCGACCAGCCCCGCCAGCGCCGTCGACCAGAGCCGGGCCAGCGGGCCGCCGCCGGTGTCCAGGGCGAGGTTGTCCGTGCCGTCGAACCAGCGCGGGGACATCACCCAGCTGTACTTCTCCGCCAGATCGCGCTTCTGCGGCTTCGGATTGGTGTGCTGGTTCCAGGGATGCCGGCGGTCCACCGGATTGCCCAGCGGATCCTGCGTCACAAACATTTCCTGGCCTTCCCAGTCCTCGTAGTAGGAGGAACCGAGCATGATCCGTATTCCGAGGTTGATCCGGACCAAATCAGTGGTCACCAGATTTCCATCAACAACGACGCCGGGAGTCACGAACATCTTCCGGCCCCAGTCAGTCATGTCCTTGTACTCAAAATTGCAGACATCAGGATCCTGGAAGGCGCCCCAGCAGCCGAGCAGGGTGCGGCGCAGGCCCACTTGCTCGTAACCCGGCAGGGCCTCGTAGAAAAAGTCGAAGAGGTCATCATGCATCGGCACAACCTTCTTCATAAACTCCACGTAGCGCATCAATCGGGTGATGTAGTCGGTCATGAGCTGGATGGTCGCCACTGTGCCGACGCCACCGGGGTACAGCGTTGACGGGTGGACGTGGCGTCCCTCCATCAGGCAGAACATCTCACGCGTGAGGCGACTGACCTGCAAGGCCTCCCGGTAGAACTCGCCGGTGAACGGGTTCAGCGAGCGCATGATGTCCGCGATCGTCCGGTAGCCGTGGTCAGGTTCGTGCGGGGCGCGGGTGTTCTCCGCCTTCGCCAATACGCCGGGGTTGGTTTCGGAGACCATCTTTTCGCAGTAGTCCACGCCGACGAGGTTCTCCTGGAAGATGTTGTGGTCGAACATGTACTCGGCCGCTTCGCCCAGGTTCACAATCCACTCGCCCAAATTCGGGGGTTTCACGCCGTAGGCCATGTTCTGGGCATAGCAGGAGCAGGTGGCATGGTTGTCGCCGCAGATGCCGCAGATCCGGCTGGTAATGAAGTGGGCATCGCGAGGATCCTTGCCCTTCATGAACAAGGAGTAGCCGCGGAAGATCGAAGACGTGCTGCGGCACTCAACAACCTGGTTGTTTTCGAAATCAATCTTGGTGTAGATGCCGAGGCTGCCGACGATCCGGGTGATCGGGTCCCACGCCATCTCCACAAGGTTTTCGCCTGTGCTGCTCTGGGAAGGCGTTGGAATAGTGGAGGTCATTTTCTTCGCCTTGTCTGGAAGGGTCCGGTCGGTTACCAAGTGCGCCGGGCACCGGTCAAGAGTTCACGTCCGGGCGCGCGCCACTTGGGTTCCTTGTCCAGTGTGTTGGCCGTGATGCCGCGCAGCGCCTTGATCGCCGCACCGTAGGGACGCACGGCATTGGTTGAAAGCTTGCCGCCGGGCGGCTCGTCCATGAACGGCATGAACTTGTCCGGGAATCCCGGCATCGTGCATCCGATACAGATACCGCCGACGTTCGGGCAGCCGCCGAGACCGTTCATCCACCCTCGTTTGGGGACATTGCACTTGACCACGGGCCCCCAGCAGCCGAGCTTGACGATGCACTTCGGCGACCCGTACTCCGTGGCGAAGTCGGCCTGCTCGTAGTAGCCGGCGCGGTCGCAGCCTTCATGGACCGTCTTGCCGAACAACCACGTGGGGCGCAGCGCCTCGTCCAACGGAATCGGCGGTGCCTGTCCGGTAGCTTGGTAAAGCAGATACGTGATGGTTTCCGAGAGGTTGTCCGGCTGGATGGGGCAACCCGGGACGCAGACGATCGGAATATCTGCCTTGGATTTCCAGTCGTACCCCAGATAGTCAGGCACGCCCATGGCCCCGGTCGGATTGCCGGCCATCGCATGGATACCGCCGTAGGTGGCGCAGGTACCGGCCGCGATGATCGCGGTGGCTTTCGGTGCAAGCCGGTCCAGCCATTCGCTGGTGGTGATCGGCTGCCCGGTCTCCAAATCGTTGCCGAAGCCGCACCAGTAGCCTCCGGGATCGTGGAGCTGCTCGTTCGGGATGGAGCCTTCGACCACCAGGACGAACGGCTCCAGTTCACCGCGGTCCGCCTTACGGAACCACTCGAGGAAATCGTCGGCCCCTTCCTGGGGCCCGCACTGGAAGTCGATCAGCGGCCAGTGCATCGCGATGTTGGGCAACCCGGGCAGCGCGCCGAGCGCGATCTCCTCGACGCTGGGCTGGGTGGCCGCCGTCAGCGCGACCGAATCGCCGTCACAGCTGAGCCCCGCGTTGATCCACAGCACGTGGATGAGAGCTTCTTCAGCCTGCAAGGATGTTTCGGTAGGCATCATTGCCTCCTTCAGAGCCCGCAAAGAGCTCAGTGAGCGTCGGTTGTCAGGGACCCGGTCAGGGTTTCCGGCTCGGGTGTTTCTCCTTCGAGCCACTGATACCAGCGGGACAGTCCCTCGCCGGTGGTGGCCGAAACGACCATAAATTCGGTGCGCGGATTCTTCTGGCGGATGCGCTCCAGGCACGCGCTGATGTCGAAATCCACGTACGGCAACAAGTCCGACTTATTAACAATCACCAAGTCGGCTGCCATGAACATCTGCGGGTACTTCTGCGGTTTGTCATCACCTTCCGTCACCGAAATGATCACCACCTTGGCGGCTTCGCCCAGGTCGAAGAGCGCCGGACAAACGAGGTTTCCGACGTTCTCGATGAACACCGTCGACTCCATAGCCGGATCCAGGGCATCCAGTCCTCGGCGGAGCATGTTGGCATCAAGGTGGCAACCGGCTCCCGTGTTGATCTGGATGACAGGCCGTCCGAGTGCGCGGATGCGGTCGGCATCCAGCGACGTTTCCTGGTCGCCTTCGATGACGCCGGCCTGCAGCCGGTCGCCGAGATCCTGAAGCGTGCGGACCAGCAGCGTGGTCTTGCCTGCGCCGGGCGAGCTCATCACGTTCAGAGCGCGGATGCTCCTCCCCTCCAACCAGCCGCGGTTTCGGGCAGCCAGCAGGTCGTTCTTGGCGAGCAGATCCTGCTCCAGCACAATGGTTTGCGGGCCGCCGTCAGCATGCTCATGGTCATGGGTATGGGGACGAGCATGGTCATGGGGATGGATGTGGTGATGCGGATGCTCGTGGCCGGCCGCCCCGATCTCGACGCCCGCTACCCGCGTGTTCTCAGCGTCGCCGCAGCCACACGTAGTACACATCTATGCCACCTCCACTGAGGTCACCATCAGTTCACGGCCTCCGAGGACTTCCACGTCGGCACTGCCGCAGGGGCACAACAGAATCAGATCTTCCAGCGGGAAATCGCGCTTACAGTCACGGCACCGACCCAGGCCCCGGGGCTCATCAATAGTGAGCTGCGCTCCGGCGAGCGTTGTGCCGGCGGAGGCGACTTCGAAGCAGAAACGCATAGCGTCAGGCAGCACACCCGAGAGCGTCCCGATGCGAAGGCTCACGAGGGTGACCTGCCGATCACCTGTTCGGTCCAGAACGGCGTCGATGAGGCTTTCCGTAAGTGAGAGCTCGTGCATAGTCTGCCACCTCGTGCACTCAAATGTAGGCGTGTAGGGGACAAAGCGCAACCGTCCGCTTGACTCATTAAAGATGCCCGTGTAGGTGCTCTCGAAGGGTCATTTAGTCCGGCACCGAGTAGCGGGCCTCGACGTTGCCCAGCTTCCAGTACGCGACCGCGGTCAGCCAAGTTGCCGCGAACAGCGCGCAGATCAGGAAGCCGAAGTTCTCCAGATTTACGGAAGCGACCCAGGCAACAGGACCACTATGGAGCTGCATTCTCTCGGCCAGCAGCCCCATGAGTCCTACTCCCCCGACGAGGAAGGCCACCATGACTGACGTGCCGGTGACCATGAGGTTGTAATACACCTTCCGGACGGGGCGTGCGTACGCCCACTGGTAGGCCCGGTGCATGAAGATGCCATCGAGCGTGTCGAACAAAGTCATGCCTGCGGTGAACAGGATCGGCAGCACCAGAACTACATACCAGGGTGCGGCCAGGGCGGCGCTGCCGCCGATCACAAACAGCCCAATCGTGGTTGCCGTGTCGAATCCCAGCCCGAACATCAAACCGATGGGATACATCTTCCAAGGCCGGTCGATCTGCCGGGCCAGCGGCCCCAATACCCGGTTAAGGAGGCCGCGGTTTTGCAGCAGGTCGTCCATTTCAGCCTCGTTGTATTCGCCACTCCTGAGCTGACGGAATACGCGGGCGATCCCGATGAACGAATACAGGTTCAGTGAACCGATCAGTAGCAGGAATAGTCCGGAGACGATGACACCCCAGGCTCCGGTGATGGAAGCGAGCAACGACCCGCTGTCGGAAATCTGGTCGGCCAGCAGATTCAGGCCGGCGGCCAGCAGCGTCACTGCAACGATGACGACGGTCGAATGTCCCAAGGCGAACCAGAAACCTACGGAAACCGGCCGGCCGCCCTCCCCCACCAGCTTGCGTGTGGTGTTGTCCACCGCCGCAATGTGGTCGGCGTCGAATGCGTGGCGCGCCCCCAGAATGAAAGCCGTAAAGGCCAGTCCGAGGCCAAAAGGTGCCCGGTCGGCCAGTTCGTACTGCCCTGGCAGTACGACGGCGAAGAACATGCCCCACCCGGCGAGCATCAGGAAGGCAATCACCAGGGCCATGCCCAAGATAGTGCGCCGGCTGCTTGGCGCCTGTCTTTGGAGGTGACGTTTCACGATTTCCTGCCACTCTAACCGCATGCCGGCTTGGTCTAGGGAACATCAATCGAGCACCTCCGCCCAGAATGAGACGACGTATCTTCCATGTCAAGAGCTGGTAGTTTGCCGGGGAAGGTGCACCGATGCTCCTTGACGAGCTCGGAACCTCCAGTATCGTGATTGCCATCGACAAGCACCCAGGACTTGGAGTACCGATGGCCGTTCGCGTTGACCTCAACATCTCGCTCGACGGGTTCGCGACAACGACGGATCAAACCCCCGAGAACCCGATGGGCGAAGACTGGTCGCGCCTGGTCGACGCGTACGTAGCGACCCGGACCTTCCGCGAACGCGTCTTACACGACACTTCAGGCAAGGGCACGACGGGCGTGGACGACGAGTATGCGAAGGCGTACTTCGCTGACGTCGGCGCAGAGATCATGGGCGCGGGAATGTTCGGCCTGCACAACTTCCCTGATGACCCGGACTGGCGAGGCTGGTGGGATGATGAGCCCCCTTTCCGGGTCCCGGTTTTCGTTCTCACGCACAGCGCACCACGGCCGCCAATCGAAATGACCGGCGGCACGACGTTCCACTTCCTCTCCGCAACGCCGCAGGAGGCGCTCGACCGCGCACTGGAAGCTGCCGGCAGCCAAGACGTACGCGTGGGCGGCGGAGCAACCGTCGCGCGCGACTTCCTCAAGGCCGGACTCGTCGACCAGCTCCACGTCGCGATCGCGCCGATCATCCTGGGCAGCGGTATCCGCCTCTGGGACGACCTGCGCGGATTGGAGTCCGGCTACGACGTCACCGCCGAGACGGCCGAGAGCGGCACAGTCCACCTGACATTCCGGCGCTAGGATACAACCTGCCGCACCGGCGTTCGTTGGCGATGTGATGGCACCTCGTGAATACAGGCATCTCCTATCCGCTTGCGGATAGGTGCAATGAGCTCTTGTGCGAGTAAATCCCAAGGCGGAGAGACGAAAATGAAGCATGGTCGCGCCCGAAACACCGACACGCACTCCGAAGAGCAAATTGGAGCGTATGTCCGACCACGCCATCTGGTGGGTGCCCGTGGTGGCCCTGTTGCCTGCAAATATCCTGCTCCCGAATGCGGATTTTGGCACCCGAATCCTTTTCAGCCTCGTGGTAATCAGCCTCGTCGAGGCCCTGCTGTTCCTCGGAGTAAGGCGCGACAAACTCAGGCGCTTGGCCACGGACATCGAAGAACTCGGAATCATTGAATGCCTTATCCGCTTCCCGCATGCTGTGCCCGGGTCACTTCGCGACCGGTGGGCACCCGGGTCTGCTCAGCTCAAACCAAACATCATTGTTTTCAGAGAGGGCAACGTCATTGAACCGTTTGGCTTGGACCACGTCATCGGGGCGCCCCGAGTTCTCAAAGTCCAGTCATTCCCCGAGCACCGTGTGCTGCCTCGGCAGAGGCGAAAAGAGCTCCGAAGAAACCGACGGGTGGTGAGTATTCAGACCAGCGACGGTGAAGTGGAACTGGCAGCGGATGAGATGAGCTTGGAGTCCTTGGAGCGACTCGTCTACGGAAACGAACCATAGCGACGAGCCATCGTCGAGCAGCCGGTCGATTGGCAGTCAGCCCGCCGCCTATCACCTCCGGCCTGTCCCACACCCTGCTGCGCAGTCGTTCCAACAAGACGGTCGCGGCGTCGCCTCAACGAGGCAGGTACCGCAGATACGCGGTGCCGTTCTCGAAGATTCTGTGCTCAGCGAGGCCCAGGTCGAGCTTCACGTCGTCAGGCAGCGCGCGCAGACCGCCGCCCACCATCTTCGGAACCACGAAGAACCGGAAGTCGTCAACCAGGCCCGCACGGATCGCGTCCGCCGCAACGGTGGGCCCGAAGATTTCAACTACCCCCTTCGCCCGCTCCACGACGCGCTGCAGCTCGACCAAGCTCAGGTCCGGCACGATGCGGGCCCGGTCCGAAGTGAGCTGTTGGCCCGTCATTGTCGACGACGCCACGACCTTGTCGATGTCCCGCCAGCGCCTGGCGAACTCCCGCTCGGCCACGGGACGGTCCTCGGCGTCCTGGTAGGTGTCCCAGTACCCCATCAATGCATAGGTCCTCCGCCCGAGCACCTCCGTGGACACCTCGGCCAGGCGTTCGAGGTGGACAGCAAACACCGCCTCGGTCGGAGCCGTCCACTGGAAGTCGCCGTCGGCGTCGGCGACGTAGCCGTCGATGGACACGGTAGCCACGTAGGCGAGGGTTCCCATCGCCGTTCCGTCCCTCGTTAGTTCTTCTTCAGTTCCTCAGCGAGCATCACGATGATGCCGCTGGGGCCGCGGACGTACGTGAGCTTGTAGACGTCCTGATAGGTCGCCACCCCGCGAAGCGGCCGGCAGCCGTGTTTCGCGGCTATCTCAAGGGCCTTAGCCAAATCATCGACTGAGAATGCGACGCGGTGCATGCCAATCTCGTTAGGTCGAGTGGGCATCGACTCGATCGCTTCGGGGTGGATGTATTCGAAGAGCTCGAGTCGACCGTGACCGTCTGGGGTCTGGAGCATCGCGATATTGGCATGGTTGCCATCGAGTCCGACGGCGGTGTCGGTCCACTCACCACTGACCGTGTCGCGGCCGACAACTGTCAAACCGAGGTCTGTGAAAAAGGCGATCGCTGCTTCGATGTCTCGGACGGCGATACCAACGTTCTCAAGTTTGATGGCCATGCGCGCCATGCTAGCGAGCCGAGAGTTTTGAAAGAAGCCCCTCCGCCGCCCGCCGCGTCAATAGACGCTCTTCCGCCCGGCGGGAGCGCCCAGCGGCTGCCGGGAAAACCATTGAAATAACACAAACGCACTCCTAAAGTCATTTACAGAGAAGGATGAGAGGGATCATGGGCGACCATAAACAAGGCGACCCGAACACCTCGGACACCGATGCTACGGCTGGCCCCCAGGGCCAAGTGGAGAAGTTCCAGGATCCTGGACTACCTGCCCACCGCCCGCGCCTGGCCGACAAGGATCCCCGGGCCGCCAAGCGTGCCGAACGCCAGGTTGCGATTCTCTTCGCAATTTCCGTGATCGGTACCCTGCTTTTCTTCGTCGGGTACTTTGCCATCCCGTTGGGTGAGTCCACTGCGATTTCCACGCTGCGCCTGCAAAACGTACTGCTCGGCATGGGCATCGCGTTCTCGATGCTCGGCATCGGCGTCGGCATTATCCACTGGGCGAAGACCCTGATGCCGGACCATGAAATGGTCGAGGAGCGCCACGAGGTCAGCACCGAAGAGGACCGTCGGGACGCGGAGCAAATCATCGGCCAAGTCCTTGAGGAGTCCGGCATCAAGCGCCGGCCGCTGATCCGCAACACCCTCATCGGTGCCGGGGTGCTGGCCATCCTGCCGGCCATCGGCATCTTCCGCGACCTGTCCAAGAACCTCGATCCGGCCATCCTGGGACACACACTGTGGTCCAAGGGCGTCCGCCTCACCCGCGACCCTGAGGGCACGCCGATCAAGGCCTCGGACGTGACCTTCGGCGCTATCTTCCATGTCATCCCCGAAGGCCTGAACGAACTGTCCGAAGGCAAGCTCGTCGAAAAAGCCAAGTCGGTGGTCCTGCTCGTCCGTCTGAACCCGGCGGATCTGCATCCCAGTCCCGGCCGGGAGGACTGGGCCTACGACGGCATCGTTGCCTATTCCAAGATCTGCACGCACGTCGGCTGCCCGGTGGCCCTGTACGAGCAGCACACCCACCACCTGCTTTGCCCCTGCCACCAGTCCACCTTCGACGTGACGCAGCAATGCAAGGTGATTTTCGGCCCGGCATTTCGACCACTGCCGCAACTGCCGATCACCGTGAACAGCGAGGGCTACCTAGTCGCCCGGAGCGACTTCCATGAACCTGTCGGACCGAGCTTCTGGGAGCGTGCTCTGCTATGAGCACGACATCATCTGAAACCTAGTCCTGAGAGAACCCGCGTGGAGGTATTGCGGACTTCGTCGACGCGCGCACGGGCGGGCGACGATGTCGCGTGGCAGTTGCGGCACAATAATCGTGTGGACGACCTGCTTGTGCCCCCGGGACCCGGCGCTCCCCGCGGCCTCCGGGTGCCGGCGGGAGAACTGGTAGAGCAGTTCTCGCGAGCCTCCGGCCCTGGCGGCCAGAGCGTCAACACCGCCGATTCACGTGTGCAGCTCAGTCTGGACCTACGTACGACAACGGCACTGAGCGAGGTCCAACGCGAACGCGCCATCGGCCGGCTCGCCGAGAGAATCGCGGGCACGGTGCTTACCATCAGCGCCTCCGAGTACCGTTCCCAGCGGCGTAACCGGACTGCTGCGAGACAACGCCTCGCCGCACTCCTGCGAGACGCAGTGGTTCCCCCAGTCGTCCGGCGATCGAGCAGGCCCACGAGTGGCTCACGACGTCGTCGGCTCGAGGAAAAACGTAGGCGCTCCGAGACGAAGCGCAACCGCATGCGCCCAGGGCACGATTGATCTGCCTGTTTGCCGGGATCGGCGGGCTCTCGAGGTTAAAGCCCTCGGCAAATTCGATAGCCGCTTACAAAGGGCTGACCCTGCTGCCAGAGTCGTCGAGCCGTCTTCTATTCGTAGAACTCGAAGCGCGGCTCGCCCTCGACACCGGCCCGCTGCATCGTTTCTTTCAGCTGCGGGAGGCGTGTGAAGTCGCGGGCTTTGTCAACGGAATCGAAGTAGTGAAGCACGAGAACGTTGTCCGGGTCATCAACCATTCGGTGCACGGACTCGCTGGTTACCTCGGCAGATTCCTGCATGTCTGCCACGGAATCGTAGACCTCACGCCAGGAGTCGTAGTCGGCAACGCGGTGCTTTATGAGTAAGAGTGCCATGTGCGAGCTCCAAGGTTTAGATCGGGTTTAGGCGCCCTCCACGGGAGTGGGGGCCGCTGGACAAGACTCAAACTACGCCTAAGCGTTCATGCCGCGGTAGGGGCTTAAGGCGAGCTTCCGCCGCTGCGGCGTCGAGGGTGCTGTTCTCGGGCACTGGATGCTTTTTTGATACTCATGCTGTCTTTTGGGGAACCTGTCTTGCAGCCTTGGCTGTTTCCGGCCGGTACTGATCGCGGAAAGCGCGTCGAATTGCGGCGCCCTGCGCTGGGCGCAACGCACCGCCAGCCCCGGCCGATGTCGCTGACGCACGTCTAATTGGCAACCGGCGCGTCGTCAGACATCTTGGGGATGATCCTCCAGTAGAGCCTCCAGCGGCGGCTTGGCGGCGAGCATCAGCAGACCGGAAACCAGGGTTCCCAACGCTCCTACCCACAGGGCAGCCGCACCGGTTCCCGCCCCTGTTGCCACAACGGTGAACAGTGCTCCGCCAAGGATGGTCCCGGGCTGGCTCATGGCGCCGATGAACGAGGTGCCGGTGGCCCGGCAGCTCACGGGATAGCACTCCGCCATGAAGTACTGGATCGCCGCGTAAGGGCCGACCAGGAAGAACAGTCCTGCACCGTAGGTCAGAATGATCATCCCTGAATTGGCGGCCAAGGGACTGAGCATGATGCTAAAGCAGATGCCCGAGATGATCCAGCCGATGACGATAGTCGGCTTGCGGCCGATCTTGTCCCCGAGCCAGCCGTGGAAGACGTAGCCGAAGTAGGCCAGGCCATTGATGACGATCAGCAGCCAGAACGCCGTGGTTAGCTCCACGCCCTTGGCGTTCTTCAGAACGGAGGTTCCGAGGATGCTGAAGATCGCGATGCCAAAGAAGTTGATGATCCAGGCCAGCGAGAGAACGATGGTGTTTCGGCGCAGGTGCGGCGCCCAGATGCGCTTCAGGGGTGCCGTGGAGGAGTGCTCCACCCCGTACGCGTGGGCCAGGGCGTGGGCCTCGTCGCTCTGTCCGTGCTTCTCGAGCTGCGTAAGGCGGTGGTGCAGTTCGAACTGCGGGGTTTCCCTCAGCTTCTTTGCTATGACCCACATGATGATGGCCGCGGGGACACAAGCCATCAGATACAGGGGCCGCCAGCCGAAGGAGGGCAGGAAGACCAGAGCCAGCGTACTGGCCAGCAGGAAACCCAGCGGCCAGCCGCCCTGAATGAAGGAATAGTGGAAGCCTGGGCGCCGGCGCCTCTTCTCGTCCTCGGTAACCTGGTAAACCTCGTTCATGTAGGTTGCGTTGACTGCCTGTTCCGAAAAGCCGAGCCCGCCGAAGGACCGGATGAAGACCAGGAGTGCGTTGCTGATGAAGCCCAGGCCCGCGGGGATCAACGATGTCAGGCCCGAGACGACGGCGGTACCGCCGATGGTGGTCATCATTCCCCGGCGTCGGCCGAGGCGGTCGATCACGGGGCCGATGCCGAAACACACGATAGCGGTGCCCACGGCAATCCAGGTATTGATGGCGTAGGCTTCGGGAGCGGTCCAGCCGAACTCGTCCTGCATGGCCGGCAGCAGCGTGCCGAAAAGCCCGAAGTCAAAGACGGCGATGGTCCAGGCGAGCAGTGCCAGGACGGTGGACGTATTGGTGGTCTTCTTGGAGAAGGAAGGGAAGCGCCGCTTCTCATCCTGGGTGGGGGTACTCAGGTCAACACTGACCTCACGGGTGCTGCTCACGGGCTTGCTTCCTTTCGCGGCGAGCGGCTGATGAAGGAATCGGCGGTCTGTTCGAACGTGAGCCAACCGACGTCGTCGTGGTTGTTAGTGTTTTCGACGAGCCGTTGGAGCATGAGGCGGAAGGGCTGCCTAATGGGCCCGGGGAAGACTACGGGACGCTGGTCGGGTAGGAACCCTTGAGAAGCGCGCCGATCACGCACCAGGAACAAGGACGACACAGCGCTTCCTAGCAGTTGCTCCCCCGCAGGCGGGGGCAACAGCGGCTTCCTCGTCCTCGGGAGGGGACCGGGATGCAATGGTTCCTCCCGTTGCCAGCAGCACGCGCGCTTCGCTGGCGTTCTGAGGGATCATGGCTGCTCCCAATGCGGCTAAACAGCTGGTGCTCGGAACGGAGGCCGCTCCACGCTCTATACGTTCCCCCAGAGCCTACCGGCCCTCTTTCTCCTACCCAATCGGGTTAAGGTGGCCATTACTCTACGATGTGGTAGAGGTCACGTCAATATCACACGTCCGGCGAACTTCACTAGCGGCGGTCCGAACGTGCCCGGAGAATGCATCAGAACCGTGCACAAGACCGGCTGCACGGCGGTGCCGTTAACCGGCCTGCGGATATTGTCAGTCCCCGCCGCCCCATAACCTGGCGCGTAGGGACCGCTGTTGCGCCCTAACTTCCAGTGCTTCATCCATGCCCACCCTGCGGAAGCGGGTCTTGGTCCCCGGCGCGCTACGTGCCAGCAGATCCATGTCCGCGCTGATAACAGTGGCCACCATGGCGTAGCCGCCGCCCGAAACCGCGTCCCGGTGCAGCACAATCGGCTCCTTGCCACCCGGGATCTGGATGGATCCGACGGCGTAGCCGGCATCGACGATGTTCGACGGGTCCGACCCGGCGCCAAAGGGCTGCCGCCTGGGCTCCCATTCCACCTCCGGCCCGGAATAGCGCAGGCCCGTGCGGTCCGCCACCGGGGTGAGGGTCCAGACGGCACCAAGCAGCGTTTCCATTCCCTGTGCCGTCAGCCGGTGGTCGTACAGCCCGGGCATGACCCGGACGGAGACCTCCTTCTCGAATACCGGGCGGAGCCCGGGCTCGATCTCCTGCGGTGGTTCCCACCCGGACGGTGCGGCGCCGTTCCCGACGGGGACCAGATCACCGGCCCGCAGCGGGCGGCCGCCAAATCCGCCGATCCCACCGAGCCCGTAGGTGGAACGGCTGCCCAGGACCACCGGCACGTCAACGCCTCCGTGGACGGCAATATAGAAGCGGGTGCCGCCCTTGAGAATGCCGAAGGAGACCTCGTCGCCGGCGTCCAGTTCCAGCCGCGACCATTGTCCTCTCGCCTCGCCATTGACTTTGACATCCACCGGCGCGCCGGTGACCGCGATGACCGCCGCACTATCCGTACGGAATCTGGGGCCCATATAGGTGCACTCCAGCACAGCCTCAGCAGGGGTGTTTCCGGCCAGCGCGTTGGCCATCTCCGCAGACAGCCCGTCCATCGCGCCGCCTTGTGGGATGCCGACGTTGTAGTACCCGAAGCGGCCCTGGTCCTGGACCGTTGTGGCCAGACCCGGTTCCAGGATCTCAAATGCCATTGAGCCGCTCCAAAATCTCCCTGTTGTATTCGGCCGGTTGCTCCAACGCGCGCTGTAGATCGAACTGGACCGGCGCTTGCCGGTACTTGAAGGTGCCGGCCTCAACTTCGTCCTGGATCTTCCGGTATTCGGCCTCGTCCACGGGGCGGAACTTGACGATATCGCCGGGCCGGAAAAAGATCATGAAATCCTTGAAATCCGGCAGTGACTGAGCCGGATCGAATATCGGGGCCGCGGCGATGCCGAACATCTGATATCCGCCGGCGCCGCGGACGGAGTAGATACAGGCGAAGCACCCGCCATGCCCAACGGTCAAGGCAGGGGTGTCGGTCCGGGGACTGAGGTACTTCGGCACTTCCAACTGCTGCTCCTGCGGAACAATCTGGAACATGAAGGGCAGGCCAGCAACAAAGCCGACCATCGACACCAGCCAGGGCGAGCCGTAGTGCCGCCGGATGAATTCGTCGACCGAGGAAAGGCCGTTCTCTTGGGCGGCAAACTCGAGGTCCGTGCCCTCCGGGCGCTGGTGGTTGGTCCTGAACCGGGCAGCTGTCTCATGGGTGTAGGGATCGTTGTACCAGACAGGGATTTCCACCAGGCGGGTGTCCAGCGTGGGATGAGTCGTCCGGGTGACCGTCTCCTCAATCCGCCGTACCCTCTCCTCCAGCTCGGCGGGAGGCAGGGCATCCGGATCGAACCTGATAAGCAGCGAGGCATTTGCTGGGCAAATGTCTATGATGCCGCTAACCTTGTCCGCGCCAAGCAGGGAGGCCATGGCGTTAGACCGGAAGTTCGCGGCAAGGCTCATGGCCTCGTCGATTTCCACGAAGAGGAACTCGTCCCCGCCCCAGGTATACCGGGCGGCAGCCCCGGCGGCTGGAGCGGTCATGCCGCACCTCCCAGCAGCTCCGGCGTGGTCTCCAAGAATTTCGAATGATGCTCCACGTCCCGCAGTTCGGGCCGCTGGATCAGCGCCTGAAGCAGGGGCAGGGTGGTCTTGACTCCTTCCACATCCACTTCACCGAGCGCCCGAACGCACCGTGCGATGACTTCGTCCCGGCTGGCGTCCCAGACAATGAGCTTGGCCAGCAGTGAGTCGTAGAACGGGGCGACCACCGAGCCTGCCACGAACCCGGAGTCGATCCGCACCCCCGGCCCGCCCGGCCAGTCCAGGCGTTCCAAGGTGCCGGGGCTGGGCATAAAGCCGCTCGACGGGTCCTCCGCGTTGAGCCGGAATTCGAAGGAATGGCCCCGGAACTGGACTTGATCCTGGGACAGAGGCAACTTTCCCTCGCCAGCGACAAGCAATTGTTCGCGCACCAGGTCCAGGCCGGTGATCATCTCGGTCACCGGATGCTCCACCTGAAGGCGGGTGTTCATTTCAATGAATGCCGCCTCATGCGATTCCGGATCGTAGAGGAACTCGACCGTGCCAAGGCCCCGGTAGTGGCATTCGCGGGCCAGCTCCACCGATGATTGCTGGATCCTTTCCCGGACTGCGTCGGGCAGGGCCGGGGCAGGTGCCTCCTCGAGGATTTTCTGCTGGCGCCGCTGCATCGAACAGTCCCGGTCCCCCAGGTGGATGGCGTCCTGGCCGTCCCCGAGAACCTGCACCTCCACATGCCTGGCCCGGCCCAGGAACCGCTCAAGGTAGACATCGGCGCTGCCGAAGGCCGCCCTGGCCTCCGCCTGGGCCACCTCGACCGTTGCGACCAGGTCCTGCTCGGATGTGACCAAACGGATGCCGCGGCCGCCGCCGCCGGCCGATGCCTTGACCAGCAGGGGATACCCGATTTCCCGGCCTTCGGCGATAAGGTCCTCGCCGTGTCCGACGGCGCCCTCGCTGCCCTGCAGGATCGGCACACCCGCCCGCCGGGCTGCATCCCGCGCCCGCGCCTTGTCCCCCATCAGCTCGATGGCTTCGGGCGAAGGACCGATCCAGGTCAAACCGGCCTCAATGGCGGCGGCCGCGAAAGCCGCATTTTCGGACAGAAACCCGTAGCCCGGATGGACGGCGTCGCACCCGCTCTCCAAAGCGGCGGAAAGCACCGCGGACTGGTCCAAATAGCTCTTGGTGGCCGGGGCCGGGCCGACGATCCTGTACTCGTCGGCCAGCTGCGCCGCGTGGGACTTCTCATCCGGTTCGCTCGCCGCCACGACGGTCCCGATGCCGAGCTCCCGGGCGGAGCGTATGACACGGACCGCTATCTCGCCCCGGTTGGCAATGAACAGCCGTTCCATCGTCACCCCTCGCTGACCGTCGCTATGGCTTCCCCGGGATTCACCGTGCCACCGTCCTCAATATGGAAATGATCAATCGTGCCGGCGGCATCACTGCGGACCTCTGTGAACTGCTTCATGACTTCAACCATGCCGACGGTTTGGCCGACGTCGACATGGTCGCCTTCGTGGACGTAGGGATCCTTGTCCGGTCCGGGCTTGCGGTAGAAAATTCCGGGCAGCGGCGAGAGGATGTCAGCCACGGGGGAACCCCTTTCAGGAGGTGGTGGGATCGGCAGTGGAGTTGTGTGCCGACAGCGCTTCGCGCACCGCCGCCGCTACCTCGACGGCGTTCGGAGCATCCGAGTGCACACAGACACTTTCAAAACTGATGTTGAGCAGCGTTCCATCCACCGCTTCAACCACCCCCTCGTTCAGAACCCGGCGCACGCGATTCCCTGCCGCCGCCGGATTGGTGGGTTCGGGGCGGCGCTGGATCAGCAGTTCACCCCCGGGTCCATAGTTCAAGTCAACGTACAGTTCCCCGACGAAGGGAACGCCGAATTGGTCGCATACCTTCTGGTGCTCAGTTCCCGCCAGACCGTAGAAAGGAACGCTGTACAGGGCTGATACCCTCGCCGCGGCCTCCATGAGCCCGGGGTCGCGGGCAAGCATGCCGTAAAGCGAGCCATGCGGCTTGATGTGATTCAACTCCAGGCCGTACTGCTTCAAAAACGCCGTCAGCGCCCCGACCTGATACAGGAGCAGTGTCTCCACCTCCGCACCGGTCAGCCTCATCTCACGGCGGCCGAATCCCACCAGGTCCGGCAGTCCCGGATGGGCCCCGATCTTCACGCTGTGTTGGCCGGCAGCCTCCACGCTGGCGGCCATTGTGTCCGGATCCCCTGAATGGAAACCGCAAGCAACGTTGGCCACGTCGATGATGTCCATGAGTTGAGCGTCGTTGCCAAAGGAATGCAGGCCCAGGGATTCGCCCAAGTCCGAGTTAATCGTCAGACGTCGACCCGCTGTCACAGATTGCGGCATGGCACCCACCCTATGGGCCTGCTTGTCCGGCTTGGAAGTAGGCAGGCGCCCAACATCGGGCCTGCCCAACTGGGCAGCGCGCACATATGCTTGAGGCAGGTGCAACCAAAGGAATCCTCGTGATCGTGGCTGACTTACTAGCGGACGCTGCCCTCCAGTTGCGCCTCCATACGCCGTCCTCCCCCGGTCGGCTTGATCGCAGAATCAGCTGGTGCGCACCGACGGAGATCATGGATCCCACGCCGCTCCTTACCCCGCACGTCCTCCTGCTCACCAACGGCATCGGCATGAACATCGAGGAC
Source organism: Arthrobacter sp. B0316-1-20 (assembly GCF_059091865.1). Classification (NCBI taxonomy): domain Bacteria; kingdom Bacillati; phylum Actinomycetota; class Actinomycetes; order Micrococcales; family Micrococcaceae; genus Arthrobacter; species Arthrobacter sp. B0316-1-20. Next base: position 154,143 of record NZ_JBNHHC010000004.1, on the reverse strand, counting down.
GACCGGACCTGGTCCGCCTACGTCGAGCGGCTTGCCGGTGTTCCCGTTGCGGCTATTGCCTTCGGAACGGGAACCGCCCATCACTTCCTACCGCCAGGCTTGGTCGAGGCGGCCACCTGCTTCGACGTTCCACTCTTGGAAATACCCCACTTTGTCTCCTTCCTGCAGGTCCATCGCCACATCACGAATGTGCTGCAGGCCGAACATTTCACCGTACGGACCCGGTCATGGGAACTCGCGGAAGCGTGCTCCCGGCATGCTGCCACAGCATCTCCTGTGCGCAGGATGCTCGGCGAGGTTAGAAAGGCAGTCGGGGGTTCGGTGGCGATAATCGACGGCGGCGGTTCCGTCATCGCCCAATCGCCCGGCACTTCCCATTGGACCGACGAGGACCTGCGCCGGGCTGCAACCGATGATGACGATGACCGCCGTGTCCCGCTCCCGATGGGTGGCGGCGACTCGTTCCAGGTTGTCGTTCGCGGCAGTACCCGGGACGAACCCCTGGCTTCCCTGCTGGCGCCGGCGGCCTCCATCATGGCGGTGCAGCTCAGAAGTGCCCTACAAACGGCGTCCCACCGGCAACCCCAGCTGCAATCGCTCCTCGCACAGGCCGCCGACTGGCAGGAGATACCGGGGCAGGAATTCGCCCGCACCTTCCGCTCGACCGGTCTGGACGACAAACGCCCGACGCTCGCGGTAGTGGCAGCGCTGGCCGAAGACGGCCTGGCGAATGTCTGGAAGATACGCCTGATGCTTCAGGAGGCATTCGAGGAGCTTCGGATCATTGTCTTGGACGGCACTGTCGTCGCGTTAGCCCAGCGGCCAACCCCGGACCTGCTTCAGGCCGCCAGGGGCGGGAGCCTGGCATCGTCACTGACGGAGAACTTCCGATTACTGGCCCGGGATCAGGCAGTGGTCCTCAAGGGTCCGTGTGAGAGCCTGGACGAGTTGCGCCTAGGTATCTGCGCTGCAACCGAGCTGGTACACCACGTAACGGAGCCGGTAACGGCCCCCGAACTCAGTATCGATGCCCTGTTGGCCGCGGCTGCCGGCCACGGAGCACTCGCCGGCGCCCGCAAGCTCCTCTCGCCTCTCGTGGCCCACGACCGCAAACATTCAGGACACCTTTTGGACACGCTCAAAACGTATCTGGACAGCGACTGCCAGCCATCACGGGCATGCGAGAAACTCTTCATCCATCGGAACACCCTCGCTCAGCGGCTGCGGAAGCTTGAGTCCCTGCTCCGGCTGCATCTGGACACACTCGAAGGACAGATGACCTGCCTTATGGCGGTACGCCTAACCGAAGGCCAAAGCGCGCGATCCAAGGAGGAGGCCAAGACCGGCGTTCAGCCGCTGGCGAGCAACGGAACTGCAACCTCGGGACATCGCCGGGGATCTTCGCCTGGGCTCTGATCCGCCCGGTGGCAGGACCAGGCACCGCGGACGCTATGCGCAGCCGCCCTCTTGGCAGCATGGTCAGGACGCTGTATCTTGCTGGGACCTGCGGCCATAGGTCGCAAACACCCAAATAACCGCCGGTACGGCAACAACCGTTCAGATAGGCGTAGACATGAGCTCGTTTACACTCGTTCGCCAGGGCGTTCTGGCCGACGCCCTCGTCCCCAGCACTGCCCTGGCCAACACCGCGCTGGTGGTCGGCGGTGCCGGCTTGACCGCTGTGATGGCACAGCTGGCCGTGCCGCTGTGGCCGGTCCCGATCACCGGCCAGACCCTGGCCGTGCTGCTGGTCGGCAGCACCCTGGGCCCGGTCCGCGGGATGCTGGCGATGGCGCTGTACTGGGTGGCCGGTGTCGCCGGCATGCCGGTGTTTTCCGAGGCTTCGTCCGGCCTGGCCGCTGCGGTCGGCCCGACCGGCGGCTACCTGGTGGGCTTTGTTGCCGCCGCGGGCCTGACCGGCTGGCTGGCCAAGCGCAACTGGGACAAGAAGTTCCTGGGCGCCACGGTCTCCTTCCTCGCCGGCACCGTGATCACCTTCGTCTTCGGCATGGCTTGGCTGTCCATCTCGCTGGGCGCCGATCTGCAGCAGACACTCGAGTGGGGCCTGTACCCGTTCATCATCGGCGGCATCGTGAAGTCCCTGATCGCGGCCGCCGCGATGCCCGCCGCCTGGAAGCTGGCCGCCCGGCTGCCCAAGGACTCGTCCCGCGCCTAACGGTTAGCGGCAGGCCCAGCGCCCGCCGGTTCCTGACATCTTCACAGCACGACGCCGGTGGCATCCTACGCCCTCCGGTCGATACCCCGGTCAGCGGCTCGCTTGCTTGCCACCTCGCCAGTGAAGTCAGGGACGGACGACCCCGGGGCCCCGGCCGGGCTCGTCGTCGTCGCCTTCTTCGAGGAGCAGTCCGCGCTGGTCGAGCACGTACAACAAGATGAAGGCCGGCACGATCATCAGCACGGCGAGACCGGCCGCGACCAGCACGGCCGTGATCGTGCCCGACGGCGCAGCAGCCGCCGAGACCGTGAGCGTTTCGGGCAGCAGGTAGTTCCACTGTGCGACGCCCCAGGCCAGCACGAGGGCGCCGGCCGCGGTGATCGCAGCAAGCCGCGCTCCGCGGCGGGGTCGGCCGCGGAGCAGGAAAAGCGCGCCGAGCCCGGCGACCGCCGAGATGATCACCAGCGGCAGGGCGCGTGAGGTGAGTCCTCCGAAGACGTAGCTGGCTTCGCTGCGTACGACGAAGAGACCAACCAGCGCGACGGCTCCAGCCACGGCCCCAGCGGCCACGGCGCGGACGCGGAAGTAGCCGACGATCGCCTCGTCGGAGAGGCGGCGGGCATCCCAGGTGAGCAGTACCGCGGCGACGTAGGCCGTCACGGATACGGCGAGCAGACCCATGGCGACCGATGTCGGGTTGACCCAGCTGTGCAGCGGATCGCCCGCCCGGCCGCCGGCCGGAACCCGGCCGGATGCGATGCCTCCGGCGATGGCGCCGAAGCAGTAGGGCACCAGCACCGAGGAGACTGCGAAGATGGCGCCGAAGCTGCGGCGGGCTCGCTGCCGAAACACCGCCTTCCCGAAGGCGAAGCCGGCACCGCGTAGGACGATGCCGAGGGCCGCCAGGGTGAGGGGAACGAACATGGTCAAGGTGATCGAGGCGTAGGCCTCGGAGAAACACGTCCAGAGCACGACGAAGATGAAGATCAGCCACACGTGGTTCGCTTCCCACACGGGCCCGATCGAGTGGTCGATTACCTCGCGCGGCCGCGCCCCGCGCTGCGCGCCACCGGCAGTCAGGTCCCAGAAGCCGGCACCGAAGTCAGCGCCGCCGAAGATCGCGTAGATGGTGATGGCGGCGAACAAGAGCAGGGCTGCGGCGGTGTCCATGGGCGGCCCCTAGGTCTCTTTCACCGGTTTGCGCGGTCCGTACGGGGAGTCGGTCTCGTCGAATCGTCGTGCCTCGCGGTAGCGACGACTCATCCCGCGCAGGACGAGGATTGTGGTGGCGCCCAGTCCGATATAGAGGATCGTGACCGCGATGAAGGTGATCCAAACTCCGGTGTTGGTGGTCGCGGCGTCCTCCACCCGCATCTTGTTGTAGACAATCCACGGCTGTCGGCCGACCTCGCTCACGGTCCAGCCCGCCTCCATCGTCAGCACGGCGAGGGGCCCGGCGGCGACGGCGCAGCGCAGGAACCACTTGCTGCGAGGCATGTCGCGTCGGAAGATCCACGATGCCCAGTACCACAGCGTCAGCAGGAACAGGGCAGTGCCGACGCCGACCATGATGTCCCAAGCGAGATGGACGACGTTCACCTGGCGGTTCGTCGGCCGCTCGTTGGCGGGTACAGTGTCGAGTCCCTGCACGACGGTCGCCCGGCCAGTGCGGGGGTCCGACAACCACGAGGCGAGCCCGGGAATGGGGACCCCGCCAACCACTTCTCCTTCTGAATTGAGATGGCCGAGCAGCGTCTCGGGTACGTCACTGCTGGTCGTCGGCACCATCTCGATGGCGGCGAACTTGACCGGTTGGTTGCTATAAACCCAGCGAGCTAGGCCGTCACCGACCCCCATCTGCACCGGGACGGCGATGGCGGCCACAGTGAAGGCGATGAGAAAGCCGAGCCTGTGGTAGCGGTCCCGCCGCCCGCGCAGCATCGCCATCGCGTAGACCATGGCCACCAGGAAGCCGCCGACCAGATAGGCCGCAATCACCATGTGCGCCGCCATCAACGGCATCGCCCCGTTGAAGATCACCCCCAGCGGGTCCACCGCCACGACGTTCCCGCCGGTGTCCAGTGTGACCCCTTCGGGTGAGTTCATCCACGCGTTGGCAGCCACCACGGAAACGCTGCCGAAGATGCCGGCGACGGCGATCGGGACACCGGTCCAGAAGTGGGTCCAGGGCTTAAGTCGACGCCAGCCGAAGATGTAGATCGAGATGAAAACGGCCTCAAGAAAGAAGAAGAGACCCTCGAACGCGAAAGGCACGCCGAACGCCTCGCCCCAGTGACCCATGAACTGAGGCCACAGCAGGCCGAACTCGAAGGTGAGGACCGTCCCGGTGACGGCGCCCACTGCGAAGGTGACCGCCATGTACTTCGACCAGCGCTGCGCGAGCCGGATGGCGTCAGCGTCGGCCCGCCTGATGCCTCGATAGTTGGCGATCAGCGCCATCATCGACCAGGACACGCCAAGTGGCACCAAGATGATGTGGAAGGCCAGCGTGAACGCCATCTGGGCTCGAGCCCACGGAACCGGGTTCACCTCCATCATCGGGATGAGGGCGTCCTCGAACAGCGTCATGCCGCACCCCTGCCCGCGAGATTTCCAAGGCGTTCGGTGGGGTGGTCACCGACCCGCAAAGCATTGGCGAGTGCAGTCAGGGACGGGTTCACGGCGCCGATGCCGGGGAAGAAGCTGGTGTCGACGACGTAGAGGTTGTCCGGGTCGTGGGCTTCGCAGTTCACGAGGGCGCTGGAGGCGTGGTCTCCACCGAAAGCGCCTGCTTGGTGCGCGTTTGCGCCGATCCGCATGCGTGCTGGTCGTCTGTCATGCCGGAGCCTCCTAGGAGCGGGTTCTCGGTCTACCGATGCTGCCTCTAGGCGTTGATGCTGGCCCCCGGGGTGGGTCCCCGTCATCACCCAAAAAGGGTGATGACGGGGCCCGGGAGGCGGTGATTGGCTCTGAAAGAAGCCGGTCTGCGTCAGCTCCGGCATGGAGCCCACGAGCAGATTCATGTTGCCGGTAGAGGGTCGATCACTCGAGGAGATGCCATGTCAGCAGCGATGGATGGCCGAACCGCGCCTAGGCCTGACCAGCCGAGTAGTAGCGTTGGTCAGCGTCCCGCCGATGTGTTCGTTGTGTTCGGGATCACCGGCGACCTGGCCAGGGTGATGACGTTCAGATCGTTGTACCGCCTGGAGCTTCGGGGGTTGTTGCAGTGCCCGATCGTCGGGGTGGCCGTCGATGATTGGACGGTAGACCAGTTGGTGGAACGGGCCCGGATGTCGATCGAGGGAACCGGGGAGGTGATCGACGCCGCCGTCTTCGACCGATTCGCGGCCCGGCTGTCCTATGTGCAAGGCGATTTCGGCGACGCGGCGACCTATGAGCGGGTCGCCGAGGCGATCAAGGGCGCCGACAGTCCTGTGTTCTATCTCGAAATCCCACCCTTCCTGTTCGGCACAGTCGTCAAGGGCTTGGCCCGCGCTGGCTTGACCTCGACGGCGCGGGTGGTGGTTGAGAAGCCGTTCGGGCATGACCGAGCCTCGGCGCGCGCCCTGGCCGAGGAGTTGCACCAGTACCTCGACGAGTCACAGTTGTACCGGATCGACCACTACCTGGGGAAGATGGGCTTGGAGGAGATCATTTACCTGCGGTTCGCCAACACGATGCTTGAGCCGATCTGGAATCGGAACTATGTCGAATGCGTGCAGATCACGATGGCCGAGGACTTCGGCGTCGAGGACCGTGGCCACTTCTACGATCCCGTTGGTGCGTTGCGCGATGTGGTGGTCAACCACCTCATGCAGGTCGTGTCCGCGGCCGCAATGGAGCCACCGTCTGGAGGTGATCCACAAACCCTCAAGGACTCGCAGGTTGCTTTGTTCCGCGCGGTTTCCGAGGCAAATCCTGTCCACTACGTCCGCGGCCAGTACGAGGGTTACCGGAGCATCAACGGCGTGGCCTCGGATTCGACGACGGAGACTTACGCCGCGTTGCGGCTCGACATCGACAATTGGCGCTGGTCGGGGGTGCCGTTCTTCATTCGGACCGGCAAGAAGCTGACGGTCACTCAGACCGAGCTTCGGCTGATGTTCAAGCACCCGCCCCGGCTTGGCTTCGACTTCGGATCCGATCGCCGACCAGAGCCCAACCAGATCGTCATCAAGCTTGATCCTTCGACCGGCGTCAGGCTCAAGGTCGAGGCTCTACGTGCGGACACGGTCGGCCCCGGCGCCATCGATCTCGACATGGAGTTCGCCGATGAAGGGGGCGAAGGGCCGACTCCGTATGAGGTGTTGCTCCAGGCTGCGATGGTCGGGAAGAGCACGCGGTTTACCCGCCAGGACGCGGTCGAGGAGACGTAGCGGATCATGCAGCCACTCCTGGATGCGCCGCCCCCGGTGCACAGCTACACACCCGGGTCTTGGGGTCCGACAGCCGCAGATGAACTGACTGCCGACTACGTCGATTGGCACCGGCCGTGGGTGGTGTCATGAGTCCCGGCGCTCCGCGGCAGGCCACCGAGCAGAGCGCGGCCGTCCTATCGAACTGCCTGCCATACGGGCGCCCTCATCGCGCCCGTGCGGTCACCAGGACGTGGACCCGCAAAGCCTTTCGCTACGAGATCGAATAGAAGCGCTAGGTTGTCATCTTGTTCGCCAGTTCGTGCTTCTCCGGGGTTACCTCCGCCGGCAGGTGTGACCTGACATTGTTGTCAAACCAGGCGTCGTGCTGCGTGGCAGCCTCCCAAATTTCCACAACAATCATTCCGTCTTCGCTCTCGTAGGCGTAATGGGCGTTGAATCCGGGGGTGCCCATGAGTTTGTCCCCAAGAGCTCCTGCGATGTCTTCGTACTGTTGGCGGGTCAGACCGGGCACAAGACTTTGGACCAGAACAGTCATGGCGGACTCCTTCATAGGCGACTGCCGGCCGGGCGGACGGATCCCACGGACAGGGCCGGCACAGCCGAAGCCTACGCCGCTAGCGGCGGCTGCGACAGGGCTGAGTGGTGCCCCGCGGGGCTGAGCTGGCACCGTCATGCACAGGGGTCACCACCCGTCGGATGGCACTTTGGTGCTCGTCCAGCCGCCCGTTTCAGGAACCGCACCGCTGCTGGCCGCGTCCGTAAGCGTTTGGGCCGCCGCGCCTGTATGCATCTGGCCCAGGCCCATAACCAGATTCGTGTAGGGGCGCCTTCGTGACGCTTGGTGTCCGCAGTTGCAGTGGCGCTCAATGCAACTGCAAGCGTTCTCTAGTTGAAATTCACTTCACGGCCTAGGGTGAGCGGGTAAGGACCTTCGGAAGGGGACTGCATGTTTACCCTGCGCATAGAACATCCTGTTAGAGACTTCCGGATGTGGAGACAGGCGTTCGACAGAGATGTGCTGGGCCGTGGGGCTTCGGGGGTCAGGTCCTACAAGATCTCCCGGCCCCTAAATGAGAACAACCACGTGCTCCTGGATCTCGATTTCGATACGCAGGAGGCCGCCGCAGAATTCCTGTCCCGGCTGAAAACAGACCTTTGGGAGGGCAGCCCCATATCCCAGGCCGTGACTGGGGAGCCCAAAACTCAAATGATCGAGACCGTTGCCAACGAGACATCCACTGTCCCCTAATCCCGAAAGCGGAGCGGACGCTGCTCAACGACTGCGGCGAGACGGGGAACCGCCCCGCTGCCCCACACGACGGTGCGCGCAGGGGAGACGCTGACCCCACCCAACCTGGACAGGGTTCCCGCCCACGTCCGCGGCCGTTCCGACGCCCCAGAAGCGGAATGTTGAAAATCTGCGGACGAACTTGCCAGCGGTTTTATGAGGCGTCTGCAGGTCGGCGTAGCCACTCTTCCATCTGCGGCAAGCCTGCGAAAACTGGGGTCGAAGGAGTCCGGGCCTTTGACGCGATCGAAATCGCTGAACTACCAGCTGAGGAAAATAATCAAGGACCGCGGCACTTTCCCTCGGATATCGCGCCCGGGAATGTGCTCAGGCAGGCGACGCCCCTCCCGACACCAGCCGGATCGAAGATTGTTGACAATAGGAAGATGTGACCTTCATCATGGGACGCATGACTTCCCTGAGCCCTCTCTTGAAGCAAGCGACCCCACTAGTGGTCGATCACGCCTTGGGCAGTTGGATCCACGCGACTGATGGAAAGTCCTACCTTGATTTCACCACCGGCATTGGTGTGACGAGCACGGGCCATTGCCATCCGCGGGTAGTGGAGGCCGCCCGCGATCAGGTGGGAAAGATCATCCACGCGCAGTACACCACCGTGATGCACAAGCCCTTGCTGGCACTGACCGAGAAGCTTGGTGAGGTACTGCCCGCAGGCTTGGATTCGCTGTTTTACGTCAATTCCGGATCGGAGGCGGTCGAGGCTGCAATTCGTTTGGCCAGAATGGCCACCGGCCGGCCAAACATTGTAGTGTTCCAGGGCGGTTTCCATGGTCGGACGGTTGCGGCGGCGTCGCTGACCACTGCCGGAACGAAGTTCTCTGCAGGGTTCTCCCCGCTAATGTCCGGAGTGCACATGTCTGCCTTCCCGTATGCCTACCGGTACGGCTGGGATGAGGTGGCCTCAGTGGAATTCGCATTGAAGGAACTGGATTACCTGCTCCAGACCCGCACCGCGCCCAACGATACTGCAGCGTTCCTCATCGAACCGGCCCTCGGTGAGGGTGGCTACCTGCCCACCCCGCCGGCGTTCCAAGAGGGACTGCGCGAACGGGCCGACCAACACGGCATCCAGCTGATCTTCGACGAAGTCCAGACGGGCGTGGGCCGGATGGGAACGTTCTGGGGACACGAGCACTCCACCGCCACCCCGGACATCCTCATCACTGCCAAGGGCATAGCCTCCGGTTTTCCGATCTCCGCAATCGCCGCTTCCATCGAACTGATGTCCAAGGGCTGGCCCGGTTCCCAGGGCGGAACCTACGGCGGGAATGCGGTATCTGCCGCCGCCGGTGTCGCCACCCTCGATGTCATCCGTGACGAAGGGCTGGTGGAGAATTCACGGATCCGCGGCGAACAGCTCCAGGCTGGCCTCAAAGAAATTCAGGCCCGCTTCCCCATTATTGGCGACGTCCGCGGCAAGGGCCTGATGCAAGGCATTGAATTTACCGCCGAAGACCGCACCCCCGACACCGCCACCGCAGCAGCAGTCCAGCAGGCCACCACCAACCACGGCCTGCTTACCCTCACCTGCGGCCCTGCAGGCAACGTCGTCCGCCTCATCCCCGCCCTCATCGTCACCGCCGAAGAAATCACCACCGGCCTCGAACGCTTCGAAAACGCCATCGCCACCGCCACCAGGTCCGTTTCCGCGAATTAAGCCCACCATGACGGATGCTTTTCGCTCCCCCGCAGGCCCAGCAACGGGCCGGACAGGCGCACCCGATGCCGGCCTCCCTGCCGTGCTTGCCCGCCTGGCATCAGCGGGCGTGGCTTACGACAGCTCGCCACGCCGCTGCGGCGTGACCGGAAACTTCGGTTTCGAAAAGGAACTCTTTGACGTCAGCTTGCTGGTGGGCGAGCAAGCACTGGCCCCGGCCCTGCGCCAGACCGATTCCTCTTCGGTGATCCTTTCGGACGGATTCTCCTGTTCCATGCAAGTGAAGCAGCTTGATGGCTCCAGGCCGGGTCGTCACCTGGCCCAGCTACTAGACCCCGGCGAATATGCGGCATTGGATTTTCAACCTTAGCGCCGGCCACCCCCTTGCAACCCAGAAAAGGATCACTCATGAGCCTTCAGTCAGCAGCCTCCCGAACTTCGCAAAAGGCGCTTGACGCCGTCGCAAAGGTCAGCACGAACCTCTACATTGACGGAGAGTGGGCCGAAGCATCTTCCGGCGCCCGGTTCGATGTCATCAATCCTGCCACCGAGGAAGTCATCGCCAGCGTGGCCGACGGGGGCCCAGACGACGCACGCCGTGCAATCGAAACCGCAGGCCGGGTCCAGAAACAGTGGGCAAAAACCCCGCCCCGCGAGCGCAGCGAAATCCTGCGTCGGGCCTTCGACCTGATCATGGCCCGCCAAGACGAACTCGCTTTGATTATGACCACGGAGATGGGCAAGCCCTTTGCCGAGTCTAAAGGCGAGGTGGCGTACGCCGCCGAGTTCTTCCGCTGGTTTTCAGAGGAAGCTGTCCGCATTGACGGAGATTTGACCACCACCGGCGACGGCAAGAACCGCATCCTCGTCTCGAAGGAGCCCGTAGGACCCTGCGTCTTGGTGACACCGTGGAACTTTCCGCTGGCTATGGGCACCCGGAAGATCGGCCCTGCCATAGCGGCCGGCTGCACTATGGTCTTCAAACCTGCCAACCTCACTCCCCTGTCTTCGCTGGCACTGGCGGACGTTCTGGCGGAGGCTGGCCTTCCCAAGGGTGTTTTGAATGTGGTTACGACCTCCAGAGCCTCCGATGTGGTCACCCCATGGATGGAAAGCGGCATTGCCCGAAAGGTTAGCTTCACCGGGTCTACCGGCGTGGGCATCCGCTTACTGGAGCAAGCTGCCAAAAATGTCATGCGTTCTTCCATGGAACTGGGTGGGAATGCTCCTCTCATTGTTTTTGAAGACGCGGACTTGGACCGCGCCGTTGAGGGGGCTTTCGCTGCCAAGATGCGAAACATGGGTGAAGCCTGCACCGCCGCCAACCGAATTTTCGTCCAGCGCACCGTCGCCGCTGACTTCTCTGTCCGCCTCGCGCAGCGACTGAGCGCCCTAAAGGTCGGCGACGGGGCAGTGAGCGGCACGGAGGTCGGCCCCCTCGTGGAGGAAAAGGCTCTCAACAAGGTCCAGGAGCTCGTAGATGACGCCGTTTCCAAGGGTGCCAATGTGGTTTGCGGCGGCTTCCGCCCAGAGGGCAGCGGCTACTTCTACTCCCCGACCGTGCTTTCCGACGTCAGCCCCGACGCGGCGCTGATGAGCGAAGAAATTTTCGGTCCGGTGGCGCCCGTCATCCCCTTCGACACCGAAGACGAGGTGGTGCGGTTGGCGAACGATACCCCTTGGGGCCTTGTCAGCTTTGTGTTCACCCAGGACCTGGACCGTGCCTTCCGCGTCGGTGAGGATCTGGAGTCGGGCATGGTCGGCCTCAACACAGGCATCGTTTCCAACCCAGCGGCGCCGTTCGGTGGCATCAAGGCCTCCGGTCTGGGCCGCGAAGGCGGACGCGTGGGCTTGGACGAATTTTTGGAGATCAAGTACATGGCCATCCCCCGGGTTTAGGGAGTGGGGCCGAACCCAACCTGTTCTCACCAGGCCAACCCAGCTGATGGCTCCATCATTTCCGGGAGGAGATGTGGAAAGTGATGAAACCCTAGTCCAAAAGTAAGGAAGACTCACACTCCGACGCTTATTCGACGCCGGACGGAACTACGCCCTTTTCTCCGGCATGCATTGCCTCCTGGGTGGCAGCTTATTGTGCTTATAGACGACATGGCTCGCCTTTGCAGGAAGCGTCAGCAAACGCAAGGGAAACTAAGGGATCAGCCGCATCAGCGCGTCCTCCATGTGCTCGGCCATAAGCTTCTCAGCGAGGTCTGAATCTCCCTTGGAGATAGCTTCCGCGATGCCTTTATGCTCGGCTATGCGCTTGTCTGCCGTAGCGTACGTACTTTTCAGGGCGTTGAGGCACATCCGAGTCTCCGTCAGCAGAGTGTCGTGCATCTTCTTCAGCCGAGGGCTGCCGGCGAGCTCAACCAAGAGGGCATGGAAGCTCATGTCCGCTTCGGTCATAGCTTCGCCGTTGGGGCTTTCCACCGCATCCTCCATGGCCTGCACGGCTTTCAATAGCTGGGCCCCGCTGTCCTCCGGGTTCGTGCTGGCTACACGACGGATTGCGGCTGCTTCAACCGCGGTTCGGGCCAGGTATATATCCCGGAAATCGTCCTCGTCCATGCTGACGACAAAGAGGCCTCTGTTCCGATAACTGACGAGAAGCCCTTCCTGGGTGAGTCGCTGCATGGCCTCCCGCAGGGGCCCTCGGCTGACTCCTAGTTCTTTAGCAAGCTCGGCTTCACCAAGTTGGATGCCTGGAGCGAAGTCGCCTCGGGCGATTGCATGACGGATACGGCGGGCAATAATGGCTGGCGTAGGCTCCTGCACTATTGGGTCAAGCACTCCCCTTTTCATCCTGATCTCCATCCTTGCTGCAATGAGCTTGACTAACTTTTCTGGTTGAGCTGAATAAGCTTCGCTGTGTGTGTCACATGTCTTAAGTCGACAATCTCATAATTTACCGCTTTGCCGGTAGCCCACACCTCCGTCTCGTGCCGGGTCGGGCACGAGACGGACATCCTTGGCAGTAGTTGGGGACCTCCTAGTCCGGGCGCACGTTGGCAGATTCTGCAGAACCGGTCTTAGCCCCAGCGCAAGCTAAATGACAAAGACGCATGACTCCCGTACCTGCCACTGCAACTCATCGTCGTCCCCCACCACCGGGCCACCTTCTGGTGCGCCTCGCAACCGATCTGGCTGGGCGAACACGCCCTGATGGGCACCGCGCTGCCGTAGCTACTGAGCCCAAGCAAGGCAAGCAAACAGCGAGCGAAAAGTGTTGATGTGATCCAGCTCGCGGACTATGCTGGCACCACGGCTGCAGATTGTGAACAAAAGGCAATCGACCGAATGTGCATCTGCGGCGCGGCCTTCGGCTATCGGCGCTGGGAGAAACAGATGAAGCTGAACAGGAAAGCCAATACCATCGGAGCGCTCGCACTGGCGGCCACCCTGGCGGTAACCGGGTGCGGGGCAATGGGCGGCTCCGGGAACGGTCAGACAGGGGAGGCCTCGGGCACCGGTTCCGGGCAGAACTGGAGTACGCCGGCCCTCAATACGGCCCTGAACGGCAAGACGACGGAAACCACCTATACGCCCATCGCAAACGACAAAATTACCAAGAAGTGGAAAATCTGCGTCCTGTTCCCTCATATGAAGGATTCCTACTGGGCTGCCACGAACTACGGGACCCTGACCGAGGCACAGAGGGACAACGTCGAGTACAGCATGTTCGAGGCTGGAGGCTATACCAACCTCGACAAGCAGCTGAGCCAGATGCAGGACTGCATCAACGGCGGCTATGACGCGATCATTCTCGGCGCCATCAACGCAACGGGCGTATGTCCCCAGGTGGCTGCCGCGCTGGAAAAGAAGATTCCGGTGGTGGACTTCATTAACGGGACGGACTGCCCCGAGTCCAAGGACAATCCGCTCTTCTCGCACGCGCTCGTGAGCTTCCACGATCTGGCAGTGACGACGGCCGAGTACATCATCGATGACACCAAAGGGTCACCCGCCCTGGTTGGCTTCTTCCCCGGGCCGGAAGGCGCCGGATGGTCCGATGCAGCAGTCAAAGGTTTCCAGGACACCATCAAGGGAACCAACGTCAAGATCGTGGAGATGCGGCGCGCCGATCCAGGCTTGGAGATTCAGCAGAACCTCATTGAAGACACTCTCAAGGTCCATCCTGAGATAACCCACATCGTCGGAGTTGATATTGCTGCCGAAGCCGGGGTGAACGCGGTGCGGAACGCCAATATGACGGGAAAAGTTGACGTTTACGCCTTCGACATTATCCCGCCTGTGTACGACGCGATCGTGGCCGGGGACGCCGTAGGTTCGCCAACGGACTTCACCACCATCCAGGGACGCATGGCTGTTGATCAAGCCGTCCGCATGCTGGAGGGCGAGAAGCTGCAGGCGCCCACCTCCGGACCTGTGCCCAAGATGATTGTTCAGGACAACGCCGCCGACGTGCCCTACAACGAGATGTTCGCGCCGCGTGACTTCAAGACGGTGACGAGCTGGACGCCGAGTAGCTGATTCATTCAAGCGGGTTCAGGCCCCGCGCGTGTTCCCGTTTCCTGGGCACTCGCATCGGAAGGGAGTGAAGCTGGCATTGGAACAGCATTCGATCGTTGCACTCAGCAATATCGTCAAGACGTTCGGGCCCGTGAGGGCACTCAAAGGGATGTCACTCGACCTTTACCCCAGCGAAGTACACATCCTGCTGGGCGAGAACGGCGCCGGAAAATCAACGCTGGTGAACATCCTCCTCGGCAACTACCAGCCCGACGGCGGAACGATCACCGTCCGGGGCTCGGACGTTACCCACCACTCTCCAGCAAATGCCCGCAAACTGGGCATCAACGTCGTGCTGCAGGATTTCAGCTTGGCCCCGACGCTGTCCGTGACCGAGAATCTGTTCCTTGGCCGTGAGTTGAAAACCTTCGGGTTCGTGAACCGAGTAAAGATGCGGGCCATTGCCCGGGAAAAGGTCGGTCAGCTGGGGGCAGCGATAGACCCGGACGCGGAGGTTGGGACGCTGCCCAGGGCTGAACAGCAGCTAGTGGAGATCACCAAAGGGCTGCTCGGGACGCCGGGCATCCTCCTTCTCGACGAGCCCACGGCTGCCATCAGTGAGCGGGAAGCGGACCGGCTGTTCAAGATCATCGACCAACTCCGAGACGAAGGCTGGGCGCTTCTCTACATCACTCACCGGATGGAGGAAGTCCGGCGCCTCGGAGACCGGGTCACCGTGATGCGGGACGGCACGTTCATTTCGACCCATACCCTCGAGGAGGTCTCGGAAGAGCAGCTGATTACCGACATGGTCGGCCGGGAACTCGCGGCCGTCTATCCGGAAAAGGCCGAAACCGCGGGGGAACCCCTGCTGGCGATAGAGGACGTATCTACAGCGGACGGAAAGGTCAGCCAGGCATCCCTGCGGGTGTGCCAGGGTGAAATTGTTGCCGTAGCCGGGCTTGTGGGATCGGGGAAAAGTGAACTCGCCAAGGCCGTCTTCGGTCTCATCCCCTTGTCCGGCGGCTCCGTCTCCGTCAGCGGAAGAACATTCACCAAGCCAAACCCTCGCCAGATGATCCAGTCGGGTATCGGCTTCATGCCTGAGGACCGCAGGCGGGAAGCTCTCGCGCTTGATCTCAGCGTGCAGGAGAACGTTGCGCTCGAAGTCAACCGGACCAAGAAGTACAGCACCTTGGGCCTTCTCCACGGAGCAAAGATTCGTTCCCTCGCGCAGGCGCTGGCCGAACGACTCGATATCCGGCCGCGTTCGGTTACTGCGTTGGCCCGGGCACTGTCTGGCGGCAATCAGCAGAAGGTCGTTCTGGCGCGCGCCCTGACCCGGGACCGGAAGGTTTTCGTGGTGGCCGAGCCTACTTCGGGCGTGGACGTTGGGGCCCGCCAGGAGATTTACGCCAACCTGCGCAAACTGTGCAACGACGGCGCCGGCGTCCTCATGGTCTCATCCGACCTCGAGGAGGTCGTGGGACTCGCCGACCGGGTGTATGTGATGAACGGCGGGCGCGTGCAGGCGGAGCTCGTGGGCGATCAAATCACAAACGAAGCCGTTGTCGCTGGTGCCTTCGGGCATGCAGTAGGCGCGCAAGCTTAAGGACTGGCATGTCAACAACCGAAGTGAAAAACCCGGCCACCGCCGTCGGCGGTGCAAAGAAAGTAAACCACCAGTATTGGCTCAGGTTCTTCAGCAGCGTCGGACCGCTTCCGCCGCTGCTGATCGTGATGGTGCTCGTCTTTGCCTTGGCGAATAACCGTTTCCTGGAGCCCGACAATCTGCTTTCCGTCTCCCAACAATCCGTCACGCTGCTGCTGATTTCCCTAGGGCAGATGCTCGTACTGGTAACTGGAGGATTTGATCTGTCCGTCGGGGCAACCGTCGCGCTGTCTTCCATTGTGTCTGCCACGATGATGCAGAAAGTCTACGGCGGCATACCGGCATTCTCCGGCCAGTCAATGATCATGGGTTTCGTCGTCTGCATCGCGGTCGGACTCGTCGTCGGGATGGCCAACGGCCTCGGGGTCGCCTTCCTGAAGGTCAACCCGTTCATCGTGACACTTGCCACCGCCACCATCGTCACAGGCATCACGCTCGTCTACAGCGGCGGAGCCACCGTATCCGGCCTGCCAAGGGAGTACATAGTCGGCCTTGGGTCGGGCTTCACCATGGGCATACCCAACCTGGTTCTCGTAGCACTACCGATCGTGGCAATTGTTTTCGTTGCACTGAGATGGACAACCTTCGGCCGCCACCTGTATGCCATCGGCGGGAATGCACTGGCAGCGAAAACCGCGGGCATCCAGGTGCGGCGGAACCTGATTGCCACCTACGTCATCTGCGCCATCCTGTCCTCCATTGCGGCCTACCTCCTGACGGCCCGCAGCGGCTCGGGGCAACCGACCTTTGGAGGCGCCTTTGCCCTTCAATCCATCACCGCTGCCGTCATCGGCGGGGCTTCGCTCCAAGGCGGCCGCGGCGGCGTCGGCGGCACTGTCCTGGGCGTCGTCTTCATCATGCTGCTGGGCAACGGAATGAACTTCATGCGGCTCGATACCAACATGCAGAGCATCGCCTTGGGGTTAGCGCTCGTTCTCGCGGTCCTTGCAGACCGTTTCCGCGCCTCGGCCAAGGCGCGCCTTATCGCCAAGGGAGTCAGATCATGACCGCGCCCGTTTTTGAATCCCTCATGGTCACCAACCGGGGTGAGATCGCCCGGCGGATTATCCGCACAGCGAATGCCATGGGAGTGCGGACCATCGCCGTCTGCTCGGACGTGGACACAGAACTGCCCTTCGTGAAGGAAGCATCGGAATTCGTCTCCCTTGGTCCGGCCAATCCGGCCGAATCCTACCTGAACGTCGACAAACTGATGGACGCTGCCCGAACCGTCCGGGCTTCGGCCATCCACCCGGGCTACGGTTTCCTCGCCGAAAATTCCGGCTTCGCCCGGCGAGTCATCGAGGGCGGCATCGCGTGGGTGGGGCCTTCGCCGGAATCGATGGATATGGTGGCGGACAAGATCAACGCCAGAAACCTGATGCAGGCCGCCGGCGTGCCGGTGGCGACAGGATCAGCCGAACCGGTAAGCGACGCCGCAGAGGCAGTCAAGATCGCCAATGCTGTCGGTTATCCGGTCATTGTTAAACCATCCGGAGGCGGCGGCGGCATCGGAATGATTGTTGCCGGCAATGACGAAGACCTGAAGGCAGCTTTCGATACTGCACGGTCGCGTGCAGAGCGCTTTTTTGGGGACTCGCGGATCCTCATTGAACAGTTCATTCAGCACGCCCGCCACGTCGAGGTCCAGATCCTCGGGCTTACCGACGGCAGGGTCATAGCGCTCGGGGAGCGAGACTGCTCGGTTCAGCGCCGCCACCAGAAGGTCGCCGAGGAGTCGCCGTCTCCGGGAATCACACCGGAACTTAGGTCCCGGATGCTGGACGGCGCGGTAAGGGCGGGGACAGCTGTCGGGTACCGCAATGCCGGTACCGTCGAATGTCTGGTGGATCCGGTGCGGCAGACCTTCGTTTTCCTGGAGATGAACACCCGGCTGCAAGTGGAGCACCCTGTTACCGAAGCCGTCTTTTCCCTCGACCTTGTCGAGGAACAACTCCGCGTCGCCGCCGGCCAGAACGTTAGCTTCGACGCCGGCAACCTTAAATCGACAGGACATGCCATAGAGATGCGCATCTATGCCGAAGACCCCAAACGCTTCCTGCCATCGCCCGGGCGTATCAGTGAGTGGACGGAACCAACAGGAGAAGGTGTCCGGGTCGACAGCGGTTATGCAGCCGGCAATACCGTGACCACGGCCTACGATCCACTCCTGGCAAAGCTCATCGTGAGGGGGCAGGGCCGGGAAGAAGCACTCGCACGCGCCCGGTCCGCCGTCGCAGCGTTCCACGTATCGGGGCTGAAAACCAATCTCCCCTTTTTCCAGATGCTTCTGAACGATCCTGCCTTCAAGTCAGGCCGCTACAGCACCGGCATCGTGGCCGATGTGCAGAACCGGGCTGCCGAGTCGAAGGCAAAGGATGAGACAAGTCAGGAGGAGCACGCAAGATGAAGCCTTACGAGGTCTCCCACCGGCACCTCTCGGAACAGTGGGCAGGGGTACCATCCGCGCTTTACGAGCAACGGGCGGCTACTGACGGCAAACCCTCGGTCACGTACCGGCTGGCCGGTGACAGTTATCTCCTGGTTGAGTTCGGTGACATGGAATTTGACCTGAACCTCAACTTCTTTGTCCACAACATTAACAGCGAGTTGGACCAGTCCCGCCCTCCCGGACTGGTTGAAACATCCCCAGGTTTCCGTTCGATACTGCTCTCCTATGACCCGGCAGAAACAAACGTCGCAAACCTGGTTCTGGCACTGGACGATACCTACGACAATGCAGCCGCGACGGAAAACATGGTCCTTCCCAGCCGAAGAGTTAATCTTCCTGCTGCGTTTCACGATTCGACGTCCAGAGCAGCTGTTGCCCGTTACGTCCGCAGCATCCGTTCGGACGCCCCCAACTGCGTGAACGACAACAACGTCGATTACACGATCACCTACAACGGGCTTCGGGACGTTGACGAGCTGATTGAAATCGTCACAGGGACGGACCTCTGGGTCGGATTCATCGGGTTCTTCCCTGGACTACCCTTCACTTTCCCGTTGGATCCGAGGAAGGTCCTCTTCGCTCCCAAATACAACCCGACACGTACGTGGACAGCGGAAGGAGCCATCGGTCTCGGCGGACCGTGCTACTCCATCTACCCCGTGGAATCTCCGGGCGGATACCAATTGCTCGGCAGGACGCTGCCCGTGTACGACATCCAGCAGCGCAATCCAGCTTTCGCCCAGTCACCTCTGCTGCTGCGCCCATGCGACCGGATCAGATTCCATGCCGTTTCCGAGCAGGAACTCTCGGATTCCTTCGAAACCGTCCATCGGGGCGAATACGTCTACGACATCCAGGACGAAGACTTTGACGTCGCCACCTATAACATTTGGTGCGCCTCGCTCGTCGCCGAAGCTGCAGACTTTACCACCAAGCGGGATACCGCTGCTGCGGCAACCGCCGTCCCGTGAGGAGTCACCGATGTCCATTGAAGTTGTTCAACCCGGGATCCAGACAACCGTCCAGGACTGGCCCGGGCGAATCGGAATGCTCTCACGCGGTTATTTTCCCGCCGGCCCGATGGATGATTTCGCCTTCCGGCTCGGCAATGTCGCAGTCGGCAACAGCCCCGACGCTGCCGGTTTGGAAATCACATTAGGCAAGACCAAATTCCGGTTCCGGTCCCCCGCCACCGTGGCAGTAACCGGCGCCGCCGGCCAAGTGACGGTCGACGGCAGCCCGGTGCCACAGTGGGCCGCTGTCAGCGTTCCCGCGGGTGCCGAACTGAAAATTGGCCTGGCGACATCCGGGTTCAGATTCTATCTGGCCGTTAGAGGTGGAATCGATGTCCCCCAAATCCTCGGTTCCCGGTCCACCTACACCATGGGTTCGCTAGGAGGAGTTGAAGGGCGGGCGCTTGTCAAAGGAGATGTCCTGGACATCGGAAACTCGGGTGCCTCACCTATAGCGGAACTGCCTCAGGAACAAATCCCCGCCTATCGGCATGACTGGGAACTGGAAGTCGTGCCAGGGCCATTTGCCACGCCTGAGTTCGTCACGGAAGCGGACGTTGAGGACTTCTTTGCACGGTCCTGGACCGTTGACCAGAATTCAAACCGTACCGGTATCCGGCTGGACCCGGCGAGGCTGCAATGGGCCCGGTCCGACGGCGGTATTGCCGGCGGACATCCATCCAATATCCTAGACACCGGCTACCCTCTCGGCGGAATCAACCTCAACGGCGACACTCCCGTGATCCTCGGACCTGACGGGCCCACTTCCGGCGGCTTTGTCGTATTCGGAGTCGTACCTAAGGCGAGCCTATGGAAGACCGGCCAAATGCGGCCGGGGACCGACACGATCCGGTTCAAGCCAATTTCCATCGATAACGCATACGCATTGGACGAGGAACGTTCCACGCTCATGTCTGCAGCAGCAGGAGGGACCGAACAATGAACCCAGCCATCGAAATCAACTGCGACATGGGAGAAGGTTACGGCCGCTGGCGCTTCGCGCCGGACGAAGAATTCATGCCCTATATCAGCGCCGCTAACATCGCCTGTGGCTTCCATGCCGGGGATCCGAGAATAATGCGCCGCACGGTCCGGGCGGCAGTCGACCAAGGCCTCCAGATCGGAGCGCACGTCTCGCTGCCGGACCTTCTGGGCTTCGGACGACGACGAATAGCTGTCTCAGCGGAAGAGCTTCAGGACTACACGCTGTATCAAATAGGCGCCCTGAAAGGCTTCGTTGAGGCCGAAGGGTCGAAACTTTCGCATGTGAAACCGCACGGGGTCATGTATTTGATGTCGCTGGAGGACGAAGAGCTGGCCGAAGCTGTCATCGCCGCCGTCGCGGAAATAGACAGCTCGCTCCCTCTCTATTGTTTCGACAAGCGCCACACGGAGCTCGCCGCCCGTTACGGCGTCCGGCTAGTCCAGGAAGGATTTGTCGACCTCGGCTACGACGACGCGGGCAACCTTCTCATCGAGCGGGAAAAGCAGGCTTGGGACCCTGCGCTTGTGTCCTCACGCGCGATCAGGTTTGTGAGGGAAGGGAAAGTAGCCACAGTGTCGGGGCGAGACCTCGACATCACCCCGGAAAGCATCTGTCTGCACGGGGACGCACCGAACTCGGTGGAGGTTATCCGCACCGTTTGGCAGTCCCTGCAGGACGCGGGCATATCTGTGCGCCCGTTGACGGAAGGCGAAAACCTGGCGACGGAATCGGGCTAATCCTTGTGCGTATCGAACTGGCACCCGGAAGGATTGGAGCAACGAGTTGAGTGAGCCGGTACTGGAGCCGATCCTCATCGACGGAACAGTGGACACCATTGTTAACCGGCTGCGGGGCGCTATCGAAAAAGGCGCCTACTCGCCCGGCCAACAGCTGCGCGAAACCAGTCTTGCCCGGCAGCTGAACGTCAGCCGTTCGCCGGTGCGCGAAGCAATGCAGCGGCTCATACAGGAAGGTCTCCTGCACCGGATACGTAACCGCGGAGTTTTCGTCTTAGAACTATCCGAGGCAGATATGGATGACATATCCGTCGCACGTCAATCCGTTGAAAAGACAGCAGCAGAGGAGCTGGCGAAGAATCCAAGGAAGCAGATCTTCGACGAACTTCACAGCATCATTGCCGACATGACATCAGCCTCGGAAAGCGGACGGCCCTGGTCGGACCTGGTCGACTTGGACCTGGCGTTCCACACGGTCTTGGTCGGGAGCCTCGGCAACAAACGTCTCTCGGTCTTCTACCAAACCCTCCTCACCGAAACGCGCCTGTCGCTGATGATGCTGGAGAAGTCGTATCCCCATCCAAAAGAGATAGCGGCCGAACACCAGGAACTCCTCGCAAACCTGAAAGGAGGAAACATCGCGGACCTGGACGAGCAAATCAAACAACACATGGACCACACGGGCCAGCGCCGCCGATTCATGATGAACACATCGCCTTAAAAGCCCGGTTTTCCGAGGAGGAACGCAAGTTGAGTGAAGTACGGTCGGATCTGGCGGCAAACGTCTGGAAAATTCTCGTGACGCCCGGAGCGTCCGTGGAGGAAGACGAAACCATTATGATCCTCGAATCCATGAAGATGGAGATTCCAGTTGAAGCGCCCGAATCCGGCGTTGTCGCGAACATCTCCGTGTCCGAAGGGGATGTTGTCGCGGAAGGACAACTACTCGCCGTCCTCGATTAACCGGGCGGGCAAACACACACTCCGGCACGCCCACGTCCAACTTCGCCTGAACTGGCTGAATCCGCCCATCAAGCAAACGAGGCCTAACTCGGGGCACCCCACGAGGCACAGGGCAGTCCGGAGGCGACTTTACAAGGAACTGCTCTATTGGCCTGCCTAGGAGAACAAACAAATGGCTACCGAAGCAACCGTTCTTACCCCAACAAACCGTCCCAAGCGCTCGGGCGAGTCACTATGGAGTGCCCAGGCGCACA
The DNA here is from genome assembly GCF_059091865.1 of Arthrobacter sp. B0316-1-20. Taxonomy (NCBI): domain Bacteria; kingdom Bacillati; phylum Actinomycetota; class Actinomycetes; order Micrococcales; family Micrococcaceae; genus Arthrobacter; species Arthrobacter sp. B0316-1-20. The sequence continues at coordinate 132,073 of NZ_JBNHHC010000004.1, read as the reverse complement.
TGCCCTCCGTCCTGCAACGCCGCATCGTCATTACCGAAGGAAGCGGCGCGTACCTCACGACCTCGGACGGACACCGCCTGCTCGACGCCACCGCTGGGCTGTGGCACGCAAATATAGGCCACGGCAGGGAATCAGTGGCGAAAGCGGCTTATGACCAGATGTGCAAACTGGAGACTTACCATGTATTCGGTCGGTTCTCGAACGACGTAGCACTCTCCCTGGCGGACCGGCTCGTGGCTATGGGTCCGATCCCGGCCGCCAAAATGATTTTCAACAGTGGCGGGTCGGACTCCGTCGACCTGGCCTGCAAGATTGCTCGGCGTCACTGGCAGCTTGAAGGCATGCCGGACAAAAGAACCATCCTCAGCCGTACCTACTCATACCACGGGCTCCATGCCTTCGGTACGAGTATCGCCGGGCTCGACTTCAATCGGGAAGGCTACGGCTCGGATTCGCTCGTTCCCGAGACTGCCCTGGTTCCCACAAACGATATTGAAGGCGTTCGGACCGTCGTCGACGAAATCGGCCCCGAGAATATTGCAGCCATTATCACCGAACCAATCATAGGCACCGGAGGGGTGATTCCGCCTGCCACGGGATATCTTGAAGGTCTGCAGAAAATCGCTCAAAAAAATGACATTCTTTTGATCGTTGATGAAGTCATCACCGGATTCGGCCGGACTGGCTCCATGTTCGCCTCCCAAAGGTTCCATCTCGAGCCCGACATGATTCTGCTCGCCAAGGGAGTCACATCCGGTTACGCCCCGCTGGGCGGCGTCCTTGTCTCCGACCGGATTTGGGGACGGTTCTATCGAGGGCAGGACGCCCCCGTCCTGAGGCACGGCATGACCTATTCAGGCCACGCAACAGCTTGCGCAGTTGCACACGCAAACCTCGACATCCTCGAGAACGAACAACTCGTTCTCCGGGCCCTGGAACTTGAATCCGTCCTCGATAAGGCCCTTGCCCCTCTTGCCTCGCATCCTCTCGTGCAGGAAGTCCGCAGCGGCGTTGGATTTCTCGCCGGCGTCCAGCTCGCACCCGAGGCAGACGCCGAGGCTGTAGCCAACTCCTGCATAGACAACGGCGTCGTCGTGCGGCCGCTGCGCGGCAACACGCTCCAAATCAGCCCCCCATTCGTTGTGGAAGACGAGGATATTCACCTGATCGCGAAGACTATCGGGCAGGTCCTGGACGCAGGCACTAGTACTCCCCCGCCGGCATCGTCTGGGCAGGCGTAGACAAACAAGACAAGGAGATTTACCGCCCAGATAATGCTCGTCATGAGGGAGGCCCTCTCCAAAGCCCCGCCGCATCCGGATACCGGCGGGAGAAAGTCGAGCAGTTCTCCCGGTCCTCTGGCCCTGGCAGTCAGAGCGTCAACACCGCCGACTCACGTGTGCAACCCAGACCTGGCCACGACAACAGCGCCAAACGAGGTCCAACGCGAACACGCGCTCGACCGGCTCCAGTGGTTAGCGGTCGCGCTCGGGTTCGACTAGCACCCGGATCGTGTCGGGGCGTACGCCGTCGAATTTCATGGCATCGGCCGCGGCTTCGGACTCCATCATTCGCTGGAACGTGTCCAAGTCCGGGACTTCTACAATCAGCCCAACGTGGTTGGTTTTCTCCACGAAGGTCCGAACGGTCATGCCCAACGGTCCGAAAAGTTCCTGGCGCCGCGGTGAGCTGAGCCAGTGGTCAACAGCCGCCTTATTTCTCGAAAGGCTGCCAGAAAACCGCCAAGATCGCTCGGGATGGTCTTCGATCGAATTGGGAGGCGCCACCATCCGGCACCGATGCCGCGGGCATCTGGACTTTGCGCGGTTCCCGGCGATCTGGGCCCCGTATCACTTTGGGTCGTGTTCGTTCAGTTAGGGCCGCCGGGACCAGCCGTCGTCGGCAGGCGAAAGCTGACTCGCACTATCAAACTTGAACGCGCGACTGGAACGGACCGGGAGTATGGTTCAGTCATGCTCCCCTTGGAGAACTTCGTCGCCTTCGCAGCCACGGCGGCGGTCATCATCCTGATTCCCGGTCCCAGTGTGCTCTTCACGATCGGACGGTCCATCGCCTTCGGCCGCCGGGCGGGAGTCCTCAGCGTCGCAGGCAACTCTCTCGGGATCATCCCCGCCATCCTTGCTGTCGCCTTTGGTGTCGGCGCGATCGTCGCGGCCTCAGTCATCGCGTTCACCGTCCTCAAAATCGCTGGTGGTCTTTACCTCGTCTGGCTTGGCATCCAGGCCATCCGGCACCGCCACGCGCGCGTATCAGGAACGTCGGGCGTCCCATCATCCTCTTGGAAGCTGCTGCGCCAAGGTTTCATCGTCGGTTTCACCAACCCCAAAACCCTCGCGTTCTTCCTCGCAGTGCTGCCGCAATTCGTCGACCCCGCCGCGGGCGCGGTGTGGGCGCAATTGCTCCTTCTCGGGCTGACTTTTCAGGGAATCGCGCTCGTCTGCGACAGCGCATGGGCACTGGCCGCGGGCACCGCTCGAGCATGGTTCGCCAAATCACCACGACGAATCTCCATTCTTTCCGGCGCCGGCGGCGGGATGATGATCGGACTTGGCGGCGCACTCGCACTCACCGGCTCCAAGAGTTGATGGACGGGGCATCACAGGCTGCGGGGTTGTGCAGCGTCATTAACCGATCGCTTCATGGCTTCGTTCAAGCCCCCAGAGGTCAGCACGATTGCCGGACATAGTACGACAACCTCCACCTTGGACATTCGTCCCCTGATCGTCGTGTTAGCTGTGCGCCGTGACTCATCGAGCACATCGACGGCACCAAACAGGCCTGCTACCGAGGCGTGAGCTCTAAACAAAATCCGGTGAGCGGGCTTCAAAAGCCAAGCCGCCCTGAAAGTCATGTTCGAAGTTTTCACGACGGAATGTCTGGGACCTGAGAGCAGACGCAATCCCAGTCCAGGACCGAGCCTCCGTCGGCGGAACTCACCCCGGGTTGCACGTGGCCCTCCCCTGCTCCGCTAATCGTTGCCCTCAACCGGCCGGCGCTTCAAAATAGCGGTTGAACAAACTCGAGGGCAGGAGGGAGTCCATGATCGACCGCAAAACGCTTCGCCTCTCGGCAGTCCTGCTGGCAGCAGGCTTCGTCCTATACGTGGTGGTGGGCCTGCTCCACCCCGACGGACCGGCCAACAACCACCGGGCTGTATTTGCCGAATACGCCGGCAGCGCCAACTGGACCGCCGTGCACCTCGGCCAGTTCTTCGGCATGGCGGTGGTCACCGCCGGACTGCTTGTCCTCTACTTCGCCCTAGACGCCGGAGCCGGCGGCGCGTCGTGGGCGGCACGGCTCGGCACCGTCTCGGCGGCGGTGGCGCTGGCGCTCTACGGCGTCCTGCAGGCGGTGGACGGGGTTGCCCTCAAACAGGCCGTTGATGCCTGGGCCGGCGCCCCGGAAGCGCAGAAGGCGGCCCGCTTCGGCAGCGCTGAGGCCATCCGGTGGCTGGAGTGGGGCGTCAGGAGCTACCAGAGCTTCATGTTGGGCCTCGCCTTGATCCTGCTCGGCAGCGCGGCAGCTTGGGCGGCGAGACTGCCAAGAACCCTTGGCCTGCTGATGGGGCTGTCCGGCCTTGCCTACCTCGTGCAGGGCTGGGTGCTCGGCTCCGAGGGATTCGCCGAAACCAACACGTTCGCGATCCTGGCCGGCTACGTCCTCATGCTGGCGTGGATCGTTTGGCTTGCCGCGGCCGCCTGGCGGACAAAGGAATCCGTCCAGCCGCCTGCACGGTAGGCGGTGTTGGTGGACCATCGGACCGTATCTGTATGGCCAGGAGGGCATTCATCCCCGCCTGGCCCGGGATTTGGGACCTAGCCTGAACCAACCAAGTACTACTAGGCGCACGCATAACGGCGCGCCTCAGCCCAGGACTTCGTCGACATAGCACCAGCGCCACGACTCACCCGGTTCGACGCTTCGCATGACCGGGTGACCCGTGGTGCTGTGGTGCCGGGCCGCATGCAGGCCGGGGGACGAATCGCAGCACCCGACGTTGCCGCATTCCAGGCACAGGCGCAGGTGGACCGGAGTGGTTCCTTCGGTGAGGCAGTCGAGGCACTGCGGGTCGGCCGGAACCGGCCGGTCCGGTGCCGGGCCCAGATGCCCGCAGCCGGCCGCCACCTCCTGCGGGACGGCCAGGAACGCCCCGTGGCGGGTGCCGCACTCGCCGATCGCGGCGTCGAGCATCGATTCTTCAACGTCCAACCGCTCCAGCACCTCATCCACCACCTCGGCAGGGTAGGCACCCGTTCCGCGAAGTTCCAGGACTTTGGCCCGTTCGGCGTCCAGCATGGCCACCCGCAGCTGCGCATAGCGGTGGCTGGGGGTGCGGATTTCGGTTTCCGGCCGGCCCAGCCGCTCCCAGGCTGCCAAGCCGCGCTCCTGGGTGCGGCGCTGCAGCATGGCCAGGACTTCCGGCGGATCCTCAGGCACAGCGGCCGTGCGCAGCTTTTCCAGTCCTGCGGCCACGGTCTGCTGGAGCATCGAGGCCTGGGTCAGCGCGTCCTCCCCGGGGTCCGGACCATGCAGTCCCAGCCGGCGTACCAGCCAGGGCAGACTGAATCCCTGCAGAACCAAGGTTCCGCCCACTACGGTCAGGGCGGCGAGGACGAGGACCTGGCGGTGGGGTATGTCTTGCGGCAGGACCAAAGCCGCAGCCAGGGTCACCACGCCGCGCATCCCGGCCCACGAGACAACGGCAGGTACCTGCCAGCCCGGAACTGGGTCCGATCGCCTGATCCGCGGGACCAGGCGCGGGAGGTAAATGGCGGGAAATACCCAGACCGGGCGCAGGACCAGTACTGCCACGAGCACCACCGCGCAGGTCCACCAGGCGCGCCCGATGCCGAGCGGGTCAGCGTTCGCGGCATCAATGATCGACCGCACCTGCAGCCCGATCAGCAGGAAAACGGAATTTTCCAGCAGGAACTGTACGGTGGCCCAGTTGCTGCGCTGGCTCAACCGGGATGCACCGCCGGGCATGGCGGGACTTCGGGTGCCGATGATCAGTCCGGCGACGACGACCGCCAGGACGCCGGAGGCATGGATTGCCTCGGCCGGGATGAACGCCACGAAGGGAGCGGCCAGCGACATTGAGGTATTGATGGCTACATTGCGCACCCTCCTGCGGATCTGCAGCAGCAGCCAGGCAGCAGCCGCTCCGGCCGCTGCTCCGCCGGCCACCGCGAGCAGGAACTCCAGCCCGATCTGCAGCAGGGTGACGCTGCCGGCTATCGCGGCGATCGAGGCCCGGAGTAGGACCAGTGCTGTTGCATCGTTGACTAGCGACTCGCCCTCAAGGATGTTCACGATCCGCCGCGGCATGCCCACCCGCCGGGCGATGGACGTGGCGGCCACGGCGTCAGGTGGAGCGACCACGGCGCCGAGGGCAAACGCGGCCGGCAGCGGGACGTCGGGCAGCAGCCACCAGACCACCAGTCCGGTGGTGACGGTAGCGAAGATCACGTAGCCTACCGAGAGAAGTCCGATCGACCGCTTGTTGGCCTGGAACTCCACCACCGAGGTGCGCAGTGCTGCCGCATAGAGCAAAGGCGGCAGGATCCCGATCAGGACGATGTCCGGGATCAGGACCACGGTTGGAATAAAGGGCAGATAGGATCCCGCAACGCCGGTCAGCACCAGCAGGAGCGGGACGGAGACTTTCAACCGGCGGCCGAGCGCGCTGACCGCGCAAACCACCGCCACCAGGGCCAGCAGACCGACGGCGACGTCCATGAACCTATTCTGGCAGGATGCTCCGGTCAGTGGTGCGTGCGTAGCAATTTCGCGGCCGGGTGCGCCAGCGAGGCTCCGCCGCCGTCGGCCGCGCAGAGCCCCTTGACAGCGAAGGAATGGTCGCCGCCTTTTGCCAAGCGCGCGTCGCGTTGGGCCCAATCCGCCCCGCCCGGGCCTCAAGCAGTGGAGAGCGCCAGGGGCACCGAAACGCTGGTCCTGCGGGGCGCACTTGCAGCCAAGCCGTCCCGGCAACACGTGTCGCGTTAGCCCGGTGCCCAGAGCTTGTCGGCGGTCGAAAAATTCAGGAGCTTCCGTTGAATTCACTTGGATGGGCACTCCTGTGCAGCCCAGGGAACGATAGCGTGGGCGCATGGCCGAAATTGAAGGACTTGCCGACCTCCTGACTGCACTGAACGCCGGGGAGACGATCCCCGGCGGTTCGCCGCACCATGAGGCTATGCACGCCGCGAGTCAGGAGGCGCTGCGCATCACCGCCGAGCTCAACGGACGGTACCACTCCCCCGGCGAGGTGCGGGCCTTAATAAGGGAGTTGACCGGGCACGAGATCCCCGAGTCCTTCCAACTCTTCCCGCCGTTCAGCGCTGATTTTGGCAAAAACATCCATGTCGGTGCGGATGTGTTCGTGAACAGCGGCTGCCGTTTTCAGGACCAGGGCGGCATCGAAATCGGCGATGGGTCCCTCATCGGCCACAATGCCGTGATCACGACTTTGAACCACGACATGTTGCCGAGCCGACGAGCCGACATGCATCCGGCCCGCGTCGTGATCGGCCTGGGCGTGTGGTTCGGAGCCAACGTGACGGTGTTACCCGGCGTAACGGTCGGCGATGGAGCAGTAGTGGGCGCGGGGGCGGTCGTCACAAAGGACGTGCCTGCGGGGGCAGTGGTCGTTGGGGTGCCAGCAAAGCAGGTGGGCACGGTGCCGGAAGGCTAATCCTTGGCCGGAAAGTAACTGTTCTGCAGGTTCAGCCAGACCTGACAGTGGATCCCAAAGCAGCGCCGCGGGCGTAGCGCGGTGTCTGCGGTTATGCGCCTCATTGCCAGTTAGCCTCATTGCATATCGGTGTGCGCAGGCAAAACGTCATGCTCAGACAGCAAACGGAGATTTACGGGCCGTTATGCTCCCCGCTTCTTGGGAGGTCGCAGCGCGTCCGTAACTCGCTTCTTCAGTCAGCCTGAGTGAAAGACGTGTTGACCATGCTCGTAGACATCAACCGGCCCGTCATCAGAAACCTTGATCGCCAGACCACAAATGCTCGCGTTCCACGCCGCTGTGCTCCTTGCGCCAGGAAACCGCTCGAGATCCTGACGACCCGCCGCCGCAAGAGCGGCAGGGCTTGGTTCAGTAATCATGCTTGCAACGTCGAGGATCCTACCGTGGTCATCCAAAAGAACGGCACCATCAATACCGGAGGCCGCCTGCAGAACCCTGATGGACGCCGGATCACCCAGGACACCGCCCGACACGGACGACCGGAGGGTGCGCGCAACTCGATCCGGGTTCGCATGGTCAGGAACGATCTCGGACGGATCTACGCCGGCGTCCAAGAACACAAAGAGCGACCCGCGACGCTCGTATCTGCATCCCGCCACAAGCTGTAGCGCGTGCTCGGCAATATCAGCGCCTAGACGGGCTTCCAATAAGCGCCTCAGCACGCCCCAGTCCTGAAACAGCCAAGTGCCCTGAGAATTGATGAAGGTCACTCCTGTCGACAGTGCGAAGTGGATATCGCCGGACCGCGACGCAGAGAGGATCGACGTGCCCGGCCGGAGAAATCCGTACAAACCTTTCAGACCCTCAGCCGGGGCCAGAACCACGGAATCTTCCCATTCCCCCGAAGTGTCAGCGAAGCCTTGGGCAGCACCGCTTTGACCACCGGCGACAAGTGCAAATTTGCCGTTTTGCAGGAATGGCTTTAGCCAGCTCTCTCTGAGGAGCGATTGCTCGAACGAAAGCGGTTGATGAAACGGATGGAATCGCGCATTCGCGCGTTTCGCGAAAGTGGGCAAATGCTTGACCAGCACCACGTTCCCCGTGAACCGAGAACCTTCATATGTTTGGCGCGCAGCCGCCTCGAAGATCCTAATCCATCGGAGAAGCGGCGTGGCGGAGAATGGCGACAAGCGAGCCGCGGCCCGCAAGAACTGTGTCGCTGCCAACGCACTCCATAAATCCTGTGCCACCGATACATCACCTACAACCTGAAGGTCCGATCGGAAAACCGACAAAACTCTCTTGATCAGACGGATTTCATTCGGCGAAACCAGCCGACCGGCCGGGAGGCCGATAGTGACTCTCTCTCGATGATCAGTCGAAGCAACCCACGCCTCATGACGACCATCAACCACTTGCGCGAAGCCCACGCGCTCTGCGCTCGGCGGCGCGTTTTCGGTGCGTTCAATGGACCAACCTTGGACAACCTCGTTAAGCAAGTTAGCCAATTCGGCAGCAAGGTCGTGGGTAGTCAAAACCGGCATGTGGCAACCGTGGATTGTCGACGCGCCCGATCATAATCTTTAGCGTCGAGACTGCGACGATCCAATGGGGACCTCCGTCGTTGCCTTGCGCTCGTTAGGCGCGTCGTGCAGCTTCTATCGGAACGAAGTAGCCAAATCCTCCGCGGCCAACCTGGGTGATGCCGTGCTTTTCACACTACTCCCCTCAGGAGACGTTAGAGCGCAAACCTGAATTGAACCAGGTTACGTAACCGAATAACCCGCTTATAAAGGCGCTTGATTTCGGCGTAGCGAATGCAGGAGAGCGGAAACGGCGGCAGCGCATTCTTTTGAGGATGGGGCTGACAAGCGAATAGCTCACCCCCGCGTGCTTGAAGGGTTCCTTGAAGGGTTCCGCCAGTGTTCTCTCTGCCTTTTCGGCGCGCGACCCTGTGCAGTTCACACCGCCGTCGAGCGGGTGGTTAGGCTGGGTGGATGGCGACAGTTATTCTCGTGCGGCACGGCCGCACCACAGCCAACGCCACTGGACTGCTGGCCGGTCGGGCAGGCGGCGTCTGCCTGGACCAGGTCGGGCGCGACCAGGCGGCCCTGACCGGAGACCGGCTCGCGGCCGTGCCCGTAGTCGGGGTGGTGTCGAGCCCTCTGGAGCGTTGTCGGCAGACCGCCCAATTCATCCTCGATCGCCAGGCTGGCTCGCCGTACGCGCCGATCGATCTCGATCTCACCGAGTGCGATTACGGCGAGTGGCAAGGCCGCACGATCAGTGATCTCGCGACCGAGGAATTGTGGCCGGTTGTGCAGTCGCAACCGTCCGCCGTCGTCTTTCCCGGCGGTGAATCCCTAGCCTCGATGCAGGCTCGGTCGGTGGCAGCGATTCGACGCCACGATGCAGCCTTTGAGACGGAGCACGGGCCAGGGGCCGTGTGGGTGGCGGTGAGTCACGGTGACATCATCAAGGCAGTCCTCGCCGACGCGCTTGGCATGCACCTGGACCTGTTCCAGCGTATCAACGTGGGCCCCGGGTCCGTATCGATCGTGAGTTACGGCGTTAGTCGACCAAGCGTCTACGCGACCAACACCGACGCCGGTGACCTGTCGTGGCTGTCGAACGGCATCCGTTCTGCCGATGCGCCGGTGGGCGGCGGTGCAGGACAGCAGGGGCCATGATGAACCTCATGTGCCTAAAATACTGACATGCCTACACGTGTTCACGAGTTTGCCTGGCCTGATCGGGTTGTCGTTGGCACCATAGGCCTTCCGGGGGCGCGTACGTTCTATCTGCAGGTCCGTGCGGGGACGCAGATCGTGAGCATCGCCCTGGAGAAGCAGCAGTCGGCTCTGCTGGCAGAGAAGATCGACGAAATTCTTGACCAGCTCATGGCCGTCGAGGGCAACCCCTTCAGCGTTCCCACGAGTACTCCCATTGAACTCGTTGACAATGACCAGCTCGAGGCAGTTCAGGAGCAGTTTCGCACCGGCTCCATGAGCTTAGGTTGGGACCCGACGACGGCGCAGGTCGTGATAGAGGCCTACGCCATCACCGATGTCGATGTCGACGACGACGAACCGCTTGATGAGGGCGGGACTGACGCGGCCGAAATGCTGCTGGTGCGAATGCCGGTCGGCACCGCCCGCGCATTCGCCAAGCGCACCCGTGAGATCGTGGCCGCCGGACGCCCCACGTGCCCGCTCTGCGGTTACCCCATAGACGCTGAGGGGCACATCTGTACCCTTCCCGAGGCCTGATGCCAGCGCCGGATCTGGTGACCGCCAAGCTGACGCTCACCGGCCGCATCACGACGGCTTCAAACGCGACATTTCTGGGCAGCATCGGCGACTTGGTGGTCGTCTATAAGCCGATAGCAGGGGAAAGTCCGCTGTGGGATTTTCCCCGCGGCACCCTAACTCACCGGGAGGTGGCCGCCTATCTGGTCTCGCAGGCCTTCGGCTGGGACATCGTGCCGCACACCTGGCTGCGCGATGGTCCGCTGGGCGAAGGAATGGTGCAGCTCTGGCAGGAGCAAGACCCCGCCCAAAGCGCCGTGGACCTGGTCGCGGCGGACCAGGTGCCGGAGACGGGCTGGAGACACGTTCTTAAGGGTCGGGATGAGAACGGACAAACGGTCGCCCTCGTTCACGAAGACTCGCCGGCGCTTAGACGCATGGCAGTGTTCGATATCATCGTCAACAACGCCGACCGCAAAGGTGACCACATTCTTGCCATGACGGATGGACACCGGCACGGCGTTGATCATGGGCTGACCTTTCACCGTGACAACAAGTTGCGCACGGTGCTGTGGGGATGGCTGGGAGACGCTCTAACCGCCGAGGAATGCGACGGCATAGACCGTGTCAGCGAAGGACTGCACGGCGGGCTGGGCCGAAACCTGGCGGACCTGCTCGGCGCCGAAGAAATCGCATCGCTCGCCGCGCGCTGTGCCAGATTGCGCTTGGCAGGGCGGTTTCCGGCACCGAGCGGTGAGATGTCTGCGGTGCCCTGGCCGCTGTTCTAATTCGTTATGCAGCAAAATGCGGGCGGCATCAACTGAACGGCTGAACGGCTGCGCACGAAAAAGAGGGCTACCTCCCGGGATGATGGGAGGTAGCCCTCTGGCTGTCGCGGCTAATTAGTCGTCCTGGCCATCCTGCTCGTCGGCAGGCTTAGCGGCCTTCCACTCAGCCTTCTCGGCGGCCTTGGCGGCCTTCCATTCAGCCTTGCCCTGGGCCTTTACGGCCTTCCAGTCGGCCTGTCCCTGAGCCTTTGCCGTCTTCCACGCGGCGTCAGACTCAGCCTTCACGGCCTTCCACTCGTGGGTCGGCTCCACCGGTGCGGGAGCGGGCTCCTCGATCACCGGCTCCTCCACTACGGGCTCAGGAGCGGGCTCTTCCTCAACCGGTGCCTCGTCACCGGGTTCCGGTGCAGGCTCCTCGGCCACCGGCTCTTCACCCTCGCCTGGGGCTTCGCCCTCGGCCGGGCCCTCACCGCCCGGTGCAGGCTCCTCGACCGGCTCCTCGGCCGGCTCATCACCCGGGGCTTCACCCTCAATCGGCTCCTCGCCCGGCTCTTCCGCGGGAACCTGATCCGTGCCCTCGTCGATGGCCGGTTCGATCTGCTCGACCAAGCCCGGGGTGATGGTCACGTTCTCGGCCGTGATGGAGACGACCGGGTCCTGCGTCTCGTCAGTCGGAGCAGCCGAAGCTGCCCCGGCGCCCGTAGCCGTTACCAGTCCCGTTACGGCTACAGCTGCAGCCATCTGCTTTGCCCTGGATTTCGCGATCGATGACATTTGCTACTCCAATCTCTAGCGGATGTTGCAACTTAACCGTTACATCACCGCTATCCGGCCTCGCAACCGGTCTCCCCCGATTTGGGAGTAAGATGGCTGGAATTTGCACGAGGGGTAGCCACCCCAGTCGATCTGGGGCACACTCTGGCATCGCCTCCTGGCACCGCGCCGCACACAACCAGGCATGACGAAAAATTTCAACGAAACGATGTTGTCCGCCACGGCAACGGCAAGTTCGCCGTCCAGCACAAGGCAGAGAGCCCGGCGGTGAGCATAGACTCCACCGTCCCCTCCCCGGCCGAATAGGTGCGCCAGCTCGATTCATGGTCCCGCATGCGGGCACACGACATGCTGAACTGAACGCCCAGCGGGACGAAGGCAACGCGCGGACGTCTTATCTGCGAGCGTGGTTCCGTGAGGGGGTTCCAGTCTTCGTTCTGCAAACTTCACCAACGATTGCATTGCATCGTGGACAGACCCCGCTAAGGTCTCGCGTAGCGTCTACTGCAATATCCGTAGTCCGACCGCCCTCGACACCTCCTAACCGACAAGGAGCCAACATGCGCAGCTCGACAGCAGCGATTTGGCGGACCGTCCATTCCGAGAGGCGCCGGCTCGCCGCGGATCTCTCCGAAGTACGCGACGAACAGTGGACACTCCCCTCCCTCTGCCCGGGATGGGATATCCACGACGTCCTCGCGCACCTCGTCGACACGGCACGAACGGGCCGGCTCGCTTTCGTCCGTGACCTCTTGGCGGCCCGCATGGACTTTGACCGGGCCAACGAGAATGGCATCGCCCGAGAGAAGCGGCAGGATCCGCAAGGCACAATCCGCGCGCTAGGCGAAGCTGCAGACCTCACCCGGACGCCGCCAGCGAACCTCGCTACACGTCTGGTCGAGGCCTTCGTTCACGGCGAAGATATTCGTCGGCCTTTGGGCATTTCCGGAACCTACCCACAACGTGCTGTCGCCCAGGCCTTGTCCTACCAACTGCGCACCCCTGTCTCCTTCGGAGGCGGACGTGAGCGTGCGGCAGGCCTCCGGTTGATCGACTCAAAGACCGGCTCGTCCTGGGGGCAGGGAGACGAGGTCGAGGCCGACTCCATCGACCTGCTACTCGCGGTTTCCGGGCGCCAAATAGCCAGGGAGAACTTCAGGGGAAGCGGTTCGTCCCGACTGGTCGAGGCCGCAGCAGACGAGCACTCAGCGCAAGGGTCGCGGAGCCGATGAGAAGTGGACGGAGCGATACAGCCAGGTCGCAGAACGACCGCCTATGGGCACTGGCACATGCCTAGCGCGAGGCTCTGGCTGAAGACCTGTCTGGTCTCGGCGCGGAGCAATGGCGGCACCACACTTTGTGCGGGCATTGGGATGTCGAGCAGGTCGTTGCCCATCTCACGGCGGCGGCCAGCTTGAACCAGTGGCAGTGGCTTCGCAGCATGGTCGGCGCGCGCTTCCGTCCCGACGTGCACAACCAACGCCGTCTGGCCGAACACCGAGGCAAAACGCCTGCAGAAACACTGCGCCACTTCCGCGCCGTCATGAGAAGCACGGCGGCACCCTCGGGGCACACCCCGGCCTACCTTGGCGAGGTCGTCGTGCACGCCCAGGATATCCGCCGGCCGCTGGGGCTTCACAGGGTGCCGAGCATTGAGGCCCTGACGCCTGTGGCCGATTTCTTCGCCCGACGCGACTTCACCGTTGCCAGCCATACGCACGTTGCAGGCCTAGCGCTCGGTGCCGACGACGGGCCGTTCGCCACCGGGAGCGGCCCTCTGGTCACCGGTTCTACGCTCGCCCTAGTGATGTGCATGGCGGGCCGCGAAGCCTATCTGGAAGAGCTGGACGGCCCGGGTGCAAAAATCCTTCGGTCGCGCCTCCAGGACAGAGCCGAAACCGGACGCTAGCCAATGACACGATGGCGCGGTTGGCTGCCGTTCCCGCGATCCTGACCCGGCGTCGCCCCCGCGTATGCCGCAGCTTACGATGCATCGATTGGTCTTCGATGATCCAGTCGCGCACAGGCTCGCCGACGACGAAACCCGTATCCAGTGGGAATCGGCGCAGGTCAGAGGACCTTCTTCACCACGCTGGACTTCAGTTGCATCCGCCCAAACCCGGGAACGGTCGCATCGATGTCGTGATCGCCCACCCCGTCCTCAATCAGTCGGATGCCGCGCACCTTCGTGCCGACCTTCACGACACCGCCACCGGCGCCCTTGACCTTGAGGTCCTTGACGATCGTGACCGTGTCACCATCGGCGAGCACATTGCCAACGGCATCCTTGATCGAAGCCTTCTCAGGCGTGGCCTCGGCCAGGTCTTTTGACCATTCGTGCCCGCACATCGGGCACACCCACAAGGCGCCCTGCTCGTACGTGAACGCCTCGTTACACTCCGGGCAAGCCGGCAGACCGTCAGACATTGAAACGGAACTCAACCACGTTCCGTAGCCGAATAACCTTTTCGACGATCATTCTCTGTCCGGTGCCCACGGAGTTGGACTGCCGCCTCACGGTCGATGTCCGCGATCCCTTCGCCTCTTCGAGCGAGCTCAGCCTCTGTGTGAGACGGCCGGTGCGTCGTGGTGGGATCGTAGAGGTGGTCGCCGACATTGCTGAACTAGCAGGTCCTAGACGCCGATAACAGCGCATTCGACAGCTGATGCTGAGCGTCCCCTTCTCATCAGGTTCGCTTTCCCAGGTTTGGTCCGGTGTTAGGAGCGGGTGAATGCCAGTATGCCGGCTGCCATTCTGGTTGCCGCTCCGTGCTGGACGATGTGCGGCTTGCCCTGTATTTCCAAGAAGCGGCCGTGCGCAGCGACGGCTGCCAGTTTTTGGCACCAGGACCGGGGCGCCACCGGATCGCGTGAGCCGCGGACTACCAGAACGGGCTGGGCGATCCGGCTCACCCTCGCTTCCAGATCGTAGGACATCATCACCGGAAGTTCGGTCAGGTACCAGCGTATGCCGGAGCGCACGTAGTCGGTGAACACGATGGCATTGCCCGCCGGGCTTTCCGTGAGCGAGTTGGCTCCCAGGGCGAGGGCTTGGAGTAAAACGTTTCGGCGGGCTGAATCGACGACGGGGCCGATCAGCACAACGTGCGAGACCAGGTCAGGCCGTATCAGGGCAAGTTCGGTGGCAAACTGCGTGCCCATGGAGTGCCCGACCACCACGACCGGTCCGGTGCCCAGCTCTACGAGGGTGCCAGCGATGACAGCAGCATACTCCGCGACGGACATCTGCCGGTCCGGCTTCGCCGCGACACCGAATCCAGGTAGGTCGAAGGAATGGACTTCTCCGTGTCCCGCCAGGACCCGCTGCAGCCTGCGGTAGTAGCGGTGGGACATGCCGATACCATGCAGCAGCACGAAAACCGGGTTGCCCGACGTAGCGTGCGGCCCGGCCAAAGAGTACACATGAACGTCCCAAGGGCCGGTGGTCACGATCCTTGCCGTTATTTTCGCGTCCGCGTCCCCACCCGGGGTTCTACGCGGGCCGCGCCTTCCAGCCGCGGCTGGAGTTTCTGCGCTTTCGGGATCCATCAGGTCACTTTACGGGAACGGGCAGACCGGGCCTGCAGATCGGACACCACTTATTCCGGACTTACCGTACACAAGCCTTCGAAGCTATTCCACTAGCGGACTCTTCGCGGGCCTCCGACAGCGGGAGGGACGATGGAAGCGGCGCTGGAGTCAAGCAGTCGGCTTCAGCCCTTGACCCTGCTGCCCTGCAACGCTCGGGCTTGCCCGTATCCCTGGACAGCGCACGTTCGCTGTCACGGCCGGTCCCGGTCATCAGGACCGCGGAGTACCCGGGACCCGTGAAGGTTCATCCAACAGGAAAGCCGCGCAGATTCAGGCGCGGCCGCGTGTGGCGGGGCGGCTTGAGCAACCTGCTTAGCCGAGAATTGGGAGGGCCGACGGTGCGCTCTCCACTTTGACGAAGGTGCCAGCGTCTACGGACTTCACTTCACCGTCGATCTGATAGGGCAGGGGCTTGAGCGTGGTGAACTCGTAGCTGCTTACGCTTGGCTGGTCCCCGAGCCCCTGGGTGGTGGCGCGCAGGGCCTTCAGCAGGACCCGCCACTTGGGCATGTGCGGGAAAATGACCACTTCGAATTTTCCATCCGAGAGCTGGTCGTCGGCCTCGCTGAGCGTGGCGTACTTCGCCATTTCGGCGATGTTGGCGAAGACGATGCTGTCGAACTTCCGGCGCTTGCCGTCGGACTGGCGTATCTCGAAGGGCTGAAACTTCGAAAACGTCCGCGCGACGGACACCATCTCCTTGAGGGCGCCTTTGCTCCCCTTTTCCAGATCGATCGCCATCACCGGCGTCAGGCCGAATCCGACGTAGGAGTGGGCGTATTCGTCCGGGTCGTCCGGCCCCTTCCCGGTGTGGATGCGCAGCAAGTCGATGTGCCGCACACGGCCCTGGGCGATCGCTTCTGCCAGGGGCATCGTTCCCGTGGTCCGGTGGTGGTCGTTCGCGTTTCCTGCCGCCATGACAGCACAAACGGCGTTGGGGTTGCCGGCCTGCATGACGCCGTTGACCACTTCGTTGTACCCGCCGTCACCACTGACGGACACCACAAGAACATCTCGGCCTCCGGCAGCCGCCTCGCGGCCCAACGATATGGCATGGCCCGCATGACTGGTGGGCTGCAGCCTGATCTCCGGGGTGTAGGACAATAGTTCCCCCAGCTCGTCGCGGAGCAACTCCGCCAGCTTGGGCGCGTCACCCGTACTATTCGGATTAAAGATGATGACGATCGATTCAAAGGTTGATGCAGCATCCATCACGCACTCCGGCATTCAATTGGCGGATACCCGGGCTGACGCCCGCTCCCTTGGCAAACACCATGCTAGCTCGAAGTCCACTGCACCGCCTTTGCAGCGGCCTGCATTGCCTCCCATCATGAACCGGCCTCGCATCCCTACCGCCAGCAGCAGGCGACAGGGAACCGGAGAACATCATTCGAGCCGGAATATGAATGAAGTAGATGCACCGTTTGCTCGACCGCTTCCAGCAGTTGGAACGTCAACCTCCGTGACCTCGCCGCTGACATCTGCCAAGGCCGCGCCATACCCCACTTCACGGATAACGGAGCAGGCCTTAAGGTGCCCGGGAATGCTCCCCCCGCAGCGCCACGATGCCGGCTGTGCGGATGAGCCCTTATCTCATTTCATGCTTGTTTCGGGCTGGCAACGCTC
The DNA here is from genome assembly GCF_059091865.1 of Arthrobacter sp. B0316-1-20. Taxonomy (NCBI): domain Bacteria; kingdom Bacillati; phylum Actinomycetota; class Actinomycetes; order Micrococcales; family Micrococcaceae; genus Arthrobacter; species Arthrobacter sp. B0316-1-20. The sequence goes on along the minus strand of NZ_JBNHHC010000004.1, from coordinate 115,331 downwards.
CTCTTCCCTTAGGCACTGACGGTCATCTTCGCCTCCCGGCGGCTGCAGCGGGCAGCCCCTTCTGACGGAATCGTTCACCTGAGACAAAAGGTGTGCGTCAGCTGCGTTTTCCGGATTCCCGTTCCGTCCCAGTGGCGGGCGCTGCCCTGCGGGCGGCGATGAACGGCTTCCACCGTACCCGGGCCAGGCCCTTCCCCCCGGGCGGGCCGGACCCAGCGTCCGCCGGTTCGGCCCAGACCTGGATGACGGCCCAGGTTACCGCGGCAAGCGGCACGGCCAGCACTGCACCGATGATTCCGGCGAGGATGACACCGGCGGCCAGGGCCAGGAGGATGACCAGGCCGTGCAGGCGCAGCGACCTCCCCATCACGATTGGTTGCAGGACGTGGCCGTCGAGCTGGTTGATGCCAATGACGATCGCCACGACAATCAGTGCCACAACTGGGCCGTTGGCAACCAGCGCAATCAGAGCGGCAAGGATGCCTGCTACCGTCGCCCCGACCATCGGGATGAAGGCGCCGAGGAAGACAATGACGGCCAGCGGAAGGGCCAACGGCACCTGGAGGATGAACAGCGCCGTGCCGATGACCACAGCCTCGATCAGGGCGATAATCGCTGTACCCCGCACGTACTGACCCAGCACGACGAGAGCCCTGGCCCCGGAGCTGCGAAGCCTGCGCTGTCGCTCACCGTGGAAGGGCCGGAGGAAGAAATCCCAGATCCGTCCGCCGTCCTTCAGAAAGTAGAAGAGCACGACGGCGCCCAGCAGGACACCCGTAATGACCTCGGCCGCCGTCGAAACCCCGGCAAGAGCCCCGGCCCCGAACTGGCTGCTGCTGGCAAACCCGGCCACCGCGTCGCTGCCCCTGTCGATCATTGCCTGGTCGATGGGCAGCGGACCGGAAACCATGAATTTTTGGAGCTCCTCGAATCCATCGGCGGTGGCGGTGACCAGCTCGTCCCATTCGCTGCGCACGGCGAAAACGATGCCGGTGACAATGCCCCCCAGCACGACGACGGCGGCCAGGAACGTAATCCAAGTCGCCAACGCACCGGGGAGCCCCTTGCTGCGCAGGAAAGCGACCACCGGGTTGAGCGCCGCAGCCAGGATGAGCGCCACCATGAGCGGGACTACGATGAGCTTGAGCTGTATCAGCCCGTACACGGCAACGGACACCGCGATCAGGAGCAAAATGAACTGCGCGGCACGGGTCCCGGCCCGGCCGAATCCGTCGGCCCATAATCCCCGGGCCTGAACGGTGCCGGAGGTGGACGAGGTTGTTGTCATGGAAACCATCCCCTTATCTGTCTGCTGTACAGGTATTCTCAGGATGCGCCTTCCCGGGCGGCAGGCCGCAAGAACGGCACACTTCTGGGGTTCGCTGCTACCCCGGAACCATGCGGCACGGACACCGTCCGGAACCGGCCTCCGTCCCCCCGGACCGGCTCACCGCGTTCCTGGCCGGCGAGTGTGAGAGGGGCCGGTAACTCCGTCGCCAGTCAGCAGGGACAAAATTAGTATGGACAACTCCAGCTCTGGTACGAATAGCCTGCACTGCAGGACGCCGGACCCCCGGGGAATCATGTCAAGATGCCCGCTTGGAGCGATTCGTAGAGTCATTTGATTTTGCCCGGATCGCGGGCAGGGGTTGGTGCCTTGTTTGGCCGCGGTCAGGGTGAGTAGTTCTGCGCAGAGTGCTTGGACCTGACGTTGGATGGCCGCCGGATTCAGCGGCGTGTTCTCCTTGCTCAGCCTCGTCTTGGCGGCCTTCCGAACAGTTCCGCCGTATAGAACTCGCCCTTGGAGTTGCCGCCTTCGTGGCCGACCAAATCGATCTTTACAAAACCCGGCTTCGCGTCGTCCCGCTCGGCCCGGGTACGCATCGGGATCGAGCCCTTCAGCAGTGTCCCGGGCTTCGTATGCGCCGTCCGCGTGGCTCCAGTTTCGCCCGGTCGACCTTTAGCCGACGGTCGATCATGGCCGGGGCGATCCTAAGCAGCAGTGCAGCACTTGCGTCATCGATCTCCAGTTCCTCGAACCGGCGCAGTCTCGGCACCAGGTCAGGCAGCGCCGCCGCGAGCAGCCGTCCGCACGGCGTGCCCTGAACGGCCCAGCAAAACCGCAGCGCCTCGATCACCGGCGCGCCGTAAAGCGGCGGCCGGGCCGGACGGGGCTTGACCGGTTTGAGGACCACTGCCTGCCGCAAGGCCTTGCGCACATGATCGCGGTGCCACCCAGTCAACTGGCAACTCGTCCAGGATTGCCTTCTTAGCGGCCCGTTCCGAGCGGGCGTACGGAGGGCAGTGGTTTTCGTGACGGCTCTGCGTTCGCTCATCGAAAGCACCATGGCTCAGCATGGACAACGGTGAAGCGGTGTCATATCTTCGACGATGGCGCCGCACCTGCCAACGCAGTTTAGGTCGCAGCGACTCCCCGGGACTCTTTCAATCAACCAATTACTACTTGAGCCGATCAGCGAGACCGGGACGGTCATCTTCCGGGAGCGGTCGTCATTGACCGAAACGTTCTCGAGTGGCGGCTCGACCCTCCCAGCCCACACCGGCTCCCGATCTCTGACGACCCGCTCGGCAAATCGTGGTCGTCTGCAATGACGGCTACAGCTCCAGCCTCGCGGCACACACCCTGCAACGACTGGGGCTGACCCGTGCGACCGACCTTGTCGGCGGTTTCCAAACCTGGGCAGCACTGCGCAAGCAGTCCGACTAAATATCAACGATACGAAATCGCAGGACGACTTCATACCTGCTTGTCAGGGCGCCGTGGCGTCTGCTCGCCATGGGTTTGGCCGGCGCGGAGGCCATCGGGAATCGGCGCAGGTCAGAGGACCTTCTTCACCACGCTGGACTTCAGTTGCATCCGCCCAAACCCGGGAACGGTCGCATCAATGTCGTGATCGCCCACCCCGTCCTCAATGAGTCGGATGCCGCGCACCTTCGTGCCGACCTTCACGACACCCCCACCGGCGCCCTTGACCTTGAGGTCCTTGACGATCGTGACCATGTCACCATCGGCGAGCACATTGCCAACGGCATCCTTGATCGAAGCCTTCTCAGGTGTGGCCTCGGCCGCGACCTTTGACCATTCGTGCCCGCACATCGGGCACACCCACAAGGCGCCCTGCTCGTACGTGAACGACTCGTTACACTCCGGGCAAGCCGGCAGAGCATCAGACATTGAAGCGGAACTCAACCGCGTTCCGTAGCCGAATAATCTATGAGATTTCTGCTCGTTGTACGAGCTAGACCTCGATGGTCGCCCCTCAAAGCGCGCTATACCAACTACAACCAATTACCGCTCAGCGCGTGTGCGACCGCTGAGAGTCGCAGGAACCTGGATGAGTTGCTCCTCTGACTGTTGCAAGACATTTCAAAAAGCCCGCAAGCCGCAATACCCGGACGCGGTGGAAATCGAGTTCTGGCGCCTGCAGGTGCAGGCCAACTCGACCTCACCGCTGCGGACGCTTGAAGTCCGGAAACATCCGGGCTGGGAAGGCTGGCATCTGGTGCACGTCTCTGACGACGAGTAAGCGTCAGGCCGTTCATAAAGCGGACTTCCACCAACCTGCCTGAAGCGAAGGCAGTGGCCCGCGCTCCATTTCCCCGGGCAACGGGCTGGTAAGGCCGCTTTTCGACGGCCTTTGTCAACGGCCATGTGGAACTGCCATGGCTACTAGTGGTATCGATGCTTGAATTGTCCAGGGCCTTGAACTTCACGCCGCGCTGCCAGCCCGTGGACCAGATCAGTTTCGTCAGTGCGCGCTCAGCCTATCCATTTTGCCGAGTCTCGGCCGTTGACTACTGCATCGGCACAGGATGTCCTAACAGAGGCGGGTGCCGCGGCCTTGGTCCTCGCTTCTCTAGCGAGCATTTTCGCTGTCGCTCTTGAGGATGAGGATTTGTGCCGAGTGCATAAGGCTGCGACCCCAGGTTGTCCTTCCCTACATCGAAAAGCTCCTTGTGGGAAAGCAGACTAAAAGCAGAGGCAGCCAAAGGGCAGCACACATAAACATGAAAATGGAGGCATGGCATGACTGCACCCGCCATTGAAGTGCCTGATGTCATCGTTGAGGACGTGTCAGGCGAAGGCACCAGGCAAGTCTTTGCACAGTTCCCAAGCGGCGTAGTTGCAGTCTGCGCGGTGTTGGACGGAAAGTATGCGGGCTTCGCTGCCTCGTCGTTCCAAACCGTCTCCTGGCAACCACCCCTAGTATCGATTTGTGTGCAGAACACCAACAACACTTGGCGGGCTATGCGCGACGCTGACAACATCGGCATCTCCGTACTCTCCGAATCGCAGGGCCACTTGGCCTACCAAATGGCTTCGAGGACCAGGGACCGTTTTGCGGATGTGCCAGTTCGCGTTTCCTCCAATCAGGCACTTTTCGTAGGCGGTGCCGTCGCATGGATGGATTGTTCTGTACGCCAAGAAATTGCAGCCGGAGATCATAGCATTGTGATCCTAGAGGTGCATGGCTTGGGCACTGTAGATCAAGCACCAATGGTCTACCACCGCCAGTCCATCGGCCGCGTAGTAGCGAACAGATCTCAGTTTCCGGGGACTTCGTCGTAACCATCGACCCGAGTAGCGCCTGTCTTCGCAGCGTAACGGCGCCGTGTTACGGGGTCTTACTTACGCCCGAGTGTTGGCCGGCGACCAAAGTGTCGGTCTACGTTGCCGTAAAGCGACTTTGGGCGTACGGGCCATCGGAAGCGAACCGGCAGCGAGCTGTGCGCTCTGCACTACTTACTGCTCAATCATTGTCCGGATTGAACTCGATGTTCGATCCTGGCCTTCCTAGAATTCGAGATGTGGATCACTGGCCGGGCCGATCATGGCGACTGTTTGAAGAGCGCCCGGCCTCTGACCCCTCTTGGCTAAGCGGAAGACGTGATCGCCGGCCAGGGGGTAATTGCTGGATCCAAACCGTTATACCGCTACCCAATATTGCATGGTACGCAAAACGGGATCTAGCTGCGCTCACGACGTAGTGGTCAGCTTCATCCTTCAGTGCCAAGCATCAAGACAATGACTTATTGGAGACATTATGGACCCTAGAATTGCAAAAGATCCTTCCCTGCAAGCTGCGGTCGGACTAAATTTCAGCAGGCGGAGTTTCGTCCAGGTGCTTGGAATTACCGGTGCCGGTGTCGGAGCGGCGGCTCTTCTTGCTGGCTGTGGCGGCACACCAGCCCCTACTGCCGCGAGCGGCTCTCAATCGAAGGCGCCAGCGGGCACACTCCGCGTCGGCATTGACGGCGGCAGTCCAGCGAGTACTTTGGACCCCCATCAGATCCAGGATTCATTTACATCACCGTTCTCGGATGTTTTTTACGAGCAATTGACGGAATTGGATGAGAACTTCGATCTGAAGTACGTCCTTGCAGAGACGCTGACTCCTGACCACACAAGTAAGGTGTGGACCCTCAAGCTCAGGGAAGGGGTTAAGTTTCATAACGGCAAAGTCCTCAATGCGGACGATGTCATATTCTCAATAAATCGTATTCTAGATCCGAAGGTCGGAGCTCTAGGGTTCGGCCAGCTTTCGGTTATTGAAAATATGAAGAAGATCGATCCGCGAACTATTGAGTTCCATCTTGTCTCGCCTTCGGGGATCTTTGATATTACGTTGGGAGATGGCGGCGGAAAGGGAATCGTCCCAGCCGACTTCAATCCGAAAGAGCCAGTATCCACTGGCCCGTTCCAACTCGAAACCTATCGAGCCGGCAATGAGGCGGTCCTCACGGCGTTCACTGAATACCACGGAGGGCAGTCCTCGCTCGACGGGCTGCGGTTGGTGTGTCTACCGGACCATGATGCCAGGGTAAATGCTTTGATCGCTAACCAAGTCGATTTGATAAGAAATATTCCAAGCTCTCAAGTTGCGCGAGTTCAAGCAGACGCAAATTTGCGCCTCCTCGATCTCCCAGCAGCCTCGTGGAACTGCATCTTCATGAGAACGGACACTGGCCTGACTGCGGACAACCGAATCCGTCAAGCAATTCGTTTGGCCTGCGATCGCAATCAAATAGTCCAGGTTGTTTATCAGGGACATGCCCAAGTCGGGCACGATCTGTATGGCTTTTCCGACCCAATGTACGACGCCTCTCTAGTGCGCAACCGGGACGTAGAAGCCGCTAAAAAGCTGATCCACGAGGCAGGAGCGGAAGGCAAGAAGTTTGTCATCACAACTGACCCGCGCCGGGAACAAATGAGTCAGATTGTCGCGCAGAACGTCAAGGAGATCGGATTGGACGCCAGCGTCGAGGTGCTGGACGAGGCTTCGTATTTTGCCCGGTACCTAGATCATCAGGTGGGCGTTGACTGGTATCCCGCAATGACTATTTTGACGACGGCGGCAATGTCTGATGGCCCCAACTCGGCACTAAATCAGACGCGGTTTAGCAGTAAGGAGTACGACGCGCTCTTTACTAAAGCAGTGTCGACGGCGGGGACAGAAGCGACAGAAGCGGTCAGGAAGATGCAACGCATTTTATTTGACGAGGGCGGCTTCCTCATTCCTGCATTCCCAAGTACTTTAGTTGCCTCCAGGGCCACGGTCACGGGATGGCCCAGCAGCGACAAATCAGGGCAAGCCGTAATGCGAACTCTAGACAAGTTGAGTTTTACCTCCTGAGAGATCCTTGTCCGCGCTTGTTGCGCAAGAGTGAAGTCCGGCTAGTGAAAGAGAGTGCATCAATGTCCATGCGGGCCCTACGCCTTAGATGTAGCAGGTACTGCTATGACTGAACGGACGCAGACTGTGTCACCAACACCCTTACAACCAATCCGTTCGGTGCCGTTGGGGAGGAAAACGTTCCGACGTTACCGATGGATTTTGACGCGACTAGTTTTGGGCTTAATAACACTGTTCGCAGTCTCAGTGCTTATATTTGCTGCAACAATATTTGTCCCTGGCGATGCTGCCAGCACTGTACTAGGTAACTCCGCCACTCCCGAGCGCATCGCAGAGTTGCGTGAACGCATGGGACTTGACCGGCCGCCGCTTGAGCAGTACCTGAGCTGGATGTCAGGTCTACTGCGCGGAGACTTAGGTCATTCATTAATCTCTTCTGAACCAGTGATTTCAATGGTAGGACCCGCAATTGCCAACAGCGCAGTTCTGATTGGAATAACAATCATCATAGCAATTCCGATGGCGGGATTGCTGGGAATACTCGCCGCGACTAAGCCCGGCAGCATCTGGGACGGTAGTATTAACATTTTTACGATTATTGTCGCTGCACTTCCAGAATTTGTAGTGGGCATTGTGCTCATCGTCATATTTTCAACGGGACTACTGCACGTTCTGCCTGCGGTTTCGCTTGTTCCTACAGGTTCTGGTCCCCTATCCAACCCGACGTCGGTGATCCTTCCGGTCGCAACACTAGTCATTGTGTCGCTGCCTTATCTAACTAGGCAGCTACGTGCTTCGCTGCTAGAGGTCCTCGACTCCGAGTACGTAGCAATGGCTGAATTAAAAGGCATGCCGCGGCGCGTGGTGCTGATTCGCCACGCCCTCCGAAACGCATTAGTGCCCGCTGTTCAGGCGTCTGCTTTATCCATTGCATGGTTGCTAGCCGGCACGGTGGTCGTCGAATTTCTATTCCAGTACCCCGGCCTGGGTCTATCACTCACTAATGCGGTATCGGCGCGCGATGTACCGGTGATCCAGGCGGGGGTGCTGTTGGTAGCCGCAGGCTACGTTGTTGTCAACCTCCTAGCTGACATCGCGACAGTAGTGGTCACGCCGAAATTGAGGACAAAATGAACGCAAAAATATCGGCGGCCGCAAGACCAATAGTGAAAGGATCGTCCCGCAATCTTGGAAGTGTCCGTCGCTTCCTGCGCGACCCGAAAGGGGCTTTCGGAAGCATCATTGTAGTTCTCGTTGTATTGACCGCGCTACTTGGGCCAAGCCTCGCTCCGCATGGAATCTCAGACTTCGTCACTGCCCCATTTACGCCCCCGAGTCCCGGTATCCCACTTGGTACCGATTTTATGGGTCAAGATGTTCTCTCGCGTCTTCTGCATGGTGGTTGGACCGTCGTGTGGATGTCCACAGTCGCAGCACTTCTTGGCATAGTGATTGGCACCGTCGTTGGGATGCTGGCGGGTTATTGCGGGTCATGGCTGGACGAACTTTTGATGCGCGGCAGCGACGTTGCAATGGCTGTACCTACACTGATCTTCGTTCTACTTTTCGTGTCGATGCTGGGAAGAAGCCATTGGCTATTGGTTTTTTTGATCGGTATTTGCCATGCGCCTCACGTTGCTCGGGTGGTTCGTGGCGTCACTGTAGATATCGCGCATCGCGAGTATATTGAATACGCACAGTCCATCGGTACTGCTGCGCCTAAAGTGGTCTTTAGTCAGATTCTGCCGAACGTTTTGACGACAGTCATGGTCGAACTGGGTCTTCGTATCGTCTGGTCGGTGGGGATCTTGGCTTCTCTCAGCCTTATTGGCCAGGGCGTTGCTGCACCCGCGGCGGATTGGGGGCTGATGATCAACGAGAATAGGGCTGCATTAACTTGGCAACCGTGGGGTGTATTGGCACCGCTAGCGCTCATCGCTGCTTTTGCCATAGGGGTAAACCTCGTCACTGAAGGAATCGGGCGTGCAGTCGGAAAATCAGGAGGAAATCGGTGATGCAACCAAGTAGGCCAGCAGTCACGGTCTCCGGCCTGGAAGTGAGCTTGGACGATGGCCGGCGGATTGTCAGAGAAGTCGACTTTGTCGTCCAACCGGGGGAAATCCTGGGCGTCGTTGGCCAAAGCGGTTCTGGCAAAACAACAGTGGGAACTGCCCTGCTCGGCTACACGCGTCGTGGAGCACGACTGACCGGTGGAACAATCGACGTCGCGGGGAGTCAGGTTTCCGCAACGAGCGGGGGCGCGGGGCTTCGTGGGCGACGCATCTCGTATGTCCCGCAGGATCCAAGAGCCTCGTTGAACCCGGCTCTGACGATTGGGCGGCAACTTCGCGAGGTCCTGGACCACTGCACGAGTGGGAAGACGAACGAGGAGAAACGCCATCTGGTCCGCGTTGCTCTGGAGGATGTCGGGCTTCCTGTAGACGATGTATTCCTTTCACGCTTCCCGCACCAGTTGTCCGGAGGGCAAGTGCAGCGGGTCGGAATCGCTATGGCGGTTGTCGCACAGCCACCTGTTGTGGTCTGGGACGAGCCCACTACCGGCCTCGATGTGACTACGCAGACCCGCATCCTTTCGCTCGTGCGCAGATTGTGCTCGGAACATGGGATCGCAGGAATCTACATCACCCATGACCTCGCAGTTGTTGCCGCCGTTGCCGACACAGTGATGGTCATGAAGGATGGGCAAATCGTTGAACGCAGCGGAGTGCGAGAGATTTTTGAGGCTCCACAACATGAATATACGCAGCGGTTAGTAGCTGCTGCCCCAGATATTGGCGTTGCCAACCCTGTCGGTCCCACGGTCAAGTCCACCCACGCAGGGGACTCCATGGAGTCCCTCTCAGTACGAAATTTGACAGCTGGTTACCAAAAAAAGCCGATTCTGGCAGGAGTCACCTTCGATGTTAACCCTGGCGAATGTGTCGCCATCGTCGGTGAATCGGGATCCGGCAAGAGCACATTGTCTCGAGCGTTGATCGGACTTCACACGGAACAATCTGGAAGCGTGCTTTGGAAGGGCAGTGAGCTCTCAGCCCGTGCGCGTTCCCGTCCACGCGAAGCTGTAAGGGAGATTCAATACATCTTCCAGAGCCCGTTCAGCGCACTCAACCCCAAAAAGAGTGTCGGCCAGAGCTTGGAATTCGCTTTCCGAGAAATTACTAGGGGAACGTCGGCTCAGGCACGCAGGGCGGCGCTAGAGGCACTCGAACGGGTCGGCTTGTCCGCTGACGAAGCGCACCTGATGCCCAACCGTCTTTCAGGAGGGGAGCGACAGCGCGTGGCCATTGCACGGGCCCTGATCGCAAAGCCGCGACTGCTGATTTGTGACGAAATCACCTCTGCGCTGGATGTGCTGGTGCAGGACGACGTGATCGCCTTACTCAAGGACCTTCGCGCTAAGGATGGACTGTCAATGTTGTTCGTCACGCATAACTTGGCGCTCGTTCGGTCCTTCGCTGACCGTGTGCTTGTTCTTGACCAGGGCCTTGTTGTTGAACAGGGCAAGACCGAGGAAGTGCTGAGCAATCCACACCACGCCTACACGCGGGAACTAATAGGCAACACGCCGTCCATAAGTACTGCCTTAGCGTCCCGCCAGATAATGGACGCCCCTGTGCAGATTCCACAAGAAGGACAAAGGTCGGCCCTGTCTTCCGGCTAGTCGGCATGCGTTCGACCGGAGTCCAGCCGCCGGCCCGTCAGCCCCTACGGGCTTTCACTTGGCCGGAGACCACACGCTCTTCACCGGGTCGATTCGGCGACTTTTCTCATATCCGGGATGCGACGCGAAACATCTGAGCGCCAGTTTGAAAAATTTTGAAAGGACCTATTCATGACCACCATCAGTGACAACGTAGACATGACCCAAGCCGAGAAATCGGCCGATGCCGTACCTCAACACAGTGGGCGAATGCAGACCGGTGAGGAGTTTCTCGAAAGCCTTCGAGACGGTCGTGAGATATGGATATATGGTGAACGAGTCGAGGATGTGACCACTCATCCCGCCTTCCGCAACTCGGCGCGATCGCTGGCTGATCTTTATGATGCCTTGCACGATCCGGCTACTCGCAGTCTTACGACTTCGCCCACAGACACGGGAAGCGGCGGCCTCACGCACCCGTTTTTCAAAGGCGCTCGCAGCAAGGATGACTTGCGAGCCAGCAGAGAAGCCATTAGGACTTGGCAGGAACTCGGGTTCGGTTGGATGGGACGATCCCCGGACTATAAGGCTTCGCTAATTACAGGCCTCGGTGCCAAACCAGAGTTTTTCGGAGAGTACGCCGACAACGCTCGATACTGGTACAAGGAGAACCAGGAGCAAGTACTACACATGGGTCACGCAATTGTGCATCCTCCTGTGGATCGCTCGCGGGCAACAGAGGATGTTAAGGACGTCTATGTACATGTTGAGCGGGAGACCGACAAGGGCGTAATAGTTAGTGGGGCTAAGGTGGTTGCCACGGGTTCACCGACCACGCAGTACATTTATGTTTCCCATAACGGCGCACCATTGCAGGACAAAGCACTCTCCATCACATTCCTTGCACCTACGGGTGGAAAGGGTGTGAAGATGTTTTCCCGAGCCTCATATGAGCAGGTTTCGGCGTTGTCTTCTGGACCATTTGATTATCCGCTTTCTTCCCGTCTCGATGAGAACGACGCCATCCTCGTATTCGATCAAGCCCTGATCCCGTGGGAAAACGTATTGATCTATGACACAAAGAAGCTCACCGAGTTCGACAAGAATTCCGGTTGGGGCGCCCGTGCTGCATTTCAAGCGGCAACACGCTTTAGCGTAAAATTGGACTTCTTCGTGGGCGTCTTGAGCAAGGCGCTTGAAATCACCGGTGCAGGGCAGTTCCGGGGGGTCCAGGCGGCTTTGGGCGAGGTGACCGGCTACCGCCATGCGGTTAGTGCCATGCGCGACGGTATGATTGAGAACGCCACGGAAGGTTGGGGCGGCGTAATCGACCCTAATCGCGCGTACGGGTATGCTTACGCCTCGATGGCTTCGTCCATGAACCGCAGGATCCGCGAAATCATTCAAACGGTCGTCGCGTCGGGATTGATTTACTTGAATTCAAATGCGGTAGACTTCCAGACGCCGGAAGTGCGGCCCTATCTAGATCGTTACCTTCGCGGGTCCAACGGCAAGACTGCTCTCGATCGTTCAAAGACCATGAAATTGCTCTGGGACGCGATAGGCTCCGAGTTCGGCTCGCGTCATGAGTTGTATGAGCATAACTACTTTGGTCAGCCTGAGATGCTGCACCTTCTGATAGGGGAGGCGGCGCAAAGTGATGGCACCTTTGACCACGCCCATGCCCTCGTAGAGACGTGTATGAATCAATATGATCTTAATGGCTGGACTCGTGACAAGCTGTTCAACCCAGATGATGTGCATTTCCTGAAGCGCAGTTAGGACGATACTGAAGGCAGCTAGTACACTTCCGGGCTTGGATGAAACGCGGAGATTCGAATATCAATGCCGTTACATGACTGCGACGCACCAGCGCCTCGGCCATAGCAAAGGACATCTCGAGTTGGTTCCACCCGCGTTCGCGGCTACGCCGCGGACGCGGGCCACACGCCCCTCCCCCAAGCAGAATCGGATGTGAGACTCACGTCCTGCTTCAGAACTGTGCGTACCGCACCAACGTGCATTCGTTGTTTGTGTAGAATCACATTCCCACTCAGACGCCTCCCTGATCAACTAGTGGAGCCTGATGTCGACCTCGTTTGTGGCTGCGAGGCGTAAAGATGTCCTGGCGGCCTGCCATAACCACAACCGTTCTGTACACTTCTAGTGCCCGCAGGGCTACTAGATTATTTGAGAGGCGTCCATATAATGGCGGCGAAGAGTCACAGAAGCCGGTTAGTCGGCCTAGAATTAATTACCGATAATCTTGAGGCCTCTGTGCGTTTTTACGCGTGGTTGTTGGGCGACCGGAAGCGTCCAGGAGAAATTCGCTGGGATAGTGAACAGCTCCTGAAGGAGCGCGGCGTTCTGTCCGTGCGCCCTTCGGGCAGAGGGAGGCCCGCTTCCGGCTGGGTTCCTATCTTCCATGTAGATGACGCCACCGAAGCTCAGCGCGCCTTTAAGTTGCTGGGGGGCATGTCGAGCAACGACCCTGGACACATCGTGGCTCATTACGCGGTGGACTCGGCCGGCACTTGGCTCGGGTTAATCGATGGCGAATACCAAGGGCAATGGAAAGAAGCCCTAGACCAAACCAACTGTGATTATGCCGCTACCGAAACCCGCCTTAGTGCCACGACCTTGGCGAAAGGTTTGAGCATTGATTACGCAGCTGTGGCGGAGGATCCCTATAATTTCTACGTCCTCCATGACGGCCCCTACAAGGTCCATGGCGTCGTTGAGTTCGGCGGTTCCTTCAACGAATCATGGCATTCGACTTGGGTTATCTACTTCGACGTAGAGGATGTCGACGCCGTGGCTGTTCAAGCGCTCGAGGCGGGGGCACGCATCCTCGTTCCCCCTGCCGATTCTAATGTAAATCGATACGCAGTGCTTGAGGACCCGGAACATCGAGTTTTTGGTATCAGCAGCATGCATCCGCCCGAACTCCGGAGAAAAACAGTGGTCACAACTGAGCGAGGGGCCCGCTTTAGTTATGACGGTGAACTGCTGCTCCCCATTTCAGAGGCTTCCAGGATATGAAGGGCCAGCCACAGGTTTGAGCTGTTGCGAGTAGCCTCTGGGCTCCGGCCAAGCAACTCTTCGATCTGACGTAGTCGATAGCGCAGCGTGTTTCGGTGGATGAACATGCCGTCGGCTGTCCTACTGATGTGGCAGTCCATTGCCAAATAAGCTCGTAGCGTGCCTAGCAGGTCGCTTTTATTCTCGGCGTCGTAATCGAGGATCGGCCCAAGGACCCGGGTGGCGAGGGAAGTAAGCGGTAGGGCCGAATTGGTTAGGAGCAGTAGTTGGGCTATGTCCACATCTACAGCTGTTTGAACGCCAGCACCCTGACGAATGGCGGCCAAGGCCTCAAAATAGCCGGCCCGCAGGCCCTCAGCTCCCACGTACCTTGAACTGACGCCGACGCTGGCGTTTGGACCGACACCGCGCATGTGTTCAAGCAAGATAGTGGCTACCTGTTCAGTCATGGGATCATCCGGTACCAGCATGAGTACGTAACCGTTAGCGACCACGCGCAGGAATGGTTCGTTCTGACCGGTCAGCAACGTATGAACGTTCCACGGAACGGAAATTAAACGTTCTTGTCGGCCATTGGCGGACCCTAGCAGCACCCTGAATGGGGCACGGGGGTCGAATCCAACGTTGAGTAGACGAGTTAGTCCCTCGGCGTCTGCTATTCGCCCGTCCAAAAGGTCTTCAACCACATGCGTAGCCAACTCCCGTTTGCCTTCTTGCCGTGCTCGGAGCCGGCCAACTTCTAAAGTGATCAAATCGACGGCTGTCGCAACATATCGTTCAGGATCGACGGTCGTGTTGGCCGCCAGTACGGCGACAGCTTCATTGTCTGCATAGATGCGAGAGGCGACGAGCGAATGGCCAGATCCTGAATCGAGGCTAGCTTTCAGTACAACCGGATAGTCCCAGATTGTCCTTGCCGGCACGGCGGTGATGGCACTGCCCCTGAGGTCGAAGAGGCCTACATCGCACCCAAGGGCGCGATGTAGTGTGGAAATTATGCCGCGGAGGCCCGAAGTCCTAGCAGATTGCACCAAGCCGCGGACGATCTCTGCGGGTCCAACGCCCAGGTTATTCTCCACCCATTCACTCCGTGAGCTAGTCGCGATGTTTACCGCTGCTGTATGCGAGCAGTTGGGCAAATCGATTGTCAATCAAAACCATTATCCAGCAGTAGGGGTGGAAGCGGAGGTGCATAGTGCACAGTGCACTCTCATGTATTTGTGAACTTTCACATGCCTTCCCTCACCGGACCCTCTCAGAATGGAGGGAAGATGTGGACGACGGCATCTCTAATTTAGATGCAGCAAAGGAGCTATAGCAGTATGACAAGAGCATTTCTGCCTGCAGGGGACGAGCGGGAAACAGCCCCGCCGCCCATTCAAGCCGTCAAGAGCAGCGAACCAGGACTTGCTGGGCCGGGCAGCATCCAGATTGCAACAGAAAAGGATCACGCAATACTGGCTGAACTAGAACGCCTTCTAGAACGAGCACGGGAGATCCGTCCTCGCTTACGTGCTGCCCAAGTCGAAACCGAAACCACGGGACGCTACCCGTCAGACGTGCACGAGTACTTTCTCAAGCATGGCTTTTATAGGATGCTCCAACCAAAAATGTTTGGCGGCCTAGAACTGGGTGTTTCGGCGTTCTACCAAGTAGTTGCAGAGGTGGCGCGTGGCTGCCCTTCAACCGCCTGGTGCCTGTCTCTTTCCGTTGGTCACTCACTGACGTTAGGGTCCTATTTTAATGAAACTGCCCAGCGCGAGGTTTTCGCGGAACATGGCTTGATGATAGCCCCGGCTAGCGGCAACAGCCGAGATGCAACCGTCCTGCGTGTAGACGGAGGATGGATTTTGAACGGGACTTGGCGTTACTGCTCGGGTGCTCCTTATTCGACGCATTTCCTCGCAACAGCCACAATACCGACGACAACTGCGACCGGGCCTTCACCCTACCGAGCTTGGATGGTGGTTAACCGCAAGGACTACGAAGTACTCGACGACTGGGGATCAGTTATTGGGATGCGAGGCTCGGGCTCCAACGGGATAACAGTCAAAAACGCGTTTGTGCCTGATGACTATGTCTCTCCTGAAACCTGGACAACAGCCCTGCTGGGCACGACTCCAGGATCTCGGCTTCACGGAAACAGCGTTTATGCGGGTACTTTCGTCGGCTTCGCAGAGGGTGAAGTTGCTGCCACGTCCGTGGGACTTGGCTACGCCGCTATTGATGAGTTTGAGCGTCTTATTTTGACAACCAACCACCCTTGGATAAAGGACGGATCGAAGCGGGCGGACCATGAGGAGTGGCGCCGTGTCCTGGGAATGGCTATGGGCTACGTGGACGCGGCATCGGCTACCCTGGTCCAAAGCGCACGCCTATATGAAACGTACGCTGATCGAAGCAACATCGGTCGTGAGGAGTTTAGTGCAGCCAGAACTCTACGGCTCAATGGTGCCTACTTTGTCGTCGAAGACCTCGTCTGGCGAGCTGTTGAACTTTTACTTCGCAACGCGGGTTCTACAGCGTCTGCCGATGGCCAAAAGTTGCAGCGGTACTTTCGGGACATCCTTGCCACACGCACCCGCACCGACCAGTTTGAGCTCTTTTCAGTTCGTAACGCCACAGCGCACTTGAACGTCTAGCGTCGTCAGATTGCGAGGCTGAGACCCGCGCTAGTAGCAGCTGCGCTCTGTGTTAAGCCCAGCTCGGTCAGCGAGAGTTCACAGAAGCACCCGATTGAGTACTCAGTAAGTACTCAATTGGGGTGCTTCAAACCAGCACGGTGAGACGAGCCCCGACCCTGACAGCTCTTGCGGAACAACCGTCAAACAGATGTTAGAGCGCAGACCTAAATTTGACCACGTTCCGTAGCCGAATAACCTCATCTAGAGGGGACGCATCTTCTTTCCTATGAATAGCGCCCCGTCCGGGGCCGCCATTAGTGGCTATCCGGACGAGGCGCTTTCCTACTTCCGAGTCACTTCTTCGTTGTACGCATGCTGAAGGTGTTGTTGGAATGCTTCACCTTTTCGTATCCGCCGAACGCGTTGGCTGAGCCAGTCTTCTGCTGGAGGCGCCGGAGAAACCGTGCGGGGTACGGCTCCCGCTTTAGCTGCGCCATTGGAATTCTTGCTGGTCATCATGATCACCTCCTTACGTTTTTCGTGGATTACGCACGAGCACTTCAGGCTGCTCGATAGCCGCTGGGGCCCGCGCCATGGGCGCGATCGACGACTCTGAAGATCATCTGTTTGGCCTTCTCAACGGACGGAGCACAGCCGGCCGAAACTGTCACCATCCCAGTCCTGCCGATACTTATCCGAGAGTTCGACGCGGCCTCGATCTGGCGAATGCTAGAGCCCCCAACCCCGATGACGATTCCAGTTTGACCAGCCGGGATCTGAAACGTCTGCACTACGTCAGCCCACGCCGTCGACTTAACTGTCGCCGCATTCGCGGTTGTCCAGTGTTCTGCCACTACCCAGACCTTCAGGATCCGTCCATCAATCTGGCGCTCGAGCCGCACGCTCTCATTATCCCGATCCGGGATCTGTCGACTGGGCTTGGCAAGAACCTCTTCGATGTGGTGCTGCTGCACCTGGCGTTCGAGCATCCGCTCCTTTGCATGATTCGTGTAAACGGGCGGTACAGCAAATCGGGGCCGGGATGACCGTTGGCTTTTCAGGTAAGTGAATATCCAAAGAGAAAAAGCAGCGAGAATAGCCGCCCCGATAAGTAGCGCCGCAATGGTTGTGTTCATGTCCTGCGTTCCTTCCGTTCCGGATGCGTCAGTTTGACGCTGGTTCCACGATCGAACGAGGCATCGCTAGGCATCAACCGCCCGTATGCCCAGCGATGCCTTGGCGCAAATTGAGTGCGACAGGTGAGAAAATCCAGTCATGGGAAACGCGGAGATCGTTGTTAGGGGCACACTCACACAAGCAATCGAATTTATTTTGGGAGACTCTCCGAACACAGCGGAGCCTGTGGTGGTTCTCGCCGCCTATCTGCATAGTTTGGTCGAACGATACGGCCTGACGGACAGTCAACACCTCGATCCCAATGAGTTCGAGCGCCCCGTATTGCCCTCCGCAGCGCGACATTTTGTCGACAGCTTTGTCGTTTCCGCCAACACCGAATCGCTGAGGAACTCGCTTTATAAGGCATTCGAGAATCTGGCTAATGACGGAACGGTGCGTAGCGTTCTCAATAAGAACCGCGCCCTGAGCCAGCGTGAGGTCCTTCTCCTGGCTCAGGTGGCCTGGAATCTGGAACGCAATGACCAGCGTCCTTCGCTGCCGTTGCATCCAGGAAGAATCCTCAAGGATGGGAAGCAGGTCTGGGCCGACATTCCAGTCCCCGGCGCCCACAAGGACTTTGCGACGATGCATTGGACCGATCGTGGAAACCAAAAGGGGGTTCAAGGAAAATCTGCTGGCGCCACCTTCCGCAGGCAGACGGCTAGGCTCGCCGTACTAGCCGCCCAGTGGTTCCTCGGATCCCATGCGAAGTCAGCGCCAGCGGTTGGCGGAGCGAGAATGCTGAACGGTGACAAGCCGGGAATCAGAAGGATTGTTTGGGCATCGACCACTGCTGACCAGGTGGATGACGCCGGCCTCCCCAGCTCTGCGGTTCAAGCACTAGCTGATGCGTTACCGCCACAATCAAAAGGATCGCCAACCGATCAGATACTTGTTGGGAACTTTGCGGAGGTGGGGGACCACTATCAGCCTCGTGCATTCGAGAACGAGATTGACCGACATTGGGGCGACAGCGGCGATCGGCGTGTGTGGCTGCGTGGCGGGCCTGGTTTCGGGAAAACCTTCGCGGCTCGCAAGATCATGCAGGAAGCGCTCAGGAGTTCAGACGACGAGCGTCACAACTTGCTGATTTGGGTGGAGTCCGCCGATGCCGTGGCCGTAACCCGAGAATTGGCACAGGCAGCGGAACGACTTGATAGTGGCCCCAAAAACTCCGTCGCAGCACACGCCGGGGATCGCGAAGAACAGCTTGCGCGCGGATTACTCGATCATCTGAAAACGACCGACATGCGCTGGCTGATCGTCTTCGACGACGCGAACGCCGCAGAGCTAATTGAACGCAAATTGGTCCCACCAGGGACGAATCCGAAGGGACGGGTTCTCATCACAACATTGAGCGCCTCCCATCGGATCAGCAGCTCTGGCCATCAGGTCGAAGCGGAGCTGTTCTCTCCGGACGAGGCTGAAGAATTTCTCAATACCCGCCTGCCTGAGACGTCCGCGCATGACAGGGCCGGATTGTCCGACACAGTGAGGCACCACCCGTTGGCGCTGTCCATTGCCGCTTCCACAATTGCCGCCAACAGCATGACTGTCTCTGACTGGGTCAAAGAGTTCCATGAGTCCCCGCAAATGGATGAAGCGGCCGATTATTCTGATGCTGGAGGCTATCCAACGCTTATAGGCGCCACGTGGAAGGTCGCACTAGACAAAGCCGCTCGAGGCATGCCGAACGGTATGGTGGAACGGACAGCAATGGTCGCGGCCCTGCAGGATCCAGATGGACACCCCACGTGGCTCTGGCAGCGGGATAGTGTCTGCGACTGGGTTGCAGGTGTCACAGATCTGCCGGCAACCAGGACGAGAATACATCCCGGGGTCAAACGCCTCGTTGACTACGGAATCATCCAGCTCACAGGAAGCTGGCAGGTTGGCCGCCTCGCGATTCATCAACTGGCAGCTCGCGCCATCCGTGAGGCCTCAGCCCCCGAGGAACTCGCCCAAGCTGGCGCCGTCCTGGCCGAGCAGTGGCTGCGTGAGCTCACGTCGAATCCAGCCAACGCACAGCACCAGAATATTCGGGCGGCCGTAGGACCCATCGCGGCGTTACCCAAGCTGAACGCTTTGACGCGAAGCACGGCAACCGCGCTTGTGGGGTTCTCCGCGCCATCGACGAACCAAACAAGTATCGAGCGGGATCTGTGGGAACTGGAACTACTGGAACCGCACCTAGTCCGTGGCGGTGCTGTAGGGCGTGCTGACCTGGCGGAGCGCTTAGCGAACATTGGACGCGCTCAACGAGAACTTGGACGACACTCGGAAGCGCACAACAATCTGGATGCCGCTTCCTCGATATACCGCGACCTTGCGGAACTCCCGGATCTCAACGACAATTTGCGGGCAGAATACCTCGTCTCCCTGGCAGACATCGATGCAGAAATGGATCAGCCCGAACTGTCTCTGGAACGTCGTAGAAAGGCTGCAGAACTGCTAAAACGATGGGCCGCACGAAAGTCGACGAGCGACGCCCCGATCTCGGACAGGTTGGCACTGGCCGAGATTTATCAGAACCTGTCGGACAATAACGAATCCCGGGCGGCGCTCGATAGCGCTCTATCACTCTGGGAGAGCCGACCCCCCGCCGGCGCAGTTGAAGATAGTGATGCGCATGAGGAGGCATCAACGCTCGCAAAGCTTGGGCAGCAGCTGGCAAAAGCAGGACGACTCACCGAGGCGAAGAGTTATTTGCTTCAGGCAGCCCGCCTCAACGAAAAAACAGAACTTGGCCGCCTGGTCCGACTCGAGGGTATCCACACCAAGCTGGCGTACGTGTGCTCCCAGTCGGGCGAGTGGCGGGAAGCTGAAAAGTGGTTCGAGCGAACGGAATGCGACCCTCTTCTCCTTGCCAGCGTTCAGTTGCACCAGGGGCGAGTCAGAGAGGCACAAGCCAACATCGATTCTTCAGCGTCGAAATACTCCGCCCGCTCAAATCAGAACCCCGATCGCGACGATCGGGAAGTTGACTCGAAGATTCGCGAATTGATTAAGGACGAACTCCCGTTCTTGCTCGCTTATCTGGCTCAAACGGCGATGAAGCACGAGCGGTGGGAGGATGCAGCCGGCTTGGCAGAAGGAAGCCTCGAAATCACTCGAGCCAAGGCTGACGCCTCCCCCGGGGAAGATCCCATCAAACTCTCCAACGCCTACCTCCAAGCCGGATATACCTCGTTAAAGGCTGGCCGCTTTCAGGTGGCTGCCACGCACTTCGCGAGTGGGGCTAACATCGCGGAATTGCTTTGGCAGATGTCTCCCGCAGACCACAAGAGACGGTTGGAGTACGGGCAATCACTCTATTGGGTGGCTTCCTCTCACGCGGGGGCTGGCCAACCGGATGCTGCGGTGAGGTACGCGCGAAGAGCCGTCGAAGTCCTTGAAGGGCTCGAAGGACTGGATGATGAAGCACGGATATTCTCAAGCGCAGCTACTTCAGTTCTCGGGCAGGCCCTCCTCCAGAAGGGCGATGCGGACGAAGCCGTCGTGTCTTTGACACAAAGAGTGCAATCCTGCCAGGCGTCACTTGCTGAGACTCCCGATGACCACGATTCAATGCGAACGCTCGGCGATGCCCTTCAAGAATTGGGGAAGACTCTTTTCGCCGCAGGCCGATGGCAGGATTCTATTCAACCTCTGATGGACACCATCGCGATCTATCGGGCCATGTCGAGCGGAGTCAGGGACCAACGCAGGAGCATGGCGGTTGTTTTTTTTATGCTTGCCTACGCCCACCACCGGCTACTGGAGCATTCCGAAGCCGCTATCGCCGCCGAACAGTCAGCCAACGTGTGGCAGGCACTAGTTGACGGCGACCCCAGCGACAACGAACTCCAAGTCTCGCTCGCACACGTGCTTGGTCTCCTAGGAGAATCGTTAAGCGCACTCGACCGTCCTAATGAGGCCGTGCAGGCAATTACCCGAGCTGTTGGCCATCTCCAGCTGCCTGCTGAGCTAAACCCAGATGACCACATGCAACACCTCATACATCTTCTCGATCGTCTCGGAACTTACCTACACGACCTAGGACTCTCCGTCGAGGCAGAGGAAACACAGGCACGTCTGGACGATCTTCGACGGCGGTTCCCGAAATCTGCCGAGGACGCGTGAGTGCCAGCCGAACCGCCTGGCCAACAAAATTGCAGGTAGCGTCCCTGGCAGTTGTGTAGTTTCCCGGGCTTGATGTGTCGCTCCGGCGATGTGAAAAGCCATCGTGCGAAGGTCAGCGAGAACTACCAAGAACTCACAGAAGGACACTTACGCACGATGGCCTTAACCTGGCTCTTGGCGACAGCCGCATGTGTCATATTTTCTGCTGTCCTGGTGGCCCTTCCCTCATCATGCGCCATGCAGAACTGCTGAAATCAGACTCCCGCTGACCGTCATGGCTTCAGCCTCGACCACCAACTTCTATTCCGGCGAGGCGGCCGGCCCGCCTTCATCAGCCTGGGCATTACGGGCACGGCGGGACTGCCTGACGAGCGGCGGCAGGGTCATCCCGGCCAGCAGCTTCACCTGCGGCGAGGTCTCACGGCCCAGTTTCCTGTCCAGCGTGACCTTGAGCCTTGAACCTGCGACCGTCAGCACACTACGAGAGGTGTTGCCGAGTGTACCCTCCGCTTTTCCACTCCTCCGTCGTGATGCATACGTGCAGCTTGGGCCCAGAGGTTAGAGCGCAAACCTAAATTCGACCGCGTTCCGTAACCGAATAACCTTTACGTGCGGAGGCGGTTGGCAACAGACGCGGACCTACACATCACGCGGGAAAAGCCAGCCCGTGAACGGGCCATCGAACATGGCTAGGCCGACTTCTGAGGCTGTCAGGACCATGTCATGGAAATCCTCCTCAGCGACCCGGGTTCCTCCAACGCGTGTCGACATCCAAACCTGCTTGGAGTCTCCCGCGCGAACGAAGCCCGGGAAATCATTCTCGATCCTGCTGACTTGCTGATCTCCGGGCCTGATTTTAATGTGCATTGGACGCGGTTGTTCGAGGGGGGCAATCGCCGCATGGATCTGAACACTTATGCCGCCAGGCCTAGGCATCAGGTAAATGGTGACGACCTTCTGCGCTACGGCTGTGGGCGTGTGGCCAGACACTAGTGGTACCTCCCACCGCGTCATACCGTTCGCCTGTGGAACGGCACGACCGTAGAGGAATTGACCGCGCATGGAGAAGTCTTGCTTGACGGTATCGAACTCATAAAAGACGACATCGGTCCAAGGCTGCCGCTCCAATCGGAATCGCATCCGGATGTCGCCATCGTCGTCATAGCTCCAGGTCGCGCCAGCATGGTCGAGCACTGTGCCGATCTCTTGGGATGTTGCGCGAGTCAGATCCATGCTTTGTCTCTCTCCAGTGACGGAATAGGGTGTGGGGGCGTCCAATATGCGCCGATACCGGCACGCGGGCTCTTTTGAAGAAGGATATCAGAGCAATCCATATTGATGGCCAGCTATTACGCCACTAATTAAGCTTTGACGCGATGGCAAATTTCTGTCGCACTGGCTTTGGTCCAAGAGCGAAACACCATCTATGGAGAATGCACGAGCCGGCTTACAGAATGCGGAGTCGAGGATCGGAATCACCGGAGTACCACGCTGAGAAACGACAGTATTACCAATAGCCTATGTCTTAAGGTCAAAACTAACAGGGGATGATATGACCGCATCACCACGCTGCAAGCCTTGGTGTAATGAACACGGATTTGGCGTAGAGGACCGGCTCACCTAAAAAGATAAGGCCCGGGATGCAGTCAGCACCCCGGGCCTTCCTCAAGCAATCACTTGAAACTAAACATTGAAGCGGAATAACCTCGATGGGCCGCTAAGAACACGTGCTCTCAGCTGCAAGTCGCGTCGACCCTTAAAGCGTCTAGCGGAACGTTGTCTCGCCCGGCTCCAAGAGGAATAGGCATGAGTTGGGTTCGTATTCTTCGACCTGTGCTGTGACGTGAAGGTTGGTACCGACGCCGATCGTGTCCGGCGTGTCGCCGGTATAGTGCAAATCGCTAGTGGTGTTCACGTCACGGAACTGAAACGCCGGGCCGAGTGCTGAGGTCTTACTGAAGTCCCCCGCGCCGATCAGAATGTCGTACCGCGTGCTGGCGCCGTCGTGACTGTTCATCGCTCCGATATTCCCATCGAATGCGATTGTCTGACCGCGGTACTTCTCCGCAAAAGCTGCGATGGAACCGTCGCAATAGTCAGCGAGGCCGAGGATCGCCGCAAATTCCGAGTTGTCTTCAGGAGTGAGCACGACCTCACCGGCTCCAGTCGACTCGGTGGACGTCGGCTCCTGGGAAGGTGTTTCCCTTGAGGCGGGGGCGCTCTCGCTGGCGGAGGCTTCAGGCGTCTCTACTGCCTCAGCGCTGCCCTGCTCGCGGATGATCCCGTTCACGATGAGGGCGATGATCAGGACCGCGAGCGCTCCACCGCCGAAGGTGACAAGACCCCGTGGCGTCTTCGGCTTGCGCCGACGCATGGTGATCTCCGTCTGCAGCTTTCCCTGCGATTGGGAGACGATCTCCCAGCCTTCCTTCTCCCATTTCGACACAGTTCGAGATTCAGTGCCGCGAATGGTGCGCACGGTTCTAGTCTCGTAACTGACGCCATCGTCCGTCATATCGTGCCCATCCCCCTCCAAGCTGGCACCATGCCAGCCTCGGTGAGCTTACCAGTTAGCGGCGACCAGCCATCGGATCGCCTTCGAGCCGGGGACGCCCGACCGAGATCCACACATTGAACCAAACACCACCAACGTTCCGTAGCCGAACACCCCTGATGACAGTGGACCCAGGATCACGGTCGAGTCCTCGTTCCCACCTCCGTTCCGGGAACGAGGCTCTACGCGGTGGACGAGGGCTACCTGCACGACTAGAACCCCTGCCCATTGGGAACGGCTGGCGGCTAGAGGACCTTCTTCACCACGCTGGACTTCAATTGCATCCGCCCAAACCCGGGGACGGTCGCATCGATGTCGTGCTCGCCGACGCCGTCCTCGATGAGTCGAATGCCGCGCACCTTCGTGCCGACCTTCACCGTACCGCCACCGGCGCCCTTGACCTTGAGGTCCTTGACGATCGTGACCGTGTCACCGGCAGCGAGCACGTTGCCCACGGCATCCTTGATCGAAGCGGCCTCCGGCGTCGTGGTCTCGGCCTCGTCTTTCGGCCATTCGTGGCCGCACATCGGGCACACCAACAAGGCGCCCTGCTCGTAGGTAAACCCCTCGCGGCACTCCGGGCAAGCCGGCAGAGCATCAGACATTGAAGCGGAACTCAACCACGTCGCCGTCGGCCATCACGTAGTCTTTGCCTTCGATCCGCACCTTGCCGCGGGACTTGGCCTCGGCCATGGATCCTGCGTCCACCAGGTCGGCGAACGAGACCACTTCGGCCTTGATGAAGCCGCGCTGGAAGTCCGAGTGGATGACACCGGCAGCCTGCGGGGCGGTATCGCCCCGGTTGATGGTCCAGGCGCGCGCTTCCTTCGGCCCCGCCGTCAGGTAGGTCTGCAGGCCCAGGGTGTGGAAGCCAACCCGTGCCAGCTGGTCCAGCCCGGATTCGTCCTGGCCGTTCATCTCCAGCATCTCGCGGGCTTCTTCCTCGTCCAGTTCAACGAGGTCCGCTTCCAGTTTGGCATCCAAAAAGACGCAGTCGGCCGGCTCCACCAGCGCGCGCAGTTCGGCCTGGCGTTCCGGGCTGGCCAGCACAGCGTCGTCCACATTGAACACGTAGATGAACGGCTTGGCGGTGAGCAGGCTCAGTTCCTTGAGGTTCTCCACGTCCAGCTTGTCGCTCTCCACCGAGGCGAAAACGGTGTCGCCGCGCTCCAGCACCGCCTGGGCCGCCTGCATGGCGGCCAGCTCGGCGGCGTCGCGCTTCTTAATCTTGACTTCCTTCTCCACCCGCGGAATGGCCTTTTCCAAGGTCTGCAGGTCGGCCAGGATCAGCTCGGTGTTGATCGTCTCCATGTCCGAGCGCGGGTCCACCTTGCCGTCCACGTGCACTACGTCAGGGTCGTCAAAGACGCGGATGACCTGGGCAATTGCCTGCGCTTCGCGGATGTTGGCCAGGAACTGGTTGCCCAGCCCTTCACCTTCGGACGCGCCCTTGACGATGCCGGCGATGTCCACGAAGGACACGGTCGCCGGAAGGATCCGCTGCGACCCGAAGATCCCTGCCAGCTGGTCCAGCCGGGGGTCCGGCAACGAAACCACGCCGACGTTCGGCTCGATGGTGGCGAACGGATAGTTTGCCGCGAGCACGTTGTTGCGGGTCAGCGCGTTGAAGAGGGTTGATTTGCCGACGTTGGGCAGTCCGACGATGCCAATAGTTAGAGCCACGGTAGTCAAGGATACCGTGACCGGGACACAAGGACCGGCGTTCGCTAATTTGTCCGAGGCAGCTGGCATCGTGAAGGCATGGATGCTTCGCATGTACTTCTCGCACTTCTGGCCTTGTTCGTTGGCGCCGCGGCCGGGGCTTTGGCCGTGGCTGTCCTTTTCCGCCGCCGTGTGGCGGATCTACAGGACGCTTCCAAACACGACGGCGACCGGCTGGCAGAGCTCTCGGCCCGCCTTGCGGGGGTGGATGCGGAGCGCCGGATGCTCGCCGAGCAGAACAGGCAGCTCTCCGCCCAGGATGAGCAAGAAAACACGGTGCTCCGCGCCCTGATCCCGGTCGGCGAGAAGCTCAAGCTGGTCCAGCAGCAGGTCAGCCTGCTGGAACGGGACCGGGTGGAGCAGTTTGGCCAGCTGGCCGAGCAACTGCGTGCAGCCCAGCAAAGTGACGAGGCGCTGATGCGTTCCACGCAGACGCTCGCCTCCGCGTTGCAGTCCAACTCAGCCCGCGGCCAGTGGGGCGAGGTGCAGCTGCGCCGGGTCGTGGAAGCAGCCGGCATGCTCCCCCATGTGGATTTTGACGAGCAGGTCCATCTGGCTGGCGCGGACCGGACCGGCCGCCCGGACATGCTGATCCGGCTGCCCGGCGGAAAATCCATCGTGGCGGACGCCAAGGTGCCGCTGCGGGCCTACCTGCAGGCCCAGGAGATCCCAGCGGCCGCATCGGCCGCCGAACAGCAGCAACGTGCGGATCTGCTGGCCGCTCATGCCAAGGCCGTGCGCGGCCACGTTGATGCTTTGGCGGGTCGGAAGTATTGGGAGCAGCTGCAGGCCTCACCGGAATTGGTGCTGTGCTTCCTGCCCTCGGAAGCGGTGCTGTCAGCCGCCCTGCATGCTGATCCGGGCCTGCTGGACCACGCGTTTGCCCGCAGCGTTGCCTTGGTCTCCCCCGTCTCGCTGCTGGCCACGCTGAAATCGGTGGCGTTTACCTGGCGGCAGGAAGTCCTCAAGGACAACGCACGTGAAATATTCGACCTGTCGCGGCAGCTTTACGAGCGGCTCGGAACGCTGGGCGAGCACGTCACGCGGCTGGGTTCATCGCTGAAAAGCTCGGTCGAGCGGTACAACTCGTTCGTCGGGACCTTGGAGTCGAGGGTGCTGCCGACCGCCCGGAAGATCAATGCCTTCGACGCGACGGTGCTGGAAGAACCCGCGGCACCGGCTGCCCTGGAAAATACGCCCCGGCTGCTGTCGGCCCCGGAGCTGATCGAAAACAGGGATCCGGCCGCCTAACTCGCCGGTTCCGCCCCCTGCGAAATGCGGTGTCCCGGGCAGCCAGCCCGGGACACCGCCCGGCGGGCTTAGCTGGCCGGGCGGGCGACCCTGCCGCCGAGACCGCGGGATTCATCGCCGCGTTCCTTGAGCGTGGCACGCAGTTCCTTCGGCAGCGAGAACAGAATGTCCTCTTGGGCGGTGACGATTTCCTCCACCTCGCCGTAGCCGTAGTCGGCCAACAAGCTCAGAACCTCGCGCACCAGCACCTCCGGCACGGAGGCGCCCGAGGTCACGCCGACGCTGGCCACACCCTCGAACCAGGACTCATCCACCTGGTTGGCGAAGTCAACCCGGTAGGCCGCTTTGGCGCCGTATTCCAACGCGACCTCCACCAGCCGGACCGAGTTGGAAGAGTTCGCGGAGCCAACCACAATCACCAGGTCAGACTGCGGGGCAATCTTCTTGATCGCTGCCTGCCGGTTGGAGGTGGCGTAGCAGATGTCATCGCTGGGCGGATCCTGCAGCGCCGGGAAGCGTTCGCGCAGGATCGAGACGATTTCCAATGTCTCGTCGACGGAAAGCGTCGTCTGCGAGAGCCAAATCAGTTTGTTCGGGTCGCGAACCTCCACAGTCCGCGCCTCGTCCGGGTTGTTCACGATGGTGGTGTGGTCGGGTGCCTCGCCGTAGGTCCCTTCGACTTCCTCGTGCCCCTCGTGACCAATCAGCAGGATCTCGTTGCCGTCGCGGGCGAAGCGCACCGCTTCGCGGTGCACCTTCGTGACCAACGGGCAGGTGGCATCAATGGTGCGCAACTGCCGATCCGCAGCAGACTGCACGACGGCGGGGCTGACTCCGTGCGCCGAGAAAACGACCAGCGCCCCTTCCGGAACTTCGTCCGTCTCTTCAACGAAGATGGCGCCCTTCTCCTCCAAAGTGGACACCACGTGCACGTTGTGCACGATCTGCTTTCGCACGTAGACCGGCGGACCGTAGTGCTCAAGCGCCTTTTCGACGGCGATCACGGCACGGTCCACGCCGGCACAGTATCCGCGGGGAGCTGCCAGCAGCACCTTCTTGTCGCCGTCCACGGGCTTGGCTGACGCGATCTCATCGGGAGTACGTCGCTTGCGGGGAACGGTAGGCATGGAAAGGGAAACTGCTGTACTGGCCATGCCTCTATGCTAGCCCGTAGCCCTGTTCCGCCGGTCCCCGCTCAGCAACGCCCGCAGGGTGAAGCCGGCCACGGCAACCACCAGTCCTGCGCCGGCAAAAACGGCAGCCCAGGGGCGGAAGTCGGCCACGGCCAATGCAGCCAGCTTCCCCGCGAACGTGGCGGCAAGCTCGCTGTGGCCCGCCGCGCCCGCGGCCACAGGCGGCACCTGCACGGCCGCCAGCCAGAGGATCCCGCCCAGCAGTGCCGCGCCAATACCGGCCCAAGCCAGTGCCGTGGTCTTGTGGCGGGCGGCCAGCAGCATCAGCACCAGCGCGGCGGCCGCAGCCAGCGCTGCCAGCCACCACTGCGCGGCCAGGCCCTGCCAAAAAGTCAGCAGCGCCGCGGTCTGGGCGGAGCCCAGCGGGACCAGCACTCGGTCCGGGACCGGAAGATTGGCGCCGAAAGCGTCCGCTACCCGCTTAACCGCCAGGTCCACAATGGGTGCAATATCCAAGGTGATCCCAGCGTCGGACCCCTTCTTGCCGGTAAACGTCAGGGTGTGCGACTTGGCCAGGGTTTCATTCAGCGCCTGCGGAAAACCGTCCAGCTCGGTGACCGCCCCGGCAGTCCGTTCGACGACGGGGCGCATCAAGTCCCGCAGACCCGCTGGCAGGTCTTCGCTTCCGGCAACTTCTTCCGTCACTGTGGAGGCAAGCGCGGCACGGAATTCGGCATCGTTGCCCAGCGGCGCAGCCAGCGACACGAAGCCATCGCGGTCGAACACGCGCTGGTTTGCCCAGGCCCCGCAGAGTGCGGCGCCAGCGAGGAGCACAGCCAGAACCCCGCTTAGCATGGCCAGAAATACGCGCACTGCTACCTCCGTCCTCGTCTTCCACCCAGTGGTTCGGCAGAGCCGTACGGGCCTGCGCGAATTGTACCCAGTACAACAGAGAATCCGAATGTCAGGGATAGCTGGTAAGAATGTAGAGTCTTCGGCAGCCGCCGGAAGCACACCGAAGCACACTGCCGGAGGGGGCAATTCATGGAGTCAGGCGGGGTCCAAGGAGCGGACACCGGGAAGTCGACCCTGCCCCCGACTGCCAACCAAACGACAGCCGAGAACCCGTGGCCGCTGCGGATGCTGTCCCAGAAGCTCAAGATGCACATCGACCGCGTGCCGCCCACCTGGGTGGAGGGCCAAGTCATAGAGCTGAATCGGCGCAACTCAACGACCTACCTGACCTTGCGCGACACCGACGCCGAGGCATCCTTCAGCCTGGTGGTCTGGGGAAGCGTGATGGCACGCCTGGAGATGCCGTTGGAACCGGGGTCGCGCGTGGTGGCGCAGATCAAGCCGGACCTGTACATCAAGACCGGGCGACTGACCATGCAGACCCGCGATATCCGGCCTGTGGGTCTCGGCGACTTGCTGGTAAGGCTGGAGCGGCTGCGCCGGGCACTGGCCGCCGAAGGCCTGTTCGACCCGTCGCGCAAGCAGCGACTGCCGCTGCTGCCGCACCGCATCGGCCTCATCACCGGCCGGGATTCCGATGCCATGAAGGACGTCATCCGGAATGCCTCGCTGCGCTGGCCGGCCGTCGAATTCGAAGTGCGCGAGGTTGCCGTCCAGGGCGTCAACGCGGTGGCGCAGGTGATGCGGGCACTCGCGGAGCTCGACTCCCGCCAGGACGTGGATGTCATCGTCATCGCCCGCGGTGGCGGATCCCTGGAAGATCTGCTGCCCTTCAGCAACGAAGACCTGGTTCGCGCGGTGGCTGCGGCAGCCACTCCGATTGTCAGCGCCATCGGACACGAAGCAGATCGCCCGCTGCTGGATGACGTTGCGGACCTGCGCGCCTCGACTCCCACGGATGCTGCCAAGCGCATTGTCCCGGAAGTCAGTGAGGAACTGCACCGCATCGGCCAGGCCCGCGCGATGCTGGCCCGGCGGGTGGAGCAACTGGTCCATCGTGAGTCCGACCGGCTGGCGACGCTGCGCAGCCGTCCGGTGATGGCTAATCCTGCCGGCATGGTGGATGTCCGGGCGGAGGACCTCCACCGGCTCATCTCACGAGCCCACCAAGCGGTCTCCTCGGCAGTGCACCGGGATGCGGACCGAATTGCCCATCTCAAAGCGCAGGTACGTGCGCTTTCACCTCAGAACACGCTGGACCGTGGCTACGCCGTGGCCCAACTGCCGGATGGCCACGTGCTGCGCAATGCGGCCGACGCTCCCGCCGGTACTCGGCTGCGCCTCCGCCTCGCGGTTGGCGAGGTCGCCGCCGAAACACTCCCCTGACGCTCCCGCAACCTCAACAGCCCTCGACAGATGACCTGCACCGAAAGTGAGAACCCGATGACAGAGCAGCCAGCAACGCCGGCCGATGTCGCGTCCCTGTCCTATGAACAGGCACGCGAAGAGCTGGTAGCCGTGGTCAGCCAGCTGGAAGCCGGCGGCGCTACCCTTGAGCAGTCCCTGGCGCTGTGGGAACGCGGCGAAGCGCTGGCCGCCCGCTGCGAGGCCTGGCTGGAAGGCGCGCGGCAACGGTTGGACGCCGCCCGCAGCGCGACCAACGCCGGGCAAACACCGGTCAGTGCAGGCACTCCGGCATCCCCGATTTCCCCGGTTACCCCGAACTAGCCCGCCCGGCACGCCCACAGGAGGGTCCGCCACAGCACAGACGCCTGCCTCGATAGTTTGCCGCCGGTCCGGCCGCTGCTACGAGTCGGCCAGCCGGGCCTTTTCCGCGGCGACGTCGAAATGGGCCGGCGGCCACTGCGGGTCGATGGCTTCCAACGCCTGCAGCAGCAGCTCCTGCACGGCAATCCGCGCGTACCACTTGTTGTCCGCCGGTACGACGAACCAGGGCGCCTCGGCGGTGCTGGTCCGGTCCAGCATCACCTGGTAGGCCTGCTGGTACTCGTCCCAGAGACGGCGTTCGTCCACATCACCCGGATCGTACTTCCAATATTTGTCCGAGCGGTCCAGCCGCTCAAACAACCGTTGGCCCTGTTCGGCCTTGCCCAGGTGCAACATGACTTTGACCAGCCGGATACCTCTGCCGGCCACCGATGCTTCGAAGTCGATGATCTGGCCATACCGGGCCTCCACCACCTCCCGGGAGGAGAGCCCGTGCACGCGGTGGATGAGCACGTCTTCATAGTGCGACCGGTCGAAGACGCCGATCAGGCCCGGACCGGGCAACTCCCGCTCCACCCGCCAGAGAAAATCGTGCTCCAGCTCTTCCGGCGTCGGGGCCTTAAATGCGTGATGGGAGACGCCCTGCGGGTCGGCCGCTCCGACCACGTGCCGCACGATCCCGCCCTTGCCGGAAGTATCCATGCCCTGCAGCACCAGCAGGACAGCATCCCGTGCCCCACCGCGACTCTGCGCAAAGAGCCGTTCCTGCAGTTCGGAGAGCCGGCGGTCGGACGCTTTGAGCAAGGCCTTGCCCGCCGCCTTGCCGCCGGCAAACCCCGGAGTGCTGCCGGGGTCCACGGCAGCCAGGTCAAAGCCCGGTCCGACCCGCAGCAACTCCGACGGACTCCGTGAAAATACCGGGACCTCTACCTCTTCCACCCTCGTCCTCCATTCGGCACGGCCTGCTTGGCACGCGGTGGGGAAAGCCTACCCACGTGAGGGCAGCGCGGCTACGGCGATGCGGCAGTTACTGCCGGTACCCCGTCAGGAACTCCTCGATCCGCCCGACTGCTTCGGTCAAGACGTCCACGTTTGGCAACGTGACCAAGCGGAAGTGGTCCGGCTGCGTCCAGTTGAAGGCCCGGCCGTGCGAGATCAGGATTTTCTGCTGCTTGAGCAGGTCCAAGGCGAACTGTTCATCGTCCTTGATCGCATAGACTTCCGGGTCCAGCTTCGGGAACAGGTAGAGCGCCCCCTTGGCCTGCTGGGTGCTGACTCCGGGGATGGCGTTCAGCAGCTCATAGGCCTTGTTGCGCTGCTCCAGCAGCCTGCCGCCGGGCAGGATCAGGTCGTTGATGCTCTGGTGTCCGCCCAACGCGGTCTGGATGGCATGCTGGGCCGGCACATTGGCGCACAGCCGCATGTTCGTGAGCAGGTTGATGCCTTCGATGTAGTCCGCGGCCAGATGCTTAGGCCCGGAGATGGCCATCCAGCCGCTGCGGAAGCCGCACACCCGGTAGGCCTTGGACAGCCCGCTGAACGTCAAGACCAACACATCGTCGGCCAGCAGCGCCGTATTCACATGTTCGGCATCTTCGTACAGGATCTTCTCGTAGATCTCGTCCGAGAAAACCACCAGGTTGTGCTTGCGCGCGAGTTCCAGCATGCCCTCGAGGATGTGCTTCGGATAGACGGCACCCGTGGGGTTGTTCGGGTTGATGATCACAATCCCCTTGGTGTTGGGGGTGATCTTCCGTTCCATATCTTCCAGATCGGGCAGCCAGCCCTCTTCCTCGACACAGAGATAGTGCACCGGGTGGCCGCCGGCCAACGACACCGAGGCGGTCCAGAGCGGATAGTCGGGTGCCGGGATGAGCACCTCGTCGCCGTTGTTCAGCAGCGCCTGCAGGCTCATGGTGATCAGTTCGCTGACCCCGTTGCCCAGGTAGACGTCGTCCACGCCGATCTCCTGGATGCCGCGCGTCTGGTAGTACTGCGACACGGCAGTCCGGGCGGAGAAAATACCGCGCGAATCGCTGTAGCCCTGCGCCGTGGGCAGGTTGCGGATCACGTCCACCAAAATGGCGTCCGGCGCCTCGAATCCGAACGGCGCAGGGTTGCCGATGTTCAGCTTGAGGATGCGCTGACCCTCGGCCTCCATCCGCTGCGCGTGCTCGAGCAGCGGACCGCGGATGTCGTAGAGAACGTTGTGGAGCTTATTGGACTGCTTGAACTCGGCCATTCAAAAATCTTCGCACACCGCACGCGCCGCCCCGGTGACCGGAGCGGCGCGTGCGGGAACTCCATGCAAAGCCTTAGTCGGACAGGCCCTTCTTGCTCAGCCAATCGGCTGCCGCGTCGGCCGGGTTGCGTTTCTCGTCCCCGCTGACCTGCCGGTTGAGGTCAATCAGGTCCTCGGTGGTCAACGCCGCCGAGACTTCGTTGAGCACCTTGGCTGCCTTGTCGTCCACCGAATCGGTGCGGACCAGCGGCAGTACCTGCTGCGCAATGAAGTTGTTCTTCGGATCCTCAAGCACCACCAAGTCGTTGTCCTCGATGGAGGGCGTGGTGGTGTAGATATCGGCCACCTGGATCTTGTCGGTGATCAGCGCGTTGAGCGTGGTCGGCCCGCCGTAATCGTTGATCGGCTCGAAGGACTTGGGCACGCAGTTGTAGTGCTTCTTCAGTCCCGGCAGACCGTATTCGCGCTCGGCGAACTCCGGGTTGGCGCCGATCACCAGATCGCGGCAGACCGGGGCCATGTCCTCGATCGAGGTCAGCTTGTGTTTCTCCGCGGTTGCCTTGGTCACCACCATGGCGTCCTTGCTCTCCGCCGAGGCCGGGTCCAGCACGCCGAGTCCCTCGGGCAGGGCCGCCGGCAGCGCCGCCATGACGTCCTTTGCGGAGGCCGCCGTCGCGCCGGAGTCCAGGAACAGCAGCAGGTTTCCGCTGTAATCCGGAATGACGTCCACGGATCCTTCCTCGACGGCCTTCACGTACACCTCCCGGGAGCCGATGCCGGGCTTCGTGCTGACGTCGTAGCCGGCGGCGGTCAGTGCACCCGCGTAGATTTCGGCAATGATCTGGCTTTCCGTGCCGCCGCTGGAACCGACCACCAGGGATCCGCCGGCGCTTCCCTCCGATGCCGGTGTCCCTTCCTGCAGCGGATTGGATCCGCCGCCGCAGGCCGCCAGCAGCAGCGCCAGGGCAGCCGTTCCTGCCGCGAGCACGCTCCGCCGGGCGGCCGGGGCCCTGTTCTTCCCTTGGCGGTGTGCGTTGATCCGGGGCTGCTTATTCATGCTTGTCTCCTCATCTGCCGGCACTGGCTGCTCCAACCTTACTTGTCCTGCCTTTGGGCTCGGAGGGGGCGCCGCGCACGCCGGGCGATACGGCGATTTTCTGGATTACGGCCAACACGGCGTCGGCCACCAGTGCCAGCGCAGCGATCAGCAGAGCGCCGGCAAACAGCCGTACCGGGTCGCGAACGGCAAGCCCGTCGATCAGATAGCGGCCGAAGCCGCCGAGATTAATGTAGGCAACGATGGAGACCGTGGCGATGACCTGCAGCACCGCGCCACGCAGCCCGCCAAGCATGACCGGCAGCGCGTTGGGCATTTCGGCACGGAACAATACCTGCCATTCGGTCATGCCCATCGCCCGTGCGGCGTCCACCAGCGGCCGGTCGACGGCGGCAATCCC
Organism: Arthrobacter sp. B0316-1-20; assembly: GCF_059091865.1. NCBI lineage: Bacteria > Bacillati > Actinomycetota > Actinomycetes > Micrococcales > Micrococcaceae > Arthrobacter > Arthrobacter sp. B0316-1-20. Next base: position 81,048 of record NZ_JBNHHC010000004.1, on the reverse strand, counting down.
GGAATAGGCGCCCGCCAGCAGCGGCGGGATGGCCAGGATCACCAGGGCGTAGATCGGCGGCATCAAACCCAGGCCCATCACGGTGACGAACAGGGTCAGCAGGCCCAGCGTTGGCAGCGCCCGCATCCCGCTGGCAAGCCCGACGACGGCGACGCGTCCCCTTCCGGTATGGCCGACGTACAGTCCCAGCGGCACGGCTATGGCCGCGGCGATCACCAGGGTCAAGCCGCTGTAGAACAGGTGCTCGGCCAGCCTGGCCGGAATGCCTGCCGGTCCGGTCCAGTTGGCCGGATCGACGAACCACGCCGCCGTCAGCTCGAAGAGATTCATCCGCGCACCGCCGCCTGGGCAGCATCGGGCCGCTGTTCCGGTCCGATGCGATCCGGTGCCGCCGCCGCACTGCCGGTTTCCGACCCGGAACCGGGCCCGCCGGCGGTGTGCGCCGTCGACCCTCCCGCACCTTTGCGCCGGCGCAGCCACGGTGTGAGTACTCGTTCCAGCGCCACCAACACAAGGTCCATCAGCGCCGCCAGCACCAGGGTCATCAGAATGCCGACCACGATCTCGGTCATGAAGTTGCGCAGCAGTCCGTCGGTGAACAGGAAACCGAGGTTCGGGACGCCGATCAGCGCGCCCACGCTGGCCACCGATATGTTACTCACCGACACCACCCGCAGACCAGCCACCAGCACCGGAATGCACAGCGGCAGATCCACCTGGAAGAACCGACGCACCGGCCGGTAGCCCATGGCCGCCGCGGCTTGCCGGATGCCGTCGTCCACGGACTCCAGCGCGTCAACCACCGCACGGACCAGCAGCGCCACGGTGTACACGGTCAGCGCAATGATCAGGTTGGACATCTCCAGGATGCCGGTGCCCAGAATGACGGGCAGAATTACGAACAGGGCCAGCGAGGGAATGGTGTACAGCACCGAGGAAAGGGACAGGATCAGGCCGCGGACAGCGTGGATCCGCCAGGCCAGATAGCCCAGCGGCAGCGACGCCACCAGCCCAAGCACCAGGGGGAGCACAGACTGGAACAGGTGGAGCCAGGTCAGTTCCATCACATAGGGCAGGTTCGCCAGAAACCACTCCATCAGCTGCCGTCCGCCCGCAGCCGCTGCAGCACGGCGGAGGGGTCGATGAGGCCAGCCACACGGCCGTCGGCGTCGACGGCGACCCCCGCCCCGGACGGAGAGGACAGCGCCGCGTCCAGCGCCTGCCGGAGGCTGGAGCCTAGCGTGAACAGCGATCCCCCGATCAGTGCCTTCGCGGGGTCCCGCTGGCCGGGAGGAAGCCAGCCCGCCGGTCCGCCGCCGTCGTTGGTCAACAGCAGCCAGCCCTCCCCTGGCGCTTCCGCAATGCGGTCTGCGGTGGCGGTGGTGGCCGGCATCAGGGCCAGGTCGGCGGCGTCGGTGAAGGACAACGAGCGGAAACCGCGGTCCCGACCGACGAAGCCGGCAACGAATTCGTCCACCGGTGCCCGCAGCACTTCCTCCGGCGTGCCGAACTGCGCCAGCCGCCCGCCGGTGGCGAAGACGGCCAGCTTGTCGCCAAGGATCGTCGCTTCGTCGATGTCGTGGGTGACGAACACGATGGTTTTGGCCAGGTGCTGTTGCAGCCGCAGCAATTCCTGCTGCAGCTCGGCGCGGACCACCGGATCCACCGCGCTGAACGGCTCGTCCATCAGCAGGATGGGCGGATCGGCCGCGAGCGCGCGGGCCACCCCGACCCGCTGCTGCTGGCCGCCGGAGAGTTGGGCCGGATAGCGGTTGCCCAGCTCCTGCGCCAGCCCGACAACGGCGAGCAGCTCTTCGGCGCGCTTCCGGGCGGCCGTGCGCCGAACTCCGTTGAGCCGCGGCACGGTGGCAACGTTATCCAGTACGGTGCGGTGCGGCAGCAGCCCGGACGACTGCATGACGTAACCCATGGACCGGCGCAGGGCAGCGGCGGGTTGGGCGGAGACATCCTGGCCGTCCACCAGCACGGAACCAGCGGTTGGCTCCACCATCCGATTAATCATCCGGAGCGAGGTGGTTTTGCCACAGCCCGACGGACCCACAAACACGGTGATCGCGCCGCGTTCAATGTCCAGTGTCAGGTCATGGACGGCCGGCTGTCCGGCATAAATCTTCGTGACTTCCCGGAACTCCACCATCGGCCTCTGCCCAGCCGTGGCGACGGCGGCCGACTGGTCAGCCGGAAGGGCAGTCGGCTGTATGGGCTCGGTCATGCTGAACCTTCCGTGGGAGATCCTGCGGCCGGCGGGCCCGCAGAAGTGCTGGCTCTGAGTCTAATCACCTCAGCGGCCCGCCTGCACGCGGTTACCGGCGGCCGCGGTAGTCCTTGGCTTGCGCGGCCGCCTTGGTGAGCTTGGCGAACTGCCGGCCGGTCCGGCGCTGCGCTGCCACGCTCTGCCGCAGGTGCAGGCTGGCCAATTCTCGTTCCATCTTCCGGTAGCTGTCCCAGCGCCGCCGCGCCAGGTTGCCGTCGGCGAGCGCCTGCCGGACGGCGCAGCCGGGCTCGGCATCATGGACGCAGTCGTTGAACCGGCAACTGAGAGCCAGCTCTTCGATATCCTCGAACACTGTCCCCAGCCCGTCCTCCGCATCCCACAGGGCGAAGCCGCGGATGCCGGGGGTATCCATGAGCACTGCGCCGTTGCCCAGCGGGATGAGTTCACGCACAGTGGTGGTGTGCCGGCCCTTGCCATCGCCGGCGCGGACCGCTCCGGCGTCCTGCACATCCCTGCCCACCAGCGCGTTGATCAGGCTGGATTTGCCCGCGCCGGAGGGTCCAAGCAACGCCATGGACCGGCCGGCGCCCAGATACCCGGCCAGGGCATCTATGCCGTCGCCCGTTTCCGCGCTGGTAGTCAAGACTTCGGCGCCGGCGGCCTGCTCCACGACCTGGGCGGCGACCTCATCATGCTGGCCGCTGAGGTCAGCCTTGGTCAAGATCACCAGCGGCACAGCGCCCGAATCCCAGGCGGCCACCAGCGTCCGTTCCAGCCGGTTCGGCGAGAGCGGCCGGTCGAAAGGCGCCGCGATGCCGATGATGTCCATGTTTGCGGCCAGGATCTGTTTGGCCGAGAGCGGATCGTAGGCCTGTTTGCGGGACAGCGCGGAAAACCGCGGCAGCAGCCCGGCGATGGCGGGGCCGCCCGCGGACGCCGGGCGGCCGGCGTCGTACGCCACCCAGTCTCCGGTGACCGGCTGCTGCGGCAGCCCCGCGGTAGCCAAATGCAATAGGCCGCTGTCGGCAGCCAGCAGGACGCGGCCTCGGTCGGTGCGCGCCACCCGGGCAGGGCGGAGTCTCAAATCGGGAAATTGGTCCCTGAACAGTGCGGCGATGCGTTCGGTGTAGCCGTAGCTGTACAGCAGGGAATGCGGTGTGGACGTGTCGGTCACGACGGTTACCTCGGGAACTGAGGCCTCCGGACCGGATATTCCGGCTGCTAGCCGCGGCTGGAGCGGTGGCGGGAGGCGGGGCTGGAGATGGCAGCGGCATCTGCGGAAATGACGCTCATGACATCCACCTCCTCGATCAGTCCCAGCGGGCACCGTGGCCCGGCAACCGGACCAGCATAGCGCTCAGCGGTCGGTTGCGGAATGGGCCGCCGGCACACCGTCCGGATAGAGGAGCCGCAGCCCCAGATCCACCAAGTCGACCCGGTCCAGCGACGGGACCTGGTCGAGCGGAATCCACCGGGCCAGGTCGGTGGACCCGTCGGCCTCGTCTTTGAGTTCGCCGTCGATCACGCTGGCTGCGTAGATCACGCGGAAGGCGTGCAGTGGGCGGGTCCCATGCAGCCGTTTCTCAGCCGGGATGTGTTTGCTGTCCACGCCCAGTAGCCGCTGGAGTTCGGCGGAATAACCGGTCTCCTCGCGGATCTCCCGGACGGCGCCGGTTGCGGCGTCTTCTCCGTATTCCAGGCCGCCGCCGGGCAGCGTCCACCGGGGCCAGCCGGCACCGGTCCAGCGGGCCAGCAGCACGGCTCCATCGGCGACGATCACGCCGTAGGCGGCCACCCGCGTATCGAACTCCATCCCTTCAGTGTAGGGCGGCCTGTGTAGGGCGGCGGCCCGGCCTAACGGGCGTGGATACCGCTGTGCGCTGCAGCTTGGGCATCGGTCCGAAGGGCTTCGTGGGCCAGCAGCAGCACGGACGGGGCGCCGTGGCGCGGCGGCGTCCGGCGCAGCGCTGCCTTCCGCCGGGCACGGTGCTCGCCGGCCGTCATCAGCGTGCGGCCTAAGTGGATCAGGAACGATTCGAAAGCCGAGGTCCTGATGTCGAAGCCAGAGGACGACGGCGGGCGGTACGGCTGGGTGGGGACGGTGGTCATGATGGGCTCTCGGTGGGTTCGGACGTCCGGTCCGAGCGGACGTCGATGATCGGAAAAGCGTTGAGGTGGAGCTGTACCGGGCGGACGCCTTCGGTGCTCTCCGCATTCTGGTCCAGATAAGGTGCGGCCAGTTTGCGGACGTAGTCAGATGCTTGTTCGGCAATATCAGCGAGTTGTTCACGGGTCAGCCGGACGTTGATCGTGCTGACCACCGACGCATCCAGCCATTCCTCCGGCACCAGTTCGGTCCCGTGTGCCATGAAATCGGCCAGCAGCTCCGCCCGGCTGCGCTCGAATTCCCGGGTGACCAAACGGGTTGCTTCCTTGGTGGCCGGGCTGCCGCCCAGTTCGCTGGCGCTGATGGTCAGGCTGCCGGGAGTGCGTCGCCACCAGCGTTGGCGAGCAGTTCCGCGGCCTTCGACCTCGCGCACAAAATCGTGCTTGGCCAGCTGGCGCAGGTGATAGCTGGTGGCTCCGCTGGACTCGCCCAGCCGGTCCGCCAGTCCGCTGGCGGTGTCCGGGCCGTATTGGGACAGCGCGTTGAGGAGCTGAATCCGAAGCGGGTGGGCCAGTGCCTTCAACGACACCACATCCACATGGCGGTCATTGCCGTGCCCGCTTCGGGTCCGCGGGGTTCCATCCTGCTCCATGCCCTTCACAATACGCCTGCAAAGAGTTCTTTGCAAGCAAATCTTTGCAACGGCTTGTGTGCATCTCTCACGGGTGTGTCCTGATGACTCCGGCTGCCTGCGCTCGGCGGGCAGCCGGAGGGGCATTGCGCCGACCTCCGTTGACAGCTAGAACTGAGATCATGGGCAATCGGGCAACCAGGTTCCACGGCACGGCGCTGCGGAAGCGGGGCCGCCGTGCCTGACTCCGCGGCCACCATGCCCCGCGGCCTGATCGCCGACCGGCTGCGCGCCGTGCTGGAGAACGCCGGGCCGGATCCTGCACGGTTCCCCGCAGCCGCCCGGGACTGTTTGGACCGCGCCTATGAGGCCGCCTATGCGGAAAACCATGCCAGCGCCCGGGCGTTGGCAGAGGCCGGGCTGGCCCGGTCCTCCGACGCCGATCTGGACGTCCGGCTGGGCCTCTACTCGGTGCTGATTGCGCTCGACCAGCTGGCCGGTGACCAGCGGCGGGCCCTTGAATATCTGCAGGCGCGGATTGACCTGCTCCGGAGCAACGGACTGGCGGCAGAAGCTGCCGCGGGTGAACGGCTGGGAATCGTCCTGTTCCGCGAGGCCGGCGACGACGACCTCCCGCTGCTGGAGGCCGAGCTGGCCCACCTGATGGATAGCCACGCCCCCGCCTCGGTGACGTCGGACGTCCAGCTGGCCATCGCCGTCGTCCGTTCCCGGCGGGGGGAGGCGAAGCGGGCGATCGCACTGCTGGAGGAGGCGGTGGCCGGCTACGAACGCGCCGGCCGGACCGACAGCTTGTCCGGCGCCCTGATGTATCTGGCCAATACGTACCTGCAGGCCGACCAGCCGGAACGGGCCACAGCGGCCGCCGACCGGATGCTGGCCTTGCCGGGAAACCGTGCCACCACCGCCAGCATGTGGCTGCTGAAGGCCAATGCGGCCGGCGGCGAGGGCGCGGCCGGGCTGGAGGAAGCGCTGACGGCACTGGAACTCTACGCTGCAGCCGGCGTACGCAAGGGCGCCATCAGTGCGGCGGTGGTGCTGGCCCGACTGTGTGCAGGGATGGGCGACTATGAAGACTCCGTGCTGGCCTGGCAGGCAGCCGTGGCGCAAGCTGAGCGCGGTGAGGTCCAGGAAGAGCTGACCCTGCGTCTGGCCCTGGGAAACCAACTGCTGGAGGCGGAAGAGTATGAGCTCGCCGGCGAGGTGCTGTCCAAGCTGCTGCAGCGCCTGGAGCAGACCAAGGCGCCGCACCCGCAGGTGGCCCGCGCCCTGATGAGCATGGGCCATGCCCACCGGCATGCCGGACGCACTCCCGAGGCACTGGATTGCTGGCGCCGCGCGGTGGCCGAATTCAGCCACGGCGGTGAATTCGGCGAGGCAGCCCGCGGCCTGCTGGCAACGGGCACGCTGCTGTCCCGGGAAGATCGCGAAAAGGACGCGCTGGTCTGCTTTGAAGCGGCGGTAGCCGCCGCCCGCAAAGCCGAGGACGACGACGCCGCGCTGCCGCAGGCACTGCATGCCCTCGGCCACGCGCTGTGCGAGTCCGGCGACCCGGACGGCCTGAGCGCCCTGGACGAGGCGATCAACTTGGCCCGCGAGTACGGGGCACACTGGTACGAGGCGGACTACAGCGACACACGGGCACGGGGACTGTGGGCGCTGGAGGACGGCACCGGGGCAGTCTCGGCGGCGCTGCACGCTGCTGACCTCTACTCGGCCGCAGATGACGCAGCCTCGGCCGGCAATTCCGAACTGTTCGCCGCACACGTCCTGGCCGAGATGGGCCGGGCCGACGACGCGGTGCCGATGTTCAAACTGGTGCTGCAGGAGCCCGACGTCGGCCGCACGCTCCGGGTGGCGGCCTATCTGGGGCTGGCCTCAGCGCTCGACGACCTTGGCAGGACGGTGGAAGCGGACATTGCCCGGCGCGCTGCGGACGCCGCGGCCGACGGCACCGACTGACGGCTGCGGCCTCAGGCCTCCGCGGCCAGCCCCTCGGCGATGGCAAGCCGCTGCAGGGCATCCTGCTGCCAGCTGTCCCCCTCCCCCGCGGTCTTGGCCCCGGCCACCAGCGACAGTGCCACGCCGGCGGCCCGGCCGCGCAGCCCGGCAGGGTCAACCACGGTGTCGAAGACCGCGGCGAAGCGCTTCAGGGCTGCCGGCACATGCACGTAGCCGGCGTGAACCGCAGGCAGCACGGCCAGGTGCCCCAGGAAACAGGCCAGGTCGTCCACCAGGTGGCCCGGACCCAGCGAGTCCACGTCCATCAGCCCGGTGATCCGCCCGCCGTCCACCAGCAGGTTTGCTTCGTAGAAGTCCCCGTGTGCGGGGACCACCGGGCCGGCATCCGTGGCGGCCAGCAGCTCTTCCACCCGGCCGGCGAGGGCAAAAATCCGGTCCTGCTCGTCGGGAAGCACCGCTGCCGCCGCCTTGGCGTAGTCGGCGGCGCGCTCGGCCCAGGCCGGACGCCGGGAGAGCTCCAACACGCCGGCCGGGAGGGACTTCAACAGGTCGAGCAGGGTTTCGGGTGCCAGCGCCGCGGCGCCGTCGTTCATGATGGCCCGGGCCAAAGGAGTTCCCTTCGCCTCAGTCAGCACCACCACGCCGTCCGCCGGGCCGGCGGTGGCGGTGGGAACAGGCAGGCCTGCGTCGGCGAGCAAATGATGCCGGCGAAGCAGCTGGGCGGCCCGGTCCGGACGGACTACCTTGAGGAAGACCTTGCGGCCACCCTGCACCGCTTCCAGCACGGCCCGGCGCAGCGGGCGGTAGCTGATCATCCTCAGCTCCGCTTCACCCCCGCCGAACACGCTGCGCCCCACGGCGGCCGGGTCGCAGGCAGCCGGCAGCCCGGCCAGCACCGGGTCGGACGGGTACAGCCAGGCGGTCAGCGGGACGGTTTCGCTGTCATGGCGCACCAGCGGCAGCCCGCATTCGGGTACCGGCGCCGTGGTGATGCAGACGTACTCCGTCCGTTCGCCGCCATCGGTCCCCCGGAGCCGGACGGTATAAATGCCCGTGGCACCGGCCCCCGGACGGTGCTGAAGTTTCGCCAACCGCCAGGACTCGACGGTGCCGAGCCTGGCCACGGCCAGTTCCAGCGGCTCGCGGATCCCCGGGCTTTCCAACAGGTCGATGCCGGCGGTCTCCGTGGCCATCAACTCCTGATGCGGTGCGTCCATGCTTCCATTCCACACCATTGCGCCCGCCACTGCCCGCTATTGCGGAGTAGAAAGCAGTGCGGCCCGCCCTGGTGGGCGAGCCGCAGCACATCTGGGGCAGGTCAGGCCCGGCGACGCTGCAACACGTCGTCCAGGTTCAGCCGGTTGGCGGCGGACACTTGGCCGGATGCCTCGGCCGCCGCAGCGGCTTCCTCGGTCTGCTGCTCGGCAGCCTCCGCAGACCGCTGCGCCGCTGCCTCTTCGGTCCGCTGTGCCACTGTCTGCTTGATGGATGTCTTTTGCTGCGGCTTCTTGACCTCGGGGGCCGGCAGCGGGGCGGGAGCCGGACGGTTGGCCTTGGCGGCGGCAACATAGGTCGGTTTGGGTACGTCCACGGGCTGCCAGGGGGTTCCGGACGGCCGGGCCGGGGCAACGGTGTCGCCGGCTTCTGCGGCCACCTTCAACGCTTGCTCGCGCAGCTCGGCGGACGTCAGCGGAGCCGGCGCTGCCGATGCGGCTTCCGGCGCCGCCTCGGCGTCCGCGGCGGCACCATCGAACAGCTGGGTGGGCCGGCTGGGAGTCCTCATGCCGGCCGCCTGCGATGCCGACATTGTGCGGGCGGCCCGGTCGGCACGTGCCGCCGCGCGGTTCCTGCGGTCGCGGATGGCCAGCGAGCGCAAAATGACAACGACGGCGATGGCCGCCAGCAGCGCGAAGCCAGGGACTTGGCCCGGAACTGCGCCGGCCAGCGCAAGTGCACCACCGGCGACGAAAACCACAAGGGCAACGGCTCCGGTCAGTGCCAGCGCGGTCCGGCCGTAGCGGATTCGGAACTCGGGCTGCCGGGAGGGCTGCTGCACGGGCGAGGACGTCGACGGTGCCGGCTGTGCGTTGTATTCCATGATGATCCCCTGGTTGCCGCTGGAGGCGGTTGCGGGTAGTGAAACTAGTGGTGCTGCTGCGTGCCCCGGCGCCGGTTCAGCCATCGCGGGACGGAATCCTCCGCGGAGCAGGTACGGTCCTACCCAGACAAACCACAGCCCAACGATGACCGCCAAGATCACAGAGCTCTGAATGTCCACTCTCAAAACCGTAGGAGCTCAAGCATGCCGGATGCGGCATTCTTCCCGGTGTGTCGGATAACGATTCCGCCCTGCGCTGCTTTATGGTGTCAGCCCAACGTCCCCGTACTCCTGCCAGCGGGCCAGCAGGCCGCCGGGAACTTCCTCGGCGGTGAGCGCAAAGCTGCGGTGGTCTGCCCATGCGCCATTGATGTGCAGGTAGCGCGGGCGCAGGCCCTCGTCCCGGAAACCGAGCTTCTCCACCACGCGGAGGCTGGCCCGGTTCTCCGGCCGGATATTGATCTCCATCCGATGCAGCCCCAGCGTCTGGAAACAGTGGTCGGTAGCCATCGCCACCGCCGTCGGCGCTATCCCCCGGCCGGCGCAGGCCTCGTCCACCCAGTACCCCAAGGTCGCGGACATCGCGGACCCCCAAGTAATGCTGGAGACAGTGAGCTGCCCGATGAGCGCCGGCTTGGGCTTTCCCTGCTGCAGCTCCGTGATGACCCAGGGCAGGGCCATCGCCATTCGTGCCTGGTGCCTGAGTGAGCGGACCATCTCGGAAAAGCCGGGCAGATAGCCGCCCGGAGCCGGATTTGAGGCCTCCCACGGTTCCAGCCACCGCGCATTGCGGCGCCGCACAGCCATCCATTCCTGCCTGTCCCGGTAGCGGATGGGGCGCAGCGACAAATCTCCGCACTCGAGCGTCGCCGGCCAGATCGCCGCGCCATAAACCATGTGAAGCTCTTAGCGGTCGAGCGGAGCTCAGTCGCAGGAGCCGTCGACGAATTCTTTCAGCCAGCCCCGCAGTTCCGTGCCGATATCCTCTCGCTCGGAGGCAATCGTCACCACCGCCTTGAGATAGCTGAGCTTGTCGCCGGTGTCGTAACGGCGGCCGGTAAAGACCACGCCATAGACGCCGCCGCCCTCGCCCTCCCGGCCGGCCAGCACTTCCAGGGCGTCCGTCAACTGGATTTCACCGCCGCGACCCGGCTTCGTGTCCTCCAGCACGTCGAAAACATCCGGGTGCAGCACATAGCGGCCGATCACCGCCAGATTGGACGGCGCTTCGTCCGGCGAAGGCTTCTCCACCAGTTCGTTGATCCGCACGTAGCTGCCGTCCCCCTCCGGGGTGATGTCGGCGCAACCATAGGCACTGATCTGTGCCGGGTCAACTTCCATCAGGGCGACCACGGAACCCCCGGTTTGCTGCTGGACCTCGATCATCTGGGTCAGCAGGTTGTCGCGTTCGTCGATCAAGTCGTCGCCGAGCAGCACCGCGAATGGCTCGTGGCCCACATGTTGGCGCGCCCGCAGCACTGCGTGGCCGAGTCCCAGCGGGTCCCCCTGGCGCAGATAGTGGATGTCCGCCAGTTCCGAGGCAGCCCGAACGGCGGCGAGCTTTTCGACGTCGCCTTTCTCCTCCAGGATCTGCTCAATGTTGGGGACCCGGTCAAAGTGGTCCTCCAACGGCCGCTTGTTGCGTCCGGTGATCACCATGACGTCGCTCAGGTTGGCGCGGACGGCTTCTTCGACCACGTACTGGATGGCCGGCTTGTCCACTATGGGCAGCATCTCCTTAGGCATTGCCTTGGTGGCGGGCAGGAAACGGGTTCCCAGGCCGGCCGCCGGAATGACTGCTTTGCGTACCGCACGATGAGACGTCATAGATTCAGAGTACCGAACGAAGCTGCGCAGCAAGCCGATTTGCGGGGAAAGGAATTACGATGGCGGCCATGGAGAAGCAGATCCGCATGGACAAGGAGACGGCCCGTGCGTTCTTCCGCACCCGCCGCAGCGAGCGCCCCGCCGAGGAACGGCTGCGGGCCGGAAGTGCTATCGCGCAGCAGGTGCTGGACGGACTGCAGCGGCTGAAGATCCCGGCCGGGACCACCGTTCCGGCGTACATCTCCGTCGGTTCGGAACCGTCCACGCGGGCGCTGCTGCCCGCCTTGGAGGACGCCGGCTATGACGTAGTCGTCCCCATTTGCGAACCGGGCTACCGGCTCAGCTGGGCCCGCTGGTACACCGGCGTGGAGTTGGCCCGCAGCCCCCGGGCCTGGGTCGACGAGCCCGTCGGAGAGCGCTTCGGACGGGAGATCATGGCCGGTCTGCCATTGGTGCTGATTCCTGGCCTCGCCGTCGACTCCGAGGGCAACCGGATGGGCCAAGGCGGCGGTTACTATGACCGGTTCCTGGCCTCGCTGCCCGACGGCGCCGACCGCGCGATGATCGTGGGGCTTTTCTACTCCGACGAAGTGGTCGCCTCCGGCACCTTTGAGTTCACCGCACTCGATGCACCCCTGGATGGTGTAGTCACCCCGGACGGCTGGACGTGGTTCAGTAGCCAGACGGTGTAGAACACAGTGTAGAATTGGCACTCGGAGCATTTGAGTGCCAACTTTTGCATCAGGCGCTGTTCTGCTCCAGACCGAGTTTCAGGAGGAACCACAGTGCCCACGTACGCCTACGCCTGCAAAGACTGCACCCACGCCTTCGATATCCAGCAGTCCTTTAGCGACGATTCGCTGACCGTCTGCCCCGAATGCGGCGGCAACCTGCGCAAGAAGTTCAACAGCGTGGGCGTCGTTTTCAAGGGCTCGGGCTTCTACCGCACCGACTCGCGCGACGCCGCCAAGGCCAGCTCCGTTCCCGCGGCATCCTCCGGTTCCAGCGGTGGCACAGAGGCCGCCAAGCCGGCTGCCGCCGAACCGGCCAAGCCTGCCGCAGCCCCAACTCCGGCACCCGCCGCGGCCGCCAGCTAGGCAGCCGCGGACGGCGACCTGCCGTCTCTCCTACACACCCCAGCAGTGGCGGCGCTGTATCCACAGCGTCGTGCTGCCTACTGCCGGCGCCTTGGCCACCCGTTCTAGCGTGGCCGCATGCCCCATGCCGCAGCGACTACCCGCACTGCCCGCCTCGCCGTGATGCCGCGGCGGCTGCTCCGACGGCACTACCGCTTGCTAGCCGCGCTGCTGCTCTGCGCCGCCGCTGCCCTAGTGGTCCACCACTTCACCCCTGCGCCGGCACCCACTGACGCCGTGGTGGTGGCTGCGGCGGATCTGCCAGCCGGCACCGTCTTGTCTGCGGACGACCTCGCACTGGCCGAACTGCCGGCAGGTGCCGTCCCGGACGGAACCGCAGACAGCACTGTGCCGCTGGTCGGTCAGCGTCTGGCCACCGCCCTGCGGTCAGGAGCTCCGGTCTTCGACACGTCAATAGTCGGGCCGGGACTGCTGGCAGGTGCGCCTCAGGGGACGGTGGCCGTACCGGTTCGGCCCGCAGACCCCTCCACCGTCCAGCTGGTCTCCCCCGGCCAACTGGTGGACATCGTCCTCAGCAGCGGCAACGGCTTCGAGGAGCCAGCCGAATCGACGGTCTTGGCGCGCGCCGTTCCGGTGCTGTGGAAAGCCGACGACGGCGGTGCCTCGCCTACGCTGCTCGGCTCAGCCGAACCTGACGGGCTGGTGGTGGTGGCTGCAGCGCCGTCGGACGCCACCAGCCTGGCTGGCGCCTCAAGCCGCGGCAACATCTTCCTGGTGCTGGTCGGCTGACAGCCCGGTTGGGGTGCCGGCTCCCTCACGGCTCGGTTTCCTGGTTAGCCCCAGTGCGGGGGACGCTGCTCACGCAGCCAGGCGTCCCGGTCTTCGTCCCGGTCGCCCCAGGCTTGCGGGTCGTCCTCTGTCGCCTTGGTCGGCAGCGTCGGAGACTCGCTGCGCCTTGCCCGGCGCGGCCGCAACCTCTCCTGGCCGGCGTCCTGTGCCTCGTCCGGGGCCTCCGTTGCGTCCGCGGGGTCAGCCGGCTCCTGCGCGGTTGGCTCCGCTGCCGGGTCCGGCTGTCGGGCAGTGGCCGAACGGTTGTCCTTCTCTACCGGTTCGTCCGGCTTTTGCAGTCCCAAGTAGCCTCCGATCAGGTCCGCGCATTTTTCCGGATCTGTGAACACTTCGATGGTCCACAACGTCAGCGGCCGCCAGCCGAGCCGTTCCAGCTGCTGCGGGCGCAGCCGGCTGCGTTCCCGGACGGTCAGTTGCCGGTATTCCGGGGTTCCGTCCGATTCCAGGGCCACCGGGAGCACCGGTTCAACCTCCGGCGAATACTGTACCGTGCCCGTGCTGGCCACAATATCGATGAGCCCGTAGTAGTGGTCCCATACTCGGGCGCCCCGGCTGCGGATTCGCTCCACCAGGTCGGCGACCAGCGGGTCGTCGATCCCGGGCGAGAGTTCGGATGCCACGAAGCGGCCGTCGCCGAGGTGGCGGTCCAGCAGGTCGTGGAAATCAACCGCGCCGTGCCGCAGCCGCTCCGGGTCCAGGTCCTCCGGTCGGAAGCAGCTGAGCACATGGAGCGAGTGCCGGGAGCGGGTCACCGCGGTCGCGAAGAGCGCGCGTCCACCCGGCGCCGACAGCGGCCCGAAGTCGTGCACCGCGCGTCCGTGCGGCGTCCGGCCGAAGCCCAGCGAGAAGATCACATCGTCGCGGACCAGTCCGGATGCGCGTTCCACCGGAACCACCCGGAACGGCTCTTGGCGGCGCTGGAAGAAACTGATAGCCGACGGGTAGTTGGGCATCTGCAGCCGGATGGCCTCCGCCACCCGCGCCGCGTGCCGGGCGCTGGCTGTCACCACGGCCAGCGACCGCGACGGCCGCAGGCTGATGTGCTCGAAGACCAGATCCACCACGCGGTTCAGTTCGGCCGGAACGCTCTCCACGCCTTCGTGGCCGGCGCCGGGCATGCCCGTGCCCTCCGGCAGGTATTCCACTTCCAGGCCGCCGCCGCGGATGGAGCTGGCACCGGGCAGCCGGGACAGCGATCCCGCGTAGAACTTGTCGCTCAAGGACCGGGTCAGGTCCAGGTCCACTGCCCGGTACGCCGTGGTCAGCCGCACCACCGGCAGCACCTCGGAGAGCGCGTGGAAGCAGCTGGTCAACGGCTTCGGGGCCTCGCCGGTGACCGGATCGTTCCGGCGGTCCACATTGACTTCGAAGGGCGCGGCGCGGCCCAGCTCGCCGTCGCCGAACGCCACCACCTGATGCGCCCGGGAGACCGCGGCGAGGGCCGAGGGCAGGCTGGTGGCCTCGGCGTCGAGGACGATCACGGCGTCGAAGTGCTTGCCTTCCGGCAGCAGCAGCGGCAGCACCAACGGGGAAGCCGTCCAGATCGGCAGCAGCGCCGACACGAGGGACTCCGACTGCTGTCCCAGCGCGGCCAGGGTGGGTTCGCCGGCCTTGAGCAGGTCGCGCAACCGGTGAGCCGCCTTGGGCTTGCTTTTGAGCGAATGCCGCCAGTTCTGTGCCAGTTCCCAGCGCAGCCGGGCGGGCCCGGACGCGATGTGCGCGTTGTCGGCGAGCCGGTAGACGGCCTCAAGCTTGCGCAGATTGTCGCCGTCCGACATGGCCAGGTAGTCGTCGCCGCTGATCATCGCTTCCAGCGCCGACTGCCACCAGGCCAGGTCCAGTTCGGCGCCGACCTGCTCGGCACCGACTTGGCGTTCGGCCAGGTCATCCAACAGTTCGCCCAGTCCGTGTTCACGCATCTGCTCCAGCAGCAGCGTCCGTTCGGGCAGGTTAATCAGCGTTTCCTTGTCCGCGGCCAACGCGTCGAGCTGTTCCTGGAGTTCGCCGTCGGGCATGGCCACCAGCGCACGGTCCTCCGGCACCGGTGCCAGCAACGCGGCCAGCTTCTGCAGTCGTTCGGCCACATCCCGATAAAAGCTGTTCAGGTCGGCCAGGCCGGACGGAACCGCGGGGTGGCGCTGCGAGGTAGCGTAGTCGGCCCACTTGGTCCGCTGCTGCTGCACTTCAAAAAGGGACTCGTGCAGGTCCGAGATGTGCACACCCGGGCGGATGTATTCCTTGGCCACCTTGCGCAGCCGGGAGCGGGTCATCGAGCTCATCTCGATCCCGCGGTCCCGCCGCCAGGAACTCGGCGCGGTCGCCGAGATCAGGTCGGTGACCGGCCGGTCGAAGATGTCCGGGGTGAACTTGTCCAGGCTCCCGCGGACCTGCACCAGCAGCTGCAGCTGCTCGCCCCACTCGCGGAATGTCCCGGCGAGGGCGATCTGCGAATGCTCGGCCACCGTGTTCATGCGTGTGCGCAGCTGCGGAACGTCCTTGGCCAGGTCGGAGGCCAGCTGGTGGGCGTCTTCCGTTTCCTTGCGGTTGAGCAGCTTGGCACCGAACCACGGACTGGTGGTGGCGGATTTGCTGAAACTGCCCAGTTCGGCCGCGCGGACCAGCCGTGCCGCCAGTTCGGCCCGGTCGGTGATGCTGTCCAGCACCGAACGCTTCAGCCGGACCGTGGTAGCCGGTGCCGGATCGAGCGAGGTGAGCTTTGCCAGCGATTGCATCGCCTGGTAGGGCGAACAGCGCCAGCGGCTGCGAACATTATGCAGCGACTTAACGTGGTCCAGCAGCTTGTGCCGGTGGTCGATGAGCGTGGCGTGCAGCTTCCGCAGCTGCGGCTCCTGCGCCTTTTCACTGCGGCTGATGGCGCGGATCAGTATCTGGCGCAGCTGGTCGGGCGTCAGGTCTGCGCTGAGCCGCAACGCCAGCGATCCCAAGTCCACGGTCTCCAGCAGCTGCGCAAATTCGTTCAGTGTGCCGCGCCGCTCCGCCACCACCAGCACGCTCTTGCCCTCGTAGGCGAGCGCCGCCGCGGCATTGAGCGCTGTCTGGGTCTGGCCGGTGCCCGGCGGCGTCGAGACCACCAGCGAGTGCCCGGCCTGGACCAAATCCAGCACCTGCTGCTGCGCCGTGTCCGCGTCGAGCAGCAGGAACTCGTCCTGAGGATCGCGTTCGTCGATCGGCGGCAGCTCCGCCTCCGGCACCGGCACCGCGCCCAAACCGCCAGCGGCGGGGCGTGCTTCCTCGGAACCGGCGCCTGCTTCGGCGAGGGCCTGGATCACCGGGTGTCCCGCATCGATCAGGACCGGATCGGTCACGGCCTCCAGATCGGCGAAGGTGGACACCAGAAAATGGTGTTCGATGGTCATGTTCCGCACGTCGGCGGTGAGCAGGCGCAGCCGCTCCAACACCGGATGCGGATCAAGGCGGGCAGTGCCGTAGGCCAACCGGGCGGTTGCCTCGGCATCGATGCCGATCCCCTGCTCGGCGGACAAATGACGCACCAGTGCAGGGTTCAGCCGGGCGCGGTCGGCCAGCTGCAGCTCGAAGTCGTCCTGGCTGGGGCGCACCGTCAGCGCCACCGGCGTCAGCATTACCGGGGCGTTCAGCGCCTCCGACCGGCCGACTTCGGGAACCCGCCAGGACGCGGTGCCCGCGGCCAGATAGCCGACGTCGATGCCGCGTTCGGAGCCCAGCTCCAAGATCTTGGCCCGCAAGCTGCGCGCGGTACGCATCGCAGCAGCGTATTGGTTTGGATCGCGCAACAAGGTGGAGAGGCGGGTGCGGCGTCCGGCCAGCAACTGGGCCAGGCCGGAAGGGTGGGCGTGCGTCAGGTCGATGCTGTTCGACGACGTGGGAGCGAACCGCAGCAAGGTGTCGGACCCGACCACATCGCCCAGGTTCTCCAGCCACGATGCGACAACGTCTTCAGCAGCCTCAGCTACGCTGGCCAGCGACACGGCTGCCCCCTTTACTTCACTCTCGGCTACTTGCCTCGACCACAACGGCATGTCACTCAAGGTATCGGACTTTAAACGCCAAACGGGCGACCGCAACACTGCCTCGGCGAATTTGCTGTGCAGTGGACCCGCGGCTGTGCGGCGGGTAGGCAGCGGTGGCCCGTTGTGGCTACTCCCACTCGATGGTTCCCGGCGGCTTGCTCGTCACGTCGAGCACTACGCGGTTGACCCCGTCGACTTCGTTGGTGATCCGGTTGGAGATTCTGGCCAGCAGGTCGTAGGGAAGGCGCGACCAGTCGGCGGTCATGGCGTCCTCGGAGGAGACCGGACGGAGCACGATCGGGTGCCCGTAGGTGCGGCCGTCGCCCTGCACGCCCACGCTGCGCACGTCGGCCAGCAGGACCACCGGCATCTGCCAGACTTCCTGGTCCAGGCCGGCGGCGGTGAGCTCCGCCCGGGCGATAGCGTCGGCCTTGCGCAGCAGGTCCAGCCGTTCCTGCGTGACTTCGCCGATGATGCGGATGCCCAGGCCCGGTCCGGGGAACGGCTGGCGGCCGACGATCTCGGCCGGCAGTCCGAGCTGCGCGCCGACGGCCCGGACCTCGTCCTTGAACAGCGTGCGCAGCGGCTCGACCAGCTCGAACTGCAGGTCCTCGGGCAACCCGCCCACATTGTGGTGGCTCTTGATGTTCGCGGCACCTTCGCCGCCGCCGGATTCGACCACGTCCGGGTACAGCGTTCCCTGCACCAGGAACTTCACCGACTCGCCCTCGGCGGCCGCCTCGGCCAGGACGGCCTTTTCGGCGGCTTCGAAGGCGCGGATGAACTCGCGGCCGATGATCTTGCGCTTGGTCTCCGGGTCGGTGACCCCGGCCAGCGCGGAGAGGAAGCGCTGCTGCTCGTTGGCAACATACAGTTTCACGCCGGTGGCGGCGACGAAGTCGCGTTCCACCTGCTCGGCTTCGCCCTCGCGCAGGAGTCCGTGGTCCACGAACACACAGGTCAGCTGGTCGCCGACGGCGCGCTGCACCAAGGCGGCGGCGACGGCGGAATCAACGCCGCCGGACAGCCCGCAGATCACCCGGGAATCGCCGATCTGGGCGCGGATGCGCTCCACCTGCTCTTCCACGATGTTGCCGGTGGTCCAGTTGGGCTCCAGCCCGGCGCCCCGGAACAGGAAGTTCTCCAGCACCTGCTGGCCGTGCGCGGAATGCTTGACTTCCGGGTGCCACTGCACGCCGTACAGCTTCTTCTCTTCGTTGGCGAACGCCGCTACCGGGGCGCCGGCCGTGCTGGCCAGCACATCGAAGCCTTCGGGTGCCTGCTGCACCGAGTCACCGTGGCTCATCCAGGTGTTCTGCGAGGCCGGGATTCCGGCCAGGATCGAACGTCCCTCCCCCACGGCGGTGGCGTCCGTGGCGCCGTACTCGCGCAGGCCGGTCTTCTCCACCGTGCCGCCCAAAGCATTCGCCATGGCCTGGAAGCCGTAGCAGATGCCGAACACCGGGACGCCAGCTTCGAACAGGTCCGCGCCGATGCGCGGAGCGCCCTCGGCGTACACGCTGGAAGGGCCGCCGGAGAGGATGATGGCCACCGGATTCTTGGCCATCAGCTGTTCGGTGGACAGGGTGTGCGGAACGATTTCGGAGTACACGTTGGCTTCGCGTACGCGGCGGGCAATCAGCTGCGCGTACTGGGCCCCGTAGTCAACAACGAGGACAGGCCGGTGATCCGTAGTGGCGGGGGGAGGAGTAGTCACCCCTACAGGATAGTCGCCGTGCCCGGCGCCACGCACTTTGGCGTCGGGCAGCCGAACGTGAGTTAAGGCACGACGGCGGTGCGCACCGCCGTCGTGCTCCTCGCCTGAGGGCGGTGGCTGCCTCGGTCAGTAGCGCTTGACTGCTTCAGGGTGGGCGGCCAGTTCTTCCTCCACCTCGCGGTGCACCTTGCGCTCCAGAATGATGGACAGGAACGGGATCACGCCGCCGAGCGCGATCAGCACGAACCTGGTGAACGGCCAGCGCATCAGCGACCACAGCCGGAAGTCCGCAATCAGGTACAGCACGTACAGCCATCCGTGCGCCACCAGCACCGCGATGGAAAGGTTCACGCCTTCGATCACCGACGGTTCGGCCTGCGCCAGGCCGAGCGCGAACGTCTCCCCGGTCAGCGTGTTAGTGGCGTTGGCAAACAGGAACAGATTGAAACCGTAACGCAGCACCATCTCCGCGCAGAGAAGCAACAACATGATGCCGGTGATGTAGGAGGTGACCTTGTAGAACGTCAGGGCGGAGCGGATCTGGGCGGGCGTTCCGGCGAAGCGGCGCTTGGCGGGGCGCTGGAGCGGTACGGCGGAACGGTCTGGAGCGTTGTCTGTCACGTGGACTACCTCGTTGCGTGGGGTGTGTTGCTGGGTCTGGTCTGATCGGCGCCGTCTTCGTCACCGGGATGAGGCGCTGCCGGGCCAGCCGCGGCGCCGCGTTCGGCTTCTGCGGTGGAGCGGGCCTCTGCGGCCGCGTCTTCGGCGTCCTCCAGGTCGCGGCGATAGTCGTCGGCCACCAGCCGCCACCAGAGGAAGATGGCGAAGCCGGCGAACACCACCCATTCCACCGCGTAGAAAATGTTCATCCAGTTGACCGGTGTTTCCTGCGGCTGCGGGTCGACGACCACCGGCTGCATGGCCGTGCCGTCGGTCGCGGTGCCCAGGTCTTTGCCGGCAACGGTGAAACCGGTACCGACCAGGAAGCCGGAGTAGCTCGGGACATCCCAGCGGTTGATCAGCTCGGCCACCGAGAGCGATGCAACCTGCCCGGCGGGCCGGGCTCCGGGCAGCGGCGCCTCGGTGGGCAGCAGGCGGCCGACGACGGTGGCCTCGCCTTCCGGGGCGGGAACGGCATCCGCCGGATTCTTGATCCAGCCGCGCACCACGGGGATGACCACGTCTTCACGGAACTGCTTGACGCCGTCCACGGCGAGGGCGTCCACCACCCACAGGCCGTTGTCACCGTCCTGCAGACGGCCCTGGACCAGCACCTGGGAACCGGGGACAAAGCTGCCTGTTACGCTGACCATCTGGTCCGCCGTGGTGGCCATCATCGGGATGCCCGGCTTGAAGACATCGGTCAGCGGCTTGACGGTTTCCGTCTCGCCCGGGGGCGGCGGCGGTTTGCTCTGGGAGGCGGAAAACTGCCACTGGCTCAGCAGCACAAACACCGTGGACAGCGCCAGCGCAAGCACCAGAGCCGCTATCCAGCGGGGTTTCAGGGCAGTCTTGAGCACCCTTTAAAGGTACTTCGCTCGCCTGTAGAAAACGAATCCACGCCGGGGTCGGCCGCGGGCGGTCCCTGCGTCGTTAAGCCAGCGGAACGATGTCGTCGACGCCCATCCGGGCACTGTCTGCCGACACGTCGTCGGGCTGCTCCTGGCTGAGCCGTTCAGCTTCCACCCGGGCCAGATAATGCTTAACCTCGCGCTCCACCTGAGCCTCGCTCCAGCCCAGGATCGGTGCCATCAGGTTGGCCACCACCGGCGCGGCCGAGACGCCGCGGTCCCAGGCCTCGATGGAGATCCGGGTCCGGCGCGTGAGCACATCGTGAATGTGCCGGGCTCCCTCGTGCGTGGTCGCATAGACCACTTCGGCGGCCAGATAGTCGTCCGCGCCCGGCAGCGGTTCGGCCAGCTCGGGCCGTTCGGTGATGATGTCCAGCACGTCGCCGGCCATGGAGCCGAAGCGGTTGAGCAGGTGCTCCACCCGGGCCACATGGATGCCGGTCCGGTCGGCGGTGCGGCTGCGTTGGTTCCACGCGGCTTTGAAACCGGACGCGCCGAGCAGCGGGATGGTGTCGGTGCAGCTTGGCGGCACCCGCTCGTCCAGTGCCCGCGCGGCTTCGTCCACGGCGTCCCTGGCCATCACCCGGTAGGTGGTGTACTTGCCGCCGGCCACCACCACCAGGCCGGGGACCGGGTGAGCCACTACGTGTTCGCGCGAGAGTTTGGCGGTGGAATCGTTTTCACCGGCCAGCAGCGGCCGGAGTCCGGCGTAGACGCCTTCGACGTCTTCCCGGGTGAGCGGGCGCTGCAGCACTTGGTTGACGCGTTCCAGCAGGTAGTCGATGTCCTCGGACGAGGCCGCCGGATGGGCCTTGTCCAGGTTCCAGTCCGTGTCGGTGGTGCCGATGATCCAGTGCCGGCCCCAGGGAATCACGAAGAGCACGGATTTTTCTGTGCGCAGGATCAGTCCCACCGTGGACTGGAACCGGTCCCGCGGCACCACCAAGTGGATTCCCTTGGACGCGCGGACGCTCAACTGGCCGCGTTCGGTCACCATCG
The DNA here is from genome assembly GCF_059091865.1 of Arthrobacter sp. B0316-1-20. NCBI lineage: Bacteria > Bacillati > Actinomycetota > Actinomycetes > Micrococcales > Micrococcaceae > Arthrobacter > Arthrobacter sp. B0316-1-20. The sequence goes on along the minus strand of NZ_JBNHHC010000004.1, from coordinate 59,926 downwards.
CTTGGGTTTCGTCGGTCCAGACCCCGGTGGCATTGACCACCTGCTTGGCACGGATATCGAACTCGCTGCCGTCCTCTTGGTTGCGCACCCGGGCACCGACCACGCGTTCGCCCTCGCGCAGGAAGTCGATGACCGCCAACCGGTTGACCGCCTGCGCTCCGTAGGCGGCGGCCGTGCGGACCAGGTTCACCACCAGCCGGGCGTCGTCAACCTGCGCATCGTAGTAGCGGACGGACCCCACCATGGCGTCCTTCTTCAGGCTGGGTGCCGCCCGGAGGGTCCCGCGCCGGGACAAATGTTTGTGGAAGGGCACGCCGCGTCCGCGCCCCGTGGCCGCCGCCAAGGTGTCGTACAGGGCCACGCCCGCGCCCACGTAGGGCCGCTCCACGAACCGCTTGGTCAGCGGATACAGGAACGGCACCGGCCGCACCAAGTGCGGGGCAATGCGCTCCAGCAGCAGCCCGCGTTCCTGCAGCGCTTCACGCACCAGGGCGAAGTCCAGCATCTCCAGATACCGCAGCCCGCCGTGGATCAGTTTGGAAGACCGCGACGACGTTCCCGAGGCCCAGTCCCGCGCCTCCACGATGCCCACGTCCAGCCCGCGGGTCACCGCGTCCAGTGCCGCGCCGGCACCGACCACGCCTCCCCCGACGATCAGCACGTCCAGTTCGGCGCCGCGTTCCACGGTGGCGCGCAAAGCGGCGAGCGACTGCTCGCGGCTTGCTGGGCTCAGGGCACCGGTGGTCATCGCGTCAGCCTTCCATGATCGGGATCAGTCGCCGGGCTGGATCGGGGCCAGCACCACTTCGCAGCGCTGGAACTCCTTCAGGTCCGAATACCCGGTGGTGGCCATCGACCGGCGCAGCGCTCCCACCAGGTTGGAGGTGCCGTCCGTGTGGTTCGACGGTCCGTGCAGCACCCGCTCCAGCGGACCCACGGTGCCCACATTCACGCGGTCTCCGCGCGGCAGCTCGTCGTGGTGGGCCTCCTGGCCCCAGTGCCAGCCGCGGCCGGGCGCTTCTTCGGCCCGGGCCAGCGCGGAACCGAGCATGACGGCGTCGGCTCCCATGGCGATGGCCTTGACGATGTCGCCGCTGAAGCCCAGTCCGCCGTCGGCAATCACATGCACATAGCGGCCGCCGGATTCATCCATGTAGTCCCGCCGTGCGGCAGCCACATCGGAAATCGCCGAAGCCATCGGTGCGTGGATGCCCAGCGCACGGCGCGTGGTGGTGGTCGCTCCCCCGCCAAAGCCCACCAGCACGCCGGCCGCGCCGGTGCGCATCAGGTGCAGGGCCGGCGTGTAGCCGGCCGCGCCGCCGACGATCACCGGCACATCCAGCTCGTAGATGAACTGCTTCAGGTTCAGCGGCTCCTGCGTCTTGGACACATGCTCTGCTGAAACCGTGGTGCCGCGGATCACGAAGATGTCCACGCCGGCGGCCAGCACCGTCTTGTAGTGCTCCTGGGTGCGCTGCGGGGTCAGCGAGCCCGCCACGGTGACACCGGCTTCGCGGATCTCGGCCAGGCGGGACGTGATCAGTTCCGGCTGGACCGGCGCCGAGTAGAGCTCCTGCATCCGCTTGGTGGCGGCCGGGCTAAAATTTTCCGTGCCAAGGTCGCTGATTTCATCCAGCACCGGCATGGGATCCTCGTACCGGGTCCACAATCCTTCGAGATTAAGCACGCCGAGGGCGCCGAGCTTGCCCAGGGCAATGGCGGTGGCCGGCGACATCACCGAGTCCATCGGCGCGGCGATCACCGGAGCGTCAAACTTGTACGCGTCGATCTGCCAGCTGACCGAGACGTCCTTCGGATCGCGCGTACGGCGCGACGGGACGATCGCCACGTCATCGAGGGAGTAGGCTCGGCGCCCACGCTTGCCACGGCCAATTTCAATCTCGTAAGTCACGGCTCTAGGTTATCCCACTGCTGGAACGCTTCACCGTTTGGACGGGCAGGGACAGGTCTTTCGCCAGCCGTGGCGTCGGCTGCCGGGCGGCCCTCTTTCGGCTGCTGGTGTCGTGCCAGCGCTGGCGGTACGCTCAACCTGCCGCATGGCAGGCAAGCGCCCCGGACCCCCCCAGTCTCTTCACGGTTGCCGCTGGGTCGGCCGCAGGCAGCCGGAGCGGGAAGTGGGCAGTCATGGGAGGAAGAAACCGGCAATCCGTTGAGCGCACGCGAGGGTTGGCGGGTGGCTTGGCGTCCGCCCTGTGTTTTGGCATCGCCGGGCTGATCTGGTCCATGCCCTCCCTGCGTTCGCGCCGGTTGCGGAAAGCCGCCTCCTGTACCGTTTGCGCTTTCCATCAGCGAGTGCGCGGTATTGTCGTCTTTGTGGTGGCGGCCCTCCTCGTGGCGGGGGCTGGGGCCCGCCTGCTGGAGGGACTCTCCCCGCAGATCGTCTGCCACAGCCACATCACTGCCGACGGGCTGATCAAGCCCGAGCCGAGGCTGCAGATTTTGCCGCCGACTCCTTGGCGCGTCACGCGCAATTTCCTGGTCGCCCCGATCAGCGGCGTCGGAGTCCTGACCGGACACAGCCTGGATATGGAATCGTGCTCTGGACCATCCCTGTTGGTCATGTTCTGGCACCCGCCGCGAACCAGCGGTGGCGGGACGATGCTCGGCGACGTGTTCGTTGCGTGGATGCCGCCGGTAGCACCATGGGGCCCGTTGAGCGTCTACGGGTACGGCATCGGCGACGAGGGCCAGTATGTCCGCTACGGCCCGAACTTTTCCCAGAGCCGGACCGAGGAGGAGAATCTCGCCAGGCATGAGTCGCGGCACGTCGACCAGTGGGCCGTCGGCACCGTGCTCGCCGGCCCGTTCGCCTTTCCGGCCGCGTACATCATCGACGGTGCACTGTTTCCCTCCTCACGTAATCATTTCGAGCGAGCCGCCGGGTTGTCCGAGGGGGCGTATCCGCCCGCGCCTGATAACTGGCCGGCACCGCGCTGGCCTGACCTTGCGGCCATCGTGATCATCGCGCTTGTGTTCTTCCGACGTCGACTCCGTTGGCTCACCCGCCTCGCGGTCCGTGGCCGCATGCACGCCGGTGACCACGCGCCCATGCGCTGTCCCGTCCACACCCGTGGATGGTCGCAGCCCGTCTCACAACATCACGTGGAGCGGCGGGACTTTCGTGTAGGCGCGCATCGCCGACCGAGGAACGAGGGAGGTGTCTAAGCGCCGGCGAAAGTCCCGCCGCTAGGTTAACGCGAGAGGCGCCGCTCCCCTGGTTGCGGGGAACGGCGCCGTCGTGAGCGGTGCGACTACCGCTTGTAGTTGGGTGCCTCCACGGTCATCATGATGTCGTGCGGGTGGGATTCCTTCAGGCCTGCCGCGGTGATCCGGACGAACTTGCCCTTGGCCTTCAGCTCGGCAATGTTGCGCGCGCCGGTGTAGAACATGGTCTGACGCAAGCCGCCGACCAGCTGGTGTGCCACGGCCGACAGCGGTCCGCGGTACGGCACCTGGCCTTCAATGCCTTCCGGGATCAGCTTTTCGTCGTCCGGCACATCGGCCTGGAAGTAGCGGTCCTTGGAGAAGGACGTGTTCTTGCCGCGGGTCTGCATGGCGCCCAAGGAGCCCATGCCGCGGTAGGCCTTGAACTGCTTGCCGTTGACGAACACCAGGTCACCCGGGGACTCGGCGGCACCGGCCAGCAACGAGCCGAGCATCACGGTGTCGGCGCCGGCGACGAGGGCCTTGCCAATGTCGCCGGAGTGCTGCAGTCCGCCGTCGGCAATCACCGGGATGCCGGCCGGGATGGCTGCCTTGGCCGACTCGTAGATCGCGGTGATCTGCGGGACACCCACGCCGGCCACCACGCGGGTGGTGCAGATGGAGCCGGGGCCCACACCCACCTTGATGGCGTCGGCACCGGCGTCGACCAAAGCCTGCGCACCCTCGCGGGTGGCTGCCTGGCCGCCGATGACGTCCACGTGGGCCGCGGCGGGATCCTTCTTGAGCCGGGCGATCATGTCCAGCACGCCCTGGCTGTGCCCGTTGGCGGTGTCCACCACCAGCACGTCCACGCCGGCCTCGATCATGGTCATCGCACGCTCGTAGCCGTCACCGAAGAAGCCGACGGCGGCGCCGACGCGCAGCCGGCCGTCGTCGTCCTTGGTAGCCAGCGGGTACTGCTCCGCCTTGTCGAAGTCCTTGACCGTGATGAGGCCCTGCAGAATGCCGGCATCGTCCACCAGCGGCAGCTTTTCGATTCGGTTCTTGCCCAGCAGTTCGATCACGTCGGGACGGCTGATGCCGACCCTGCCGGTGATCAGCGGCATCGAGGTCATCACCTCGTGCACCTTGGTGGTCGGGTAGTCGGCGCGGGGCACAAAGCGGGTGTCGCGGTTGGTGCAGATGCCCAACAGCTTGCCCTCGGAGTCCACCACCGGCAGCCCGGAAACGCGGTAATTAAAGCAGAGCTCGTCCAGTTCGGCCAGCGTGGCGTCCGGTGCGATGGTCACCGGGTTGGTGATCATGCCGGATTCGCTGCGCTTGACCCGGTCCACGTGCTCGGCCTGGTCCGTGATGGAGAGATTGCGGTGGATGACGCCCAGTCCGCCCTGACGGGCCATGGCGATGGCCATCCGGGACTCGGTCACGGTGTCCATGGCGGCGGAGAGCAGCGGGGTCTGCACGGTGATTCGGCGGGTCAAGCGTGAGCTGGTGTCGGCCTCGGACGGAATCACATCAGTGGGGCCGGGCAACAGGAGAACGTCGTCGTACGTCAGACCCTCGAAAGCGAACGGATTGAATTCTTCGGACACTGCAGGGCCTTTCGAACGATACCGGTGGCGGCCTCCGGGCACGGTCCCAAAGACCGGCTCAAGAGGTTGGTTACATCCTAAACGTTTCCGGCGCACCCGGTATTTCTGCCCGCTGCGGATGTGGTGGAGCTAACGGTCACGGCGGGCAGCACAAAGGGGACCAGGCTTGGCCTGATCCCCTCTGTACTGCGGGCACCGGTGGATCTCCGCGCGGCGCGGCGACCCTGCGGCTGTTAGTGCTGGTGGTTGTGCTCGTCCTCGTCGGCCGGCTTCTCCACGACCAGGGTTTCGGTGGTCAGCACCAGGGCTGCGATCGAGGCTGCATTGCGCAGCGCCGAGCGGGTCACCTTCACCGGGTCGATGACGCCGGCGGCGAACAGGTCCTCGTATTCGCCGGTGGCGGCGTTGAAGCCATTGTTGACGTCCAGTTCGCCCACCTTGGAGACGACGACCATGCCCTCGTAACCGGCGTTTTCGGCGATCCAGCGCAGCGGCTGGACCAGCGCACGGCGGACCAGTCCGACGGCGGTGGCTGCATCGCCTTCAAGGGCCAGCACGTTGGGGTCGGTGTCCAGAGCCTGGGATGCGTGGACCAGGGCGGAACCGCCACCGGCAACGATGCCCTCTTCCAAAGCAGCGCGGGTGGAGGACACTGCGTCCTCAATCCGGTGCTTCTTCTCCTTCATTTCGACCTCGGTGGCGGCGCCGACCTTGATCACGCCGATACCGCCGGCCAGCTTGGCCAAGCGTTCCTGCAGCTTCTCGCGGTCCCAATCGGAATCGGTGCGCAGCACCTCTGCCTGCAGCTGGGCCACACGGTCCGCCACGTCGGCGTCGGAACCGGCGCCATCCACAATGGTGGTGTTGTCCTTGGTGACGGTGATCCGGCGTGCGGTACCGAGTACCTCGAGGCCTACCTGATCCAGTTTCAGACCGACGTCGGCGGACACCACCTGGGCGCCGGTGAGCACCGCGATGTCCTGCAGCATGGCCTTGCGGCGGTCGCCGAAGCCAGGCGCCTTCACCGCGGCAACGTTGAGCGTGCCGCGGATCTTGTTGACCACCAGGGTGGACAGGGCTTCGCCGTCGATGTCTTCGGCGATGATGAACAGCGGCTTGTTGGCCTGCAGGACCTTCTCCAACAGCGGCAGGAACTCCTGCACCGTGGAAATCTTGCCCTGGGAGATCAGGATCAGCGCGTCCTCAAGGACGGCCTCCTGGCGCTCCTGGTCGGTGACGAAGTACTGCGACAGCAGCCCTTTGTCGAACTGCATGCCTTCGGTCAGCACCAGTTCGGTCTCCATGCCGGAGGCCTCTTCGATGGTGATGACCCCGTCCTTGCCCACCTTGTCGAAGGCCTCGGCCAGCAGCTTGCCGACCTCGGGGCTCTGGGCGGAGATGGTGGCGACTTCGGCCACCTTGTCCTCGACCTCGCGGGCGTTCTCCAGCAGGCGGGCGGCCACTGCCTCGACCGACACCTCAATGCCGTGCTTGAGAGCCCCCGGTGCGGCGCCGGCGGCCACGTTGCGCAGGCCTTCCTTAACCAGCGCCTGGGCCAGCACGGTAGCGGTAGTGGTGCCGTCGCCGGCGACGTCATTGGTCTTGGTGGCGACTTCCTTGGCCAACTGCGCGCCGAGGTTCTCGTACGGGTTGTCGAGCTCCACCTCACGGGCGATGGTCACGCCGTCATTGGTGATCGTGGGAGCGCCCCACTTCTTGTCCAGGACCACATTGCGGCCGCGCGGACCGAGGGTGACCTTGACGGTATTGGCGAGCTTGTCGACGCCGGCTTCCAGCGCCTTGCGGGCCGCGTCGTTGAACTCCAACTGCTTTGCCATGAATTTGTTCCTTTCACGCGAAATGCCCCGGTTGCGCTGCAACACAGCGGCAGCCGGGGCATTTCGGTTGTCCGTGGTTCCGGCTGCGGGCGTCGACTGCGCGCGCCCGAGCCGCCGGACTCAGCTGATGGGCCTTACTTGGTGACGATGGCCAGCACGTCGCGGGCAGAGAGCACCAGGTACTCTTCGCCACCGACCTTGACCTCGGTTCCGCCGTACTTCGAGTAGATGACTACGTCACCCTCGGCTACGTCAACGGGAACCCGGTTGCCATTGTCATCGACGCGGCCGGGGCCGATCGCGACAACTTTGCCTTCCTGCGGCTTTTCCTTGGCGGTGTCCGGGATAACCAGGCCAGAGGCCGTGGTCTGCTCTGCTTCGAGCGGCTGGACAACAATACGATCCTCAAGAGGCTTAATGGAGACCGACACTCGGCTCTCTCCTTTTCATGAGCTACGAATAGGTTGGCCAAGGAGATGTCTGCCGTCGTCGCGGTGCCGGCAGGCGGTTCCTTGTATTAGCACCCACACGGGGAGAGTGCTAACAGCGACTCTATGAGACGGGTTAGCACTCGGTCAAGGCGAGTGCCAGCGGGGCGTCGATCCCACCTCTAGCCGGCCCGCATGTGACGCCACGAGGCTTTCCGACCAGCTGGCCCAAGTTGCGTAAGGCTAACCTAACCCGGTAGCTTTCACAGTGCGCGCAAATAGCAAACGTTTATGTTGCCTAATGCCGGTTCCCTCTCGGGGCCCGGATTGACGAACGATGGAGTGTCAGTGAAAAAGCCCCTGAAGTCCGGCCTGATGGTCGTGACCGCAGCCGTTTCCATGCTTGCTCTGAGCGCGTGCGGTCAGCAGACCGATGCCGCAGCAGGCGCAGACGCAGAGACGATCAGCGTTGAACATGCCTCGGGAACCACCGACGTGCCGGTGAACCCGGAGACCGTTTACACCTTCGACTTGGGCGTGTTGGACAGCCTGACCGCTTTGGGGGTCGAGGTGGACGGCGTCCCGGAGGCAGTGTTCCCCGAGTCTCTGGCGCAGTATGGCGAAGACAGCTACACCAAGATCGGCTCCATGAAGGAACCCGACTTCGAGGCGATCAGCGAGGGTGCACCGGATTTGATCATCATCTCCGGCCGTACCGCCGAGGCTTACGGCGAGCTGAGCAAGATCGCGCCGACTATTGATCTGAGCGTCGACGCCGCCGCACCGGTGGAAAGCTTCAAGGAAGTCTCGACGACGCTCGGCGAGATCTTCGGCAAGGAAGCCGAAGTTGACGCAAAGCTTTCTGCCCTCGACACCAAGATCGAGGACACCAAGGCCGAAGCTGCCGACGCCGGCACCGGCTTGGTAGTGATGACCAGCGGCGGCGAGATGACCGCCTACGGCGCCGGATCCCGCTTCGGCATCGTCCACGATGTCCTGGGCGTGCAGCCCGCCGCCGAGGTGAAGTCCGAGGGCCCGCACGGCGAGGCGATCTCCCACGAATTCATTGCGAAAACCAACCCGGACCACCTGTTCGTGATCGACCGCGACTCGGCTGTCGGTGAATCCGGAGAGGCGGCCTCGGCGGTTCTGGACAACGAACTGGTCAACGGCACCAAGGCGGCAAAGAACGACAGCATCACCTATCTGGATTCAGCCTCCTGGTACCTGGTGGGCTATGGCCTGAACAACACGGACGCCATGATCAGCGCCGTTCAGGCAGCCGTTACGAAGTAGCACCCCGTACGGCCGCCGGCAGATTCGCCGGCGGCCTGCGCGGTGGTCCGTCCTATGGCTTCCTCCACGATTTCCACTCCAGCACCGGCTCCGGTTGCAGCCGCCGCCCGGCGTGCCCGCCCCCTGGGATCCGGTGCGCAGCTCGCCTGGGCGGGCACCGCCGTCGTTATTTTGGCTTGTGCCAGCATGTTCGTGGGGGTCAGTGATGTCTCCCTGCCGGCGCTGCTGTCCGGTGACCAGTCCGCCTGGGACATCTTCTGGATCAGCCGGCTGCCGCGGACCCTGTCCGTGGTCTTGGCCGGTGCAGCACTGGGCATTGCCGGGCTGATCATGCAGCTGATGGCGCGGAACAAATTCGTGGAGCCGTCCACCGTGGGAACCGTGGAGTCGGCTTCGCTGGGCATCCTGGTGGTCACGGTGGTGATCCCCGGCGCCTCGCTGCTGGCCAAGATGTCGGTGGCCACCGTGTTCGCTGCGGCCGGAACCGGGCTGTTCCTGCTGGTGTTGCGCCGGATCCCGCTGCGCAACACGCTGATCGTGCCGCTGGTGGGCATCATGCTGGGCGGCGTGATCGCGGCCGTCACCACCTTCTTTGCCTACCGGTACGACCTGCTGCAGTCCCTGAACAGCTGGATGATCGGCGACTTTTCCGGCGTGCTGCGCGGCCGCTACGAGCTGCTCTGGATCGTTGCGGTCCTGGCGGTGGTCGGCTATCTGTGCGCGGACCGGTTCACCATGGCCGGCATGGGCCAGGAATTCTCCACCAACCTCGGGCTGAGCTACGGCCGTGTGATGACGCTGGGACTGGTCATCGTCTCGCTGATTAGCGCTGTGGTTGTGGTCAACGTCGGCGCCATTCCCTTCCTGGGCCTGGTGGTGCCCAACCTGGTATCGCTGGTGTTCGGTGACAGCGTCCGACGCGCGGTCCCCTGGGTGGCCGTGTTCGGCGCCGGCTTCGTCCTGCTGTGCGACATCATTGGCCGCACCATCCGGTTCCCCTACGAGATTCCCGTGGGCGTTATTGTCTCCGCCGTAGGCAGCGCCATTTTCCTGTACCTGCTGTTGAGGACCCGCAAGAATGGCTGACACCGTTCTGCCCGCCGCACTGACGCAGCACAAGCGCCGCACCGTCAAGACCCTCCGGCCGCGGACGTGGATCATCCTGCTGGGACTGCTCACTGCCGTCCTTGTCGCCGTGTTCATGGCCATCGACTTGCGCGGCAATCTCGGCTACATCCTTCCCCGGCGGGCCATCAAGGTCGGGTCGATGCTGCTGGTGGCGTACGCCGTGGGCGTGTCCACTGTGTTGTTCCAGACGGTGACCGCCAACCGGATCCTGACGCCGTCGATCATGGGTTTCGACGCCCTTTACCTGCTGATCCAGACCGGGCTGACGTTCGCCATCGGCGGCCAGGCGCTGCTGAGCATGGGTGCACCTGCTCGGTTCGTGATCGAGGTCATGCTGATGGTCGCGTTCTCCTTCCTGCTCTACCGCTGGCTGTTTACCGGCGGCGGCAAGAGCCTGCACCTGATGCTGCTGGTGGGCATCGTTTTCGGCACGATGTTCCGCGGTATCTCCTCGCTGCTGCAGCGTCTGATCGACCCGAGCGAATTCATCATCCTGCAGGACCTGTTCTTCGCCAGCTTTAACAACGTGGATGGCCTGCTGCTGGCCGTCTCGGCGTTGGCCGTTGCCGCCGCCAGCATCCCCGTCTGGCGGATGCGCCGGGAGCTGGACGTATTGGCGCTGGGACGTGACACCGCTCTGAACCTGGGCGTGAACCACCGGCGGGCCGTTACCAAGGTGTTGATGGTCTGCGCCGTTCTGGTGGCCGTCTCCACCGCGCTGGTGGGTCCGATTACCTTCTTCGGACTGCTGGTGGCGAGTCTGGCGTACCTGCTCTGCTCACATTTCCGCCACATCTATGTGCTGCCCATCGCCGTGCTGTTGGGCGCCATCGCACTGGTCGGCGGCCAGTTGGTGCTTGAGCAAGTGTTCAGCTTCGACACGGCGCTGAGCATTGTCATTGAATTTGCGGGCGGTCTCCTGTTTATCGCCCTGCTATTGAAAGGCTCCGTCAAATGATCCACGTCTCCGGCGTCTCTAAGACCTACGGCACGCAGACGGTGGTGGACGATGTCAGCTGCTACATCAAAGACGGCGGCATCACTTCGATCATCGGTCCCAACGGGGCGGGCAAGTCCACGCTGCTGTCCATGGTCTCCCGGCTGCTGCCGATGGATGCCGGAGCCGTCACCATCGACGGCCTGGACGTCAGCAAGACCGCGGGCAAGGAACTGGCCCGCAAGATGGCCATCCTGCGCCAGGACAACCAGCTGACAGTCCGCCTGACCGTCCGGGACCTGGTGGGCTTTGGCCGTTTCCCGCACAACAACGGCCGGCCGACCGCCAACGACGAAGCACACATCGAACAGGCCCTGGAGTACCTGGACCTGACCTCCATGGCGGACAAGTTCGTGGACGAGCTCTCCGGCGGCCAGCGCCAGCGCGCTTTCATTGCCATGGTCCTGGCGCAGGACACCGACTACTTGCTGCTGGACGAGCCGTTGAACAACCTGGACATGAAGCACGCGGTGGAAATGATGCGGCTGCTGCGCCGGCTCACCGATGAGCTGGGCAAGACCGTGGTGCTGGTGATCCACGACATTAACTTCGCCTCCTGCTACTCCGACTCCATCATCGCCATGCGCTCCGGCCGGCTGGTCCACCAGGGCCCGCCGGCGCAGATCATGCATCCCGAGGTACTGCGCGATGTCTACGAGATCGACATCCGGATTGAGGAAATCGAAGGCAACCGGATCGGCGTCTACTTCGCCTGACCGCCGCCGGGCGGGCGTGGCCAGCTGCGTGCTGAGCGGCGGGCGCAAGCGGCCGCCGCGCCGTCACTGCTTCAGGACCGCAAGGACGTTGCCGGCGGGGTCCTTGAACCAGGCGATGTCCGGGCCGTTGCCACGCATGATGCCCTTGTCATCGGTGGGCAGATCGGGATTGTCGTAGATCTTGGTCTGCACCCCGCGGTCGTTGAGCTCGTCAACTGCGGCTTCAACATCCTCGACGGCGAAGTTCAGGATGGTGAACGTGGCCGGTTGGTGGTCCGGCTTCGGGTACATCATCACTTTGGCGCCATCGGGCAGGCGCAGTTCGACGATGCCCATGGGACCGTCGGCTACGTCGAGCCCCAGAATCCCGTTGTAGAACTGTTTGGCGGCAGCGGTGTCATTGACGCTGAAGCCGCTGAAAACTTGGGTGGGAGTAAATCCGACGTTGTTCATGGCGGTCTCCTTCGCTCTGCGGGCGGGCATCTTCCAGACTGGCACAGCAGCGAGGGCTGGACCAGAGCTCCGCCCGCTAAGTCTGCGGGGCCCTCCCCCGGTGCACAGTGAAGAAAGTGAAGGTGCCGCGCGTCCGTGAAACCAACATCGGGGCGCGGTAGAATCCCGGTTCATGCCTTCGCGCGGCCAGCCGGCTGGTTCCGAACCCCCTGAGTCTGTATCTTTGCGGAGCTTGTCCGGTGAAGCCACCGTCATTCTGGTGGCCATTCTGGCGTCCTTCGTGGCCTTTTTAGACGCCTCCGTCGTCAACGTCGCGCTGCCGGCCATTGACCGTGACCTCGGCGGAGGCCTCGCGGTCCAACAGTGGGTGGTGGGCGGCTACCTGCTCTCCCTGGGCGCGCTGATCCTGGTGGCTGGCGCCCTCTCCGACGCGTTCGGCCGGGTCCGGATCCTGCGGCTGGGGCTAGTGGTCTTCGGTGTGGCCTCGCTGGCCTGCGCGGCGGCACCGGCGGCGGCCGGGCTGGTGGCCGCACGGATTGTCCAGGGTGGGGGCGCCGCCCTGCTGGTGCCGGCTTCGCTGGCCCTAATCACCTCGACCTTCGCCAGGCGGCGCCAACACCGGGCGATCGGCGTCTGGACTGCCTGGACCGGCACTGCCTACATCGTCGGCCCGGTACTCGGCGGCCTGCTGGTGGACACGGTGGGCTGGCGGGTTGTCTTTGCGGTGAATGTGCTGCCCATCGCCGTTACGCTCTGGCTGGTGGCCCGGCTGGCAGACCCACCCCGGCAGGCGCCGCGCGAACGAATCGATCTGCCGGGCGCGTGCCTGGCCGCCGCCGGGCTCGCCGGACCCGTGTTCGCACTGATCGAGCAGCAACGGGTCGGCTGGGCAGACCCCCCGGTGCTGGTCCCGCTGGCCGCCGGGCTGATATGTCTGGGGCTCTTTTTGTGGTGGGAACACCGTGCGCCCTTCCCGATGATGCCGCTGCAGTTGTTCGGCGAGCGCAACTTCGGCGTCGGCAACATCGTCACGGCGGGGGTTTATGCGGGGCTGTCCCTGGGGCTGTTCGCGCTGCCGGTCTTTCTGCAGCAGGCGGCCGGGTTCAGCGCTGCAGCCGCCGGTCTGGCGACCTTGCCGATGAGCGTTCTCTCGCTCGCGTTTGCCGCCTGGTTCGGCCGGCTCTCGGGCCGCTACGGGCCGCGCCTGTTCATGGCCGCGGGGCCGCTGCTGGCCGGGACCGGATTCCTGCTCATGATATCCGCGCACGAGCCTTTGGGCTTCTGGCAGCAAATCCTGCCAGGCGTGCTGCTGGCGGGCTTCGGCTTGGCGGTCACCGTCTCCCCGCTGACCGCCGCAGTGCTCGGCGCGGTAGCGGCGGAACGCAGCGGAATCGCCTCAGCGGTGAACAACGCAGTGGCCCGCATCTCCGGGCTGGTGGCCATCGCCGCGGCCGGTGCCATTACCGGCGGCATGCTGGACTATGCAGGGTTCCGCCGCACTGCCCTGGCCGCCGCGCTGCTGCTCTTTGCCGGCGGCGCGGTCTCCGCCGTTGGCATCCGCAACCGGCCCTAGGACGTGAGGCCTACACCACGGAAAAATCGCCCGGCAGGATGGTCCGGCCGGTCAACGCCAGCAGGACCATCGCGCCGTCCCCGCGTTCGGAGGCGATCTGGATGGCGAGCCGGCCAGCCTCCAGTTCCACGTCGCTGGGCAATTCGGCCACCAGGCCGCACGCACGCGACAAGTCAAGGGTGTGCACGGCCAGTTCGAAGATCCGGGTGGGCAGATAGTCGCTGAACCGCATTCCGCCGGCAGCCGTTTCAATGATCCGGTCTTCGGCCAGCGGCAGCGTGTTCTCCAATTGGGCCAGCAGGCGGTCCACCATGTCCACCGGGTGCGGCCCCAACTCCTTGCCTGCCGCGATGGCCCGCTCGGTGACGCCGGGATCATCAGCCAGTCCGGTGGCCAGATAATAGTCGGCGGCCGACTCCACCTGAACCTTCGCAGCCGGACGCCCCAAGTAAGTCAGCACCGTGGACAGGGCGCGGCTGGTGTGTCCGGCCAAGGTCCTGACGGTCCAGTCATCCAATCCGGGCGCGTTCCACGCGGTAGAGGGCACGTTGGCCAAGACTTCACGGAAGTAGCGGCCCGCGGACAGGAAAGTTGCCGCCGTTGCAATCATGCGCCCATGCTACGGCCGGCGGCTGCCCGCGGCCAGCACCTCGGCGCGGCCAAATGAGGTTCGGGCGGGATGCAGGTGCCTTAGGCCAAGCGCCGCATGTCCCGCTGCCACGCCGGCGCGGGGACGGCGACTTCTTCCCACAGGGCCTGCCATCCGCGGTGGACACGATTGCTGGACGCAATCAACTCGCCCAGTTCCGCTTCAATTTCCGCCTGGCAAGCATCCGTATCGATGTCGCTCCAGTCACAGGGTGTTGACATAATCCGGGCCTCCTCACAGTAAGCTTCCTTCTGATCTTACGGATGACTTGCTGATCCGGCTATGGGGAGAACTACCCATAGCCGGATGCGGCCGCCAGCCCGAACCGGGGCCGTGCGCTGGCCCCAATCTGCTGCACTAGGCTTGAATCCATGGCATCCGAGACCCACGCCGAGAGCATCGCCCCGATTCTGACTCCGGAAGGCTGGGAACTGCTGAATTCTCTCGGCCCCTACTCCGAGGCCGAGAGCCTGCACACCGGAACCGAACTGCGCAAGGCCGGCCATTCCCCCGAACTGGTCTCCGCCGCGATGACGCAATCCCGCCTGCGGGCCAAGGCTGAGGCAAAGTTCGGCCCGTTCGCGGCGAAGATGCTTTTTACGCAGGCAGGACTCGAACAGGCCACCCGGCTGAACATCGCGGCCCTGCACGCCCAGCGGTTCCAGGCTGCCGGGGTGGCCCACGTGGCGGACCTCGGCTGCGGAATCGGCGCGGACTCCATCGCGCTGGCGACCCTTGACCGCAGGGTCACCGCCGTCGAACGTGATGAGACCACCGCCGCGGTGGCCACCATCAACCTGATGCCCTGGCCGGACGCGAGAGTGGTCAACGCCGAAGCCGAAGACGTTGACCTGACCGGGATCGACGGCGTGTGGCTGGATCCGGCACGGCGGACCACGACGACGTCGGGCACCACCAGGATCTTTGATCCGGAGGCGTTCTCGCCGCCGCTGTCCTTTGTGGAGAAGCTCGCCGACCGGGGCCTGCCGGTGGGAGTCAAGATGGGGCCGGGAATTCCCCACGACGCGCTGCCGGAGAACTGCGAGGTGCAATGGATATCCGTCAGCGGTGACGTGATTGAGGCTGCCTTGTGGTTCAACGCGCTGGCCCGTCCCGGCGTGCGGCGCGCAGCCCTGGTGATTGGCGCCCGCGGCACCGCCGAACTGACCAGCGCCATCAGCTTTGATCCGGCACACCAGAACGTGGAGACCGGTCCGGCCGAGGGCTACCTGTACGAGCCCGACGGTGCTGTGATCCGTGCCGGGCTGGTCGCCGACCTTGCCCGCGGCCTGGGTGGGCACCTGCTGGATGAGCACATCGCCTACATCTGTGCCCCGCAGCTGCAGGAAACCCCGTTTGCCCGCGCGTACAAGGTGCTGGAGGTCAAGCCCTACAACGTCAAGAAGCTCAAGGCGTGGGTCAAGGCCAGCCGGATCGGCACGCTGGAGATCAAGAAGCGCGGCACGTCGGTCACGCCGGACGAGTTGCGCAAAACCCTGCTGACCGGTTCCGGCAAAGGACCGAACAAGGCCACGCTGGTGTTGACCCGGATCGGCGAGGACCGGGTGGCGATCGTCGTCGAGCCTGTCCCGTCCGCGGGTGGCCGCAGCCGAGAGCGCGCGGCCCGGCCCTGACGAACTAGAATCAATTGAGTGTCGCCGCCCGTTCCGCGCGAGACGTGCATCAGCCGGCGGCAGCCGGTACCGCCAGATACGGAGCAGCGTTTGAATATCGATTTTGCCCAGTCCGCCCAATCTTCCTTGGGTGTCGAGTGGGAACTGGCGCTGGTGGACGCACAAACCGGCGAGCTCGTCTCCGTGGCCGAGCACGTGCTGGAGGCCGTCCGCGCCGGACACCCAGAACTGCAGGACGACGACGAGCACCCGCACGTGAAGCAGGAGTTGCTGCTGAACACGGTTGAGCTCGTCACCGGCGTCTGCCACACCGTCAGCGAGGCCAAGGCCGACCTGAGCAGTGCGCTGACGGCGGTCCGCGACGTCACCGACCCGATGGGCGTGGAGCTTTTCTGCGCCGGCAGCCACCCCTTTGCCGCACCGCGGTCGCAGCCGGTGACGGACAAGGCACGCTACGCCAAGCTGATCGACCGCACCCAGTGGTGGGGCCAGCAGATGGTGATCTACGGCGTGCATGTGCACGTAGGCCTGGATCACCGGGACAAGGCACTGCCGGTGATGGACGGGCTGCTCAACTATTTCCCGCATTTCCAGGCACTCTCCGCTTCCTCCCCCTTCTGGGCCGGAGAGGACACCGGATACGCCTCGCAGCGCGCACTGATGTTCCAGCAGTTGCCCACCGCCGGACTGCCGTTCCAGTTCCCCAGCTGGGCGCTGTACGAAGACTACGTCCAGGACATGTTCACCACCGGGGTGATCGACACCATCAGCGAGATCCGCTGGGACATCCGGCCGGTGCCCGCGCTGGGCACGATTGAAATGCGGGTCTGCGACGGGTTGTCGACGCTGCGCGACGTCGGCGCCGTCGCCGCACTCACGCAGTGCCTGGTGGACGAGTTCTCCACCGCGTTGGACAACGGCTGGGCCATCCCCACCATGCCGCCGTGGCATGTGCAGGAGAACAAGTGGCGCGCCGCCCGCTATGGCATGGACGCCATCATCATCCTCAACGCCGCCGGCAAGGAAATGTTGGTCACCGAGCACCTGCGCGAGCACGTGCTGAACCGGTTGGAACCGGTGGCCCACAAGCTCGGCTGCGCCGATGAGCTGGCAGACGTGGAGAAAATTATCGACGGCGGTGCCGGCTACCAGCGCCAGCGCCGCGTGGCTGCAGAGCACGACGGCGACCTGCGCGCCGTCGTGCTCGACGTGGTCAGCCAGCTTCGCGGGACTGCTTAAACCCAGATACCTACTCGGCGAGCTTCGACAGCTCGGGGTTGTCGGCAAACACCTTGTGGGCGTTGAGCTGCGTCACCGGTTCGGCTTCGGTGAGATAGGCCGCGACGGTGGTTTGATCGTTGCCGTAAGAATCTTCGTCGTCTGCCTCGGGCGCGTCGTCTTGCGCAAACCCCTTGACGAGCGTCATCGCCTCGGCCACCATGGCTGCCGGGTCGGCGTAGGTGGTGGCGTACTGCTTGCCGGCCATGACCGATTTCACTCCTTCCGGGGCGGATCCGCTGCCCACAACTACGGCAGAGTCCTGCCCGCCGTCTTGGGCCACCCGGATAAGAGCCTGAGCGGTGGCATCATCGGCTGCCAAGATTCCATCCAACTTGTGCGAGGCATAGTTGTCAGCCAACAGGCCCGTCAACCGCTTTCCGGCAGCCTCCGGGCTTTCGCTCGCGGTCGCCTCATAATCCGTCTGCCCGGACATGACGGCCACGGTGCCCTCGTCGATCTTTGGTTGAAGTACGTTCATTACTCCGTCGAACGCAAGGCGTGCCGCGCGGTCGCTAGGGTGGCCGCTGAACAATTCGACGTTGTAAGGTCCTTCGCCGTGTCGTTCAGCCAGCCCGTCGAGCAGTGCCTGCGCCTGAGTCTGTCCGTTTTGGAATGCATCCACACTGACCAGGTACTTGGCCGCGGCAGTGTCCGTGACCATGGTGTCGAAAGCTATCACCGGAATCCGTGCCTCCTCCGCGGCCGCCAACTGCTCCCCCAAGCCTGCCGGGTCTGCCGCGTCCACAATGAGCACTTTCAGTTTTCCATTGAGCATGCTGCTGATCTGTTGCTGCTGTTCTGCGGCATTTGCCGCAACCTGAACGTCCGGTTCAAAGTTCGAATCCTTGATCTGTTCGGTGAACAAGTCTTCAGCGTGCGCTGTGTCTGCGGAGAGGGAAACACTGACCAAGGAACCGGTCTCAAAACCTCCCGCACCTCCCGCTTCCGGCCCTTCGCCGGGTTCGTCGCCGGTTCGGGAACAAGAAGTCAGCAGGAGCGACGCCGCCACCAGCACGGCGGCGGACAGTTTCACAGTTCCAGCTTGAGGTCCCATGGTCTTTGCCTCCGTCGTTCCGGGGCTTCCGCCCGGAGAGAAGAGTTATGGGGAAAAGGAGCAGCGAGGGCCGCCATAGTTTCAGCCTAGAACGCCGTCACTGATTGTGACAGGCAGTGTCGTCGGCCAGGGGTTGCCCGAGCGGGGGGCAGGATTGCCTTACGGAGGTCGCTCTGCCTAAAGGTGCACGCTGGTGACCGGCATGGAGGAATCCGGCGCGAATTCGATGCCGGATGGCTGGCCGCCGGCCATCACCACCTGGGCGCCGAGCGCGGCGACCATGGCGCCGTTATCCGTGCACAGGGACACCGGCGGCACCCGCAGCGAGATGCCGTGTTGGGCGCAGCGCTCTTCGGTCAGCGCCCGCAGCCTCGAGTTCGCCGCCACCCCGCCGCCCAGCAGCAGGTTGCTGATGCCGTGCTCGGTGCAGGCCAGCATGGCCTTGGCGGTGATCACGTCTGCCACCGCCTCTTGGAAGGACGCCGCAATGTCGGCCACCGGAAGCGGCTCGCCCGCGGCTTCGAACTGCTCCGCGCAGCGGGCCACGGCCGTCTTCAGGCCGGAGAAGGACCAGTCGTAGCGGTGCGGTCCCGGCGCCTCGGCCGAGCCCATGTACTTGGGCTGGCTCAACCCCCGCGGGAAGCGGATCCGCTTCGGATCGCCCTCGCGGGCCAGTTTGTCGATGGCCGGACCGCCCGGATAGCCCAGGCCGAGGATGCGGGCCACCTTGTCATAGGCTTCGCCGGCAGCGTCGTCGATGGTGGCGCCGAGCAGTTCCACGTCGTCCGTCAGGGAGCGTACGCGCAGGATCTCCGTGTGGCCGCCGGAGACCAGCAGCGCGCCCAGGTTCTCCGGGAGCACTCCCCCATCCAGCACTCCGACGCCCACGTGGGCCACCAAATGGTTGATCGCGTAGAGCGGCTTGCCGGTGGCCAACGAGAGCGCCTTGGCCGCACAGACGCCGACCATCAGGGCGCCGGCCAGCCCGGGCCCGGAGGTCACGGCGAGCGCGTCCACCTCGTCCAAGCTGACGCCGGCGGTGTCCAGCGCCTGCTCCAGCGTGGGGATGAACGCGTCCAAGTGGGCGCGCGAGGCGATCTCCGGGATCACCCCGCCGAAACGAACGTGCTCGTCCATCGAGGACGAAACCGCGTTGGCCAGCAGGGTGTCGCCGCGGACGATGCCGACACCGGTTTCATCGCAGGAGGATTCGATCCCCAGGACCAGCGGCTGGGTGCGGTTCATCGGGTCTCCTCCGTGGTTTCCGGTTGCTCGCCTGCTGTGCCGGCCGCTGCAGCATCATGGCCGGCACCTGCTGCGCCCCGGCCGGTACCGGGCAGGCCGGTCCAGTCCTTGAGCTTCAGCCGCATGATCAGCGCGTCGGTGCCGCCGCGGTAGTAGCGCGGCCGGACGTGGATCTGCTCGAAGCCGAACCAGCGGTAGAGCCGCTGCGCCCGCGGGTTGTCCGCGCGCACTTCCAGCAGCACGTCGTCCGCCCGCTGCTCCGCGGCCTTCTCAATCAGCAGGGTCAGCAGTCTGGTGCCGATCCCCTGCCCCTCGCGCTCGGGCACCACGGCAATGGTCTGCACGTCGGCGATCGGCCGCACGCACATCAGTCCGGCATAGCCGATCACGTCGCCCAGCGCATCCACGGCCACGTAGTAGCTGCGGGTGTCCTGCGCCAGTTCCTCGTAAAACATTTCGGTGGGCCAGGCATCGTCCGGAAACAACTTCTGCTCCAGCGCATCCACCGCCGGAACATCGGCCTCGGTCATCGCCCTGATGCGGCCCGCGGGCTGCGCGCCGGCGGTCACAGTGCCCGCTTCCGCGGCCCGGGGACCTTCGCGTCAGATTCGCGCAGGTACAGCGGCGCGGTGTCCAGCAGGTCCAGCCCTTTGTCCAGCTTGACGACGGCGGTGCGGCCCAGCGCTTCGGCCGTCGGCTGTGTGCCGCTGTACTCGGTGACGCCGCGGAGTTGCTCCGGGTACAGTCCGGCGCCCATGCCGTAGGCCGGCAGGTCCGGGACCTCGGACGGCGCGCTGACGTGCGGGCCGTCCAGCAGCTCATGCGTGCCGCCGGTACTGCGGTAGCGCGCCCAGTACACTTCCTTGCGCCGGGCATCGGTGGCCACCACAAACTCGTCCACGCCGGCCCGCCAGGCATCCAGCGCCGCATCCACGGCGATGGCATCCAGGCTCATCACGCCGTGCAGCGGCTTACCCCAGGCGAAGGCCAGCGACCGGGCGGTGGCAATCCCGGAGCGCAAGCCGGTGAACGGCCCCGGGCCCACGCCCACCACCAGGGCGTCGATGTCTGCGCCGGTGACGTCCGCCGTCGTCATGATCTTGCCGATTCCGGGGGCCAGAACTTCCGCGTGGCTACGCGTGTCCTCGGTGGCGAAGGCGGCCAGCGTCTCTCCTTGTCCGGTCAGCAGCGCGGCGCTGGCGATGGCGGAGGTATCAAGGGAGAGGATCAGCACGCATCAATTTTACTTGAGGTACTCCGCGGCCCGTGGCATCCGCTCCGGCGGCACCTGCGCACCGTGGGCGCACGGATGGGTTACGACGGCGACTGCCCCGCGATATTGACCATCCAGTGGACGCCGAACTTGTCCGTGCACATACCGAAGGTGTCGCCCCAAGGCGCTTGTTGCAGCGGTTCGGTGACGTTGGCGCCGTCGATCAGCTTGTCCCAGTAGCCACGCAGTTCGGCCTCGTTGTCGCCGCTGAGCGAGAGTGAGTGGCTGGAACCGGGCGTGTAGTCCATGCTGTTCGGCGTGTCAGCTGCCATCAGCACCAGGCCGCGCTCGGTGGCCAGCTGCGAGTGCATGATCTTGTCGGCCTCCGCCGGGTCATCGCTGGCGTGGAAGTCGCCGAAGGTGTTCAACGTCAATTCGCCCCCGAACACCGAATGATAAAAGGTCATCGCTTCTTTGGCCTGGTCGCGGAATCCCAGGTACGGGGTCAGCGCAGTGTCCATGGTTGGCCTCCTCGCGGGTCTGCTCTCGCCATCGATTATGGACCTGTGCCTGCAGGCAGTGAAGACCGAGTGCGTCCGCAGCCCCTCGCGGTGCAGTAAATCGCGCTGAGGACCGCTGCTGCGTCAGGCGAAGATGTACGCCGCCCAGCGCGGCCCGTAGGCCGCCATCCGGATCAGCCGGGGCTCGCCGTCGTCGGGTTCTTCAAAATCGAGCACGACGCCGGGGCTCGCCTGCGTGCCCGCGGCACCGTCGGTGGAACCCTGCTCGGGCCCGCCGCCAGTCGGTGCCGCGCCCTCGGCCGGTCGGTTCATCAGGTCCGCCCCGGTGGGCCGGACCAGCGAAATGTCCAGCCAGTTGTCGGAGAGGTGCTCCACGCGGCCGCGGCCCCACTCCACGACCGTCACGGCCTCGTCCAGGGTGTTCTCCAGGTCGATGTCGTCGATCTCGCCCTCCGACTCCAGCCGGTAGGCGTCCACGTGGACCAGGTCCGGGCCGCCGTTCATGCTCGGATGGCTGCGCACCAGAACGAACGTGGGCGAAATGATGCCCGGGCGAACGCCGAGTCCCTCGCCCAGGCCCTGGGTGAAGGTGGTTTTCCCTGCGCCCAGCTCTCCGCTGAGCACCACCAGGTCGCCTGCCCGCAGTATCCTGCCCAGCCGGGCGGCGAGCGCCTGCGTTTCCTCCGCGGAGCCCACGTGGAACTCGCGTTCCCACACCGGCGTGGGCTGTTGCTCCCGGGCCACGTCTGCCGCGCCTGGCTGGCCCGCCCCGCTGGTCATGCCAGCACCGCGCCGGCATCCCCGGCGCTGTCCGTGTTCCGATCGTCCGTCGTGGCCAAGGCCGCGCGGACCTGTGCTGCTGCGGCGGCCTGCTCCGCCGCGGATGCGGGGAGTACCGCCGCCTCCGCCACGGGAGCGGCTTCCCCGGCGTCGTCCCGTTCATCGGCAGTCCCGGCGTAATAGCGCGGGACGCGCTGGCTCACGCGGGTGACTATCTCATAGTTGATGGTGCCGGCGCCGAGCGCCCAGTCCTGGGCATCGGGAACATCCCGGCCCGGGCCGAAAACAATCACTTCCTCGCCCAGGAGGTCACCGGCGTCGTTGGTCCTCAAGTCCACCACGAACTGGTCCATCGCCACCCGGCCCACCACGTCATACCGCTGACCCGCGATGGCCACCTGCACGCCGGCGGCGCTGCGCGGGATGCCGTCGGCATAGCCCAGCGGCACCAGCACCAGCGTGGTTGGCTCGGTGGTCAGGTAGTTCAGCCCATAGGAGACGCCCTGGCCATGCGGTACCTGCTTGCAGTTGGCCACCCGCGCGCGCAGCGTCATTGCCGGCACCAGCCCCAGTTCCTCGGGGGTCTGCGACTCGAAGGGGGACAGCCCGTAGATCCCCAGGCCCACCCGGACCATGTCGAAGTGCGCATCCGGACGGCTGAGCGTGCCCGGCGTGTTGGCCAGATGCCGGACTTCCAGATCCAGCCCGGCGTTTTCCGCCACCGCCACCGCCTCCCGGAAGCGGTCCACCTGGTCGTCCGTCTCCGGCCGGTGCGGTTCGTCGGCGACGGCCAGGTGGGAGAACACTCCCACCACCCGCAGCAGCCCCAGTTCCTGGTACTCCACGGCCCGATTGACCAGGTCCTCCCACAGCGCCGGCGGGCAGCCGTTGCGGCCCAGGCCGGTATCGATCTTCAGGTGCACGCGTGCCGGCCGTTCCAGCTGCCGGGCGGCCCTGACCACCGGCTCCAGCTCCCAGCCGGACACGCCCACGTCGATGCCCGCCTCAATTCCGGCGGCGAAGTCGGTATCCGGAGTGTGCAGCCAGGCCAGGATGGGAGCGTCGATGCCCGCTTTGCGCAGGGCCAGTCCCTCGGTGAAGTGGGCCACGCCCAGCCAGCCGGCACCGGCTTCCAGTGCGGCGCGGGCCACCGGAATGGCGCCATGGCCATAGGCGTCCGCCTTGACCACGGCCATCACCCGGGCGGGGGCTGCGATCTCTCGCAGCTGCCGCACATTGGCGCGGATCGCGTCGAGGTTGATGACGGCTTGGCGGTCATAGGGCAGCGGCGACGTTGTAGAGCTCACGGATCCATTCTCCCATCCGAAGCTTGCTTTCCAGCTGAAGAGTTACGCACAGCAAAACGTCCGCCTGCACCATGCGGGGCTCTTCAGCCGGGCCGCGCGCTTAAGCGGCCCGAGCCCGGGACGCGCCCTAGCTGGCACAATACAAGCAAGGGCGCGTCCCGGGCTCGGGGCCGCCGATTGTTATCCAACGTCAATGTTCGGGGGAAGCAGTGGCAACACTTGCCATTCTGGGCGGCGGCGGCTTCCGCGTGCCGCTGGTTTACCGCGCGCTGGCCGAGGGGCCGGCTGCGGGGCTGGTGGACCGGCTGGTGCTGCACGACGTGGACCCCGGCCGCCAGCAGGCGATCGCCCGGGTGCTGGCGGATGCTCCGCTGTCCGGAGGTCTCCGGACGCCAAGCATTGAATCAGCGCGCAGCCTCGACGACGCGCTCGCCGGGGCCGACGTCGTCTTCTCAGCCATTCGTCCCGGCGGCACGCAGGGCCGGACGCAGGACGAACGCATCGCCAGCCGGCTGAACCTGCTGGGCCAGGAGACCACCGGAGCAGCCGGCATTGCCTGCGGCTTGCGGGCCGTTCCCGCCGCCCTGGACATCGCCCGGCGGCTGCGCGAGCTGAGCCCCGACGCGTGGCTGATCAACTTCACCAATCCCGCCGGGCTGGTCACCGAAGCGGTGCTGCCGGTACTCGGCCACCGGGTGATCGGCATCTGCGACACGCCCCTCGGGCTGGTCCGGCGCTCCGCCAAGGCCGCCGGCGCGCCGTTGCGGCGCGGCTCGTTGGCGGGTGTGGACTATGTGGGCCTGAACCATTTGGGTTGGCTGCGCGGATTGGAGCACGACGGCGCGGATCTGCTTCCGGGGCTGCTCGCCGACCCCGGCAGGCTCCAGTCGTTTGAAGAAGGACGGATTTTCGGTACCCGGGAGCTGCAGGTCCTCGGGGTGATCCCGAATGCCTACCTGTTCTATTACTACTTCCGCCGCGAAGCGACGATGGCGCTGGCCGGGGCCACGCAGACCCGCGGCGAGTCGATCCACGAGCTGCAGCAGGAGCTGTACGCCAGGCTGCAGGCCTCCGGGGCTCCGTATGCAGAGTGGGAGGACGCGCTGCGGCGCCGCGAGGAAAGCTATCTGTCCGAGGCCCGGGAGATCGGCGTTTCCCGCGACGAGGAGGACCGTGCGGCCGGCGGCTACGAACACGTCGCCGTGGACACCATGCGGGCCCTGCTCACCGGCCAGCGCAGCGAGCAGATCCTCAACGTCCGCAATGCCGGGACCATCCCGCAGCTGCCGGAGGACGCCGTCATCGAAGTGCCTTCGGTGGTCGATTCGGACGGCGCCCGCCCACTGCCGGTGAAACCGCTGACCCTGCACCAGGCCGGCTTAATGACCCAAATCAAAGCGGTGGAGCAGGAGGTCATCCGCGGCGGACAAGGCGACCGTGCTGCCGCGCTGCGGGCCTTCATGATCCACCCGCTGATCACCTCCGGCCATGTGGCCCACCGGCTGCTCGAGGCCTATGAACAGGCCCACGGATACCGCTGGAACTGAGATGGAACGGGCATCGGGCGGTTCACCTTCAAGGCTCCCGGCCGTACTCCAGATTGCGGGCTGCATCCTGGCCGCGGCAGCCAGCGTCTCTGCCTTGCTCCTGCCGGTGATGGCGCAGGAAACTGTGACCAGCTCCCCCGGCACGGAGCCGCAACGCACTGTCGAGTCATTGACGCTGCTGCAGACCCATCCGCCCGCAATCCTTATTCCGCTGGCCGTTCCGCTGATCTTGACGCTGGTGCCACTGCTGGTGCCCCGCCGCACTGCTTGGGCGGCAGCCATCATATGCACGGTCTTGTTGTTTGCCTTCATCGCCCTGGCGATGGCAAGTATCGGCTGGCTCTATCTCCCGGCCCTTGCGGCGGCGACCGCTTCCGCCGTCCTGCACCGGACATCCCGGCCGCCTCACAACCGGCATGCGAAATAAGCGACCCTCGTCGGCCGTTGCTTCCGAGTGGATAATCACACCATGGACTTTGTCGGCAGTCTGATCGCGCTGGGACTGGTGGCGTTGATCATCGCCGCCGCCGTGGCGATGGCGTCCCGACCGTGGCGCGGCTTTCCCGGGTCCACGGGAATTTCCGGCGCGTTCGGCGCCATGGAAGAGGTCTTCGCCCCGGGCCGTTATGAAGCGCGGATGGAACAGGAGCGGCAACAGCAAGCACCTGCCCCGGCCCCGGCTCCCGGCGACAAACCCAGGCCAGGCGAGGACCCTGAGACCGAAGGGCCAGCCCACGGCGACAACAAGGGCGACGGAGGGTAACGGGAATGCCTACCGAGGACGATGTGCGCCGCCTCTGCCTGGCCCTGCCCGGCGTCGCCGAACGGCCCAGTTGGGGCCAGCCGGCGTGGTTCGCGAAATCACTCATGGCCCGCATCTGGGAGCCTGGCGTACTGACCGTCAAGACGAAGGAACGCGAGGCATTGGCCGGCACGGACCCGGACGTTTTCTTCTGGACGCCGCACCACGAGCGGTCACCGCTGCTGGTGCTCCTGCACTTGGTGAAAGTCTCACCGGCGGAACTTGAAGAACTGCTGGACGAATCGTTCCGGATCGCCGGAGGCCGGCACCTTCCCTGAGGTTGGTGCCGGCCTCCGGCATGCTTCGGGTCCGCGTTGCCTAGCGGACTCCGGCCGCCTGAGCCTCGGCGGGCTCGGGCTTGTCCACCTGCTGGACCAGCTTGGCGCCTTCCACATCCACGTCCGGCAGGATTTTGTCCAGCCACCGGGGCATCCACCAGGCTGCTTTGCCGAACAGGTGCATGGCGGCCGGAATCAGCGTCATCCGCACCACGAAGGCGTCCAGCAGCACGCCCAATGCCAGCGCAAAGCCGATCGGCCGGACCATGGTCAGGTGGGAGAAGATGAACCCGGCGAAGACGGAGACCATGATGATGGCCGCGGCCGTGACCACCTTGGCACCGTGATTGAAGCCGCTGACCACGGCGGCCCTGGCGTCTTCGCCGTGCGCATAGGATTCGCGCATGCCGGAGACCAGGAACATCTGATAGTCCATCGCCAGGCCGAAGAGCACACCAATCATGATCATCGGCAGGAAGCTCAGGATCGGCCCCGGGTCATGCACATCGAACAGGTTGCCCAGCCAGCCCCACTGGTAGATCGCCACCACGGCGCCGAAGCTGGCGCCCAGCGAGAGCAGGAAACCGGCGGTGGCCAGCAGCGGCACCAGGATGGAGCGGAAGACCAGCAGCAGCAGGATCAGCGAGAGCCCGATGACAATGGCCAGGTACACCGGCATGGCGTCCGCGAGTTTGTCGGACACATCGATCTGCATCGGCGGCTGACCGGTGACGGAAATCCCGACGCCGGTGCTCTCCTCGAGTGCACCTGTCTCCGCCCGCAGGTTGTGGACCAGGTCCTCGGTGCTCTCGGCCGCCGGGCCTTCCTCCGGGATGACCTGCAGCACCGCGGTGCGGCCGTCCTCGCTGGTTCCGGTCGGAACGGCGGCGGCGACGTGGTCCATGGCGCGCAGTTCCTGCGAGAGCTGCAACAGGGTTTCGTCTGTCTCCGCCCCCTCCAGCCCGGCCGGCAGGTCGGCCACCACGATCAGCGGGCCGTTGATGCCTTCGCCAAAGTTCTCGCCCAGCTGGGTGTAGGACCGGTAGGCCGTCGAGTCCGCCGGTTCGGAGCTGCCGTCCGGCAGGCCCAGCCGCAGTTCGGCCGCCGGCACCGCCATCACGCCCAGCACTGCCACGCCCGCGATCAGCGCCAGCCACGGGTGCTTGGTGACCGACCTGCCCCAGCTGCGCTTCGGATCGTTGTGGAATTCGTGTCCCGGTGTGGAGCTTTCCGCATCGACGGCCACGGGGCCGGTCAGCCCGGCCTTGGCCCAGGCGCGTTTGGACAGAATACGCCTGCCCATGATGGCCAGCAGCGCCGGGGTCAGCGTCAAGGCAACCACGACGGCGACGGCCACCGTGGCGGCGCCGGCCAGTCCCAGCACTGTGAGGAACGGGATGCCCGGCACCGCCAGTGCGGCGAGCGCGATGATCACCGTGAGCCCGGCAAAGAGCACCGCGTTTCCGGAGGTTCCGGTGGCACGGCCGATGGACTCGATCAGTGGCACGCCGGACAGCAGCTGGATGCGGTGGCGGTTGACGATGAACAGTGAATAATCGATGCCCACGGCCAGCCCCAGCATCAGCGCGAGCACCGGCGAAACGGAGCTCATCTCCACCACACCGCTTAGTGCCATGGTGCCGCCGACGCCGACACCCACGCCGACCAACGCCATCAGCAGCGGCAGCCCGGCGGCGAGCAGTGTGCCGAGCATCAGCACCAGCACGGCGGCGGCCACGGCAATGCCGATGACCTCGGCCACACCGAACAGGCTGGAGATATCTTCGACGATGTCCTTGCTGTACTCCGCCTGAAGGCCGGAAACCAGGCCGGCTTCGGTGACTTGCTGAACCTGTTCGCGGTCCTCCTTGGAGACCGACATCATGTCCTGTTCGAACTGGACCTGAACGAAGGCGGCCGAACCGTCCTCGGAGACGAACCGCAGGCCCTCCGATGACTGCTGTTGCAGCTTGGCCGCTTCCAGCTCGGCCACCCCGGACTCGTACTCTGCCCGGCCGTCTTCCAGCCGCTGTTCGGCCTCGTCCAATTGCGCCTGAGCCGCTTCCAGCTGGGCCCGCTGCGGTTCCAGCTGGGCACGGGCCTGCTCGGCCATGGCGGTTTGGCCGGCGGCCTCAAGCTGCTCGATCTGCGCCTCGGCGGCCTGTACCTGCTGCAGCCCAGGCTCTAGTTGCGCCTTGCCCGCGTCCAGTTCGGTCCGGCCGTCGTCGAGCTTCTGCGCTGCCATTTGCAGCTTCTCTTCCCCATCGGCAATCATCTGCGGCGCATCGTCCAGAGACGTTTGCAAGTCCACCGGGTCCGTGGCACGTTCGACGGCGCCCAAGTCCGTCAGGTCGGCCGAGATCTTGGCAATGGTGTCCTCCTGCTTGGCAGTAAATGCCGTGCCGTCCGCCGTCGTGAAGACAATGGTGCCGAGTCCGCCTGAGGCCTCCGGCAGTTTCTCCTGCAGCTCATCCGCCACCGCCTGTGCGGGGGTGCCCGGAATGGTGAAGCTATTGGACAGTGTGCCCATGAAGGCCGCGACGGAACCGCCGACGGCCACCATGATTACCAGCCACGCCGAGACAAACCACCAGCGTTTGCGCGCGGCCAGCTTGCCGAGTCGATAGAGCAGTGAAGCCATGCGATTAGTCCTTGTGGTTGATGTTGAAGCCGGCACGCAGCAGGTCAAGGCTCTCCAGCAGCTGCTGCCGGAAGGCCGATGGACCAGGCGCCTCGCCGTCGGGAGTCTGGGTGGCTGCCATCCGCATGGCGGCTTGGGCGCAGGCAATCAGCGATCCGGCGAGCGCGGTGACGGTCAGTTCGCCGGCGCTCTCCGGCAGCCGGCGGCGCAGCCCGTCTTCGAGCGACTGCTGGGCGTGCCGCCAGATCTGCAGTTGGATGCGTTCCAGCTGCGGGTCGTCGGCACCCATTTGGTAGATCTCGCAGAGCAGCGCCAGCCGTTCCTGGCTGATGTCCCCGCCCAAGGTGGCGAGCACGGCGTCCATGATCGGTTCGTCGGCGGAGCGCTCGTCGAGCCGCGCGAACGACTGTTCCAGGAATTCCTCCACCGGCAGCGTGACCGCTGCCTCGATGGACGGGAAGTAATTGAAGAAGGTCCGACGCGAGACGCCAGCCTCTGCCGCCACCTGATCCACGGTGAAACCGCCTGGCCCCTGCTCGCGGGCGAGCCGCAAAGCGGCCGCGGTGATGGCCGCCCGGGTTGCCAGCTTGTTTTTCTCGCGGCGGCCTTCCAGCGGCGCCGCACTTTCTGTATTCACCGGCCCAGCATAGAATCAAACTTGCACACCATGCAAAATTGCCCACTGTGCATGGATTACCTGTACAAAGCTGCCCTCGGCTAGATTTGATGGGAACCCTGATTCAGAAGCAGGACACCCCCGCACCCAACCATCCGAGGACACGCATGTCTCCGCGCACCCTGTTCCGCACCGTCGCTTTCGCCGAAGCCGTCACCTGGACACTTCTGCTGATGGCCTTGCTGCTGCGGGCATTGCTTCCGGAAGCCCGCGTGGCGGTGAGCATCGCCGGCGGACTGCACGGCTTCGTTTTCCTCTGCTACGTGGTCAGCACCCGCTTCACGTGGGTCAACCACCAATGGCCTGCGGGCCGCGGCGTCCTCGCGCTGGTCTCCGCCGCCATCCCGTACGCGACTATTCCCGTGGAAAAGTCCATGGACCGCCACGGCCTGCTCGGCGACACTTGGCGGCTCGGCGCCGGCGGGGAACAACCCAGCGGTTTCCTCGAGAGACTCCAGGCCGGCGTGCTGGCCCGCCCGGTGGCAGCCATCGCCGTCGTCTTAGTCGCCGTCGCCGCCGTCTTTAGCTTCCTGCTCTTCATGGGTCCGCCGGATACCTGGTTCGCATAGAAGGTTGGACGAACGGGTCCAGCAGCCTGGTTTGGTCATGGTGTTCCTGCATCAGGAAAGGAGCGGCGTGGCGTACGGGAACTCCGCCAAGTTGCGCTGCTGGCCGTGCAACGCCGCTGGTCGGTTACGGTGCCGGCGTCCGAGAAACAGCTGCCCACTGGAGTTCGGACGGCGTCTGGAACGATGCCGCCGCAGCATGTAGCATTCGCTCAAGCTGACCCCGATCGGTAAGCCGGGAGGACCCCGAGGAGGACCAAGGCCCGCAACCTTGGCATCCGCCCCGATGGCGGGTAGCCAAGCTCACGATCGAGAGCAGGACCCGCATGGTGGCGGCGACGACGATACTGACGATCATCCTTCTCTGGAGCGCGTTCTCCGGGCCGCTTGACCGGCGCGGGATCACTTCGGCCCTCTTCTTCACCGCCGCCGGCTTTGTGGTCGGCACGTCAGCCCTCGGCCTGCTCGATGTCTCCTTGGAGTCCTCCGAGCTGGGGCGGGTGGCCGAGGTCGCGCTCGTCCTGCTCCTCTTCAGCGACGCCACCCGACTCGACGTTCGCTCACTCCGCCGCGAGCTCGGGTGGCCGGCCCGTCTCCTGCTGATCGGATTACCGCTCACGATGCTCGCCGGGGCAGGGGTCGGGGCTCTCGTCTTCCCCGGAATTCCCCTGGCGTCCACGGTCCTGCTTGCGACGATACTGGCCCCGACCGACGCGGCACTCGGCCAGAAGGTCGTGTCCGACCCGGCTGTGCCCGCCCGCGTGCGGCAGGCGCTCGACGTGGAGAGCGGCTTCAACGATGGCCTCGCCGTGCCCTTCTTCCTCGTCGCACTCGAGATCGCCAACGCCGAGCTCGAAACGCGCGTCACCTGGGCCGTCGCCAGCAACATGGCTGCACAGATCGGCTGGGGACTCACCGGCGGACTTACCGCTGGCATTCTGGGTGGCATCCTTTACGGCATCGCCGACCGACGTCAATGGATCAGCTCCGACTGGCGGCAGATCGCGCCACTGGGGGTGGCGCTGCTGGCCTACACCCTCGCGTTGCTGCTCGGCGGCAGCGGCTTCATCGCCGCCTTCGCCGGCGGCATCGCATTCGGGAGCGTCTCGGGCGCACGCAGTTCGCTCGTCAACCTGTTCACAGAAGAGACAGGGGGACTTCTCGCCGCCGTAACCTGGATCGGATTCGGAGCGCTGGCCTTCACCCTGGCCATTCCACACATCTCCTGGCAAGTGATCCTCTATGCCGCGCTGAGCCTGACGCTGGTGCGCATGATTCCGGTGGCGATTGCCTTCACCGGCCGGGGCGTGAGACGTCCGACGGTGGCGTTCGTTGGCTGGTTCGGCCCGCGGGGCCTGGCCTCGCTCGTGTTCGCGCTACTCGCCCTCGAGCGCGGCGTCCCCGACGGTGAGACCGTACTCACGACCGTCGTTGCCACCGTCGCCCTCAGCGTCGTCGTTCACGGCCTGACCTCCGTCCCGCTGATCGCCGCCTACCACCGCTGGTATAAGGGCCGCCCGGCCGAACATCCGGCGGCGAAAGAGACCATGCCGGTGACGATGCCTCGCCGGCGACGCCAGCCCGGCACCGGTCCGGCCTGGCCCGGCAGCGGTGGAGGGGCGGACTAAGGCGGTCCGTTACCCAGGCCCGTTCCGCATCGGCACGCCGACATCGGATCCGCCTTCCCGAGTCAATCGAGTCCGCACGGTAACAAGACCCGGCGCTGGGACGAATCCCCCTGCAAACAGGGCCTCGCCCTGCCTAAAAAAGGGCGATTGTTCCAGGAACGTTTGCGGAACAAATCCAAACGTAGACGCCAGCCCGTCCAGATCGCTCGGCGAGCTCATCTTCATGAGCGCGAGATTGTCGCATTGCGAGATGATGTCCGGGTCGAGCTTGGATGGCCGCTGCGTCGACAAGAGGAGCCACAAACCGAATTTCCGCCCTTCGGCGGCAATTTGGACGATTCGTTCACGTACGGCCCGGTGCAAAGGGCTGCCAGGCTCAGCTGAGCAGAGATTGTGCGCCTCATCGATCACAATGAGCAGAGGCTGCCGAGCATCCCGCGCGTTCCAGAGACTGTCGAGGACGGACAGAACAACCACCAGAGACTCTTCGGGGAAATCGAACCCTCCCAAATCAAGTACGGTGGCGTCCGGCCGGTCGCTAAGTATCTCGGAAGCCGCAGCGTTTTGGCGTGCCCACACCCGCCAGTCAGCTAGCCTCAGGTTTTCGATCCGGGATGCCAAGGCAACAGACCCGGGCGTATCGGCTCCCCGCAGTTGGTCGATGATTGACTCCGGCTCGGCTCCCCCGATGAGGGCCTCAATATGAAGGAAGTCGTTGTACTCCGCACGGTCAATCAAGGGGTCGAGTCGCAGTACTGCGGCTTGGGAGCCGGTCGACATTGTTGAAAAACGGGCCCGCAGCGGGTCCGAACCCTCGACATTCGGACGCAAGACGCGAATGTCTCTGGAGCGCAGTAGAGCCGCGGCACCGGCTGTTGCTTCGTCGGTCAATTCACCCAGTCGTACGAAGTCTGCGTTGGGGTCAAGAATCACCATCGGCAGCCCGGTCCGCAGGAGTATCTCTTCAAGCACCACGCCCAGGGCATAGGTCTTTCCTGAGCCACTTTGGCCGCACCAAAACGTATGGCGGTTGAATTTAGTCGGAATCAATCGTGCATCGAAGTGGTCTGTGTTCGTGAAAGTACCGATTTCCAACAATGCGCCTGAGAAAGAATGGAGCAACTCGACCAGCCCTCTGTCGGCGGCGGCGAGCCCTGCCTCACGAAATCCTAAGGCAGGGCTCGGTGCGGTCATGCCTTTTGAGCTGAACGAACCGATGATCCTCCCCGAGCCGCTCATGACCCCGCTTTTCCCCATGCGGAGTTGATGAATCTGGCCCATCATCGGTAGCCGGTCGGGCACTTCGATCGAAACCAGGGAACCGGTTTCCAGCCGTTCCCGGCTCACGCCCTGGAAGCCGAAGGAACGCCCGTCCACTGACGATGCTATGAGACCGTCTTCTGATGGTGAGTAGTCGTCAGCATGGTCTGCGGCCATTGTCCCGGCTTCCGAAAGGTTGGCTTAGATTCAGCGGTCTGCATGACATCCGCCTTGAGTTTCCCAAGCTTTGCGGGCCGGCACAAGGGACGTTGTGGCCGCCGCCTCATAGTGCCGAAAACCGAGGAACGGCCTGCGAATCTCACCCTTGCCGGATGAGGTGCCGGCTCTGAAAGCCGGACGATACTGGCTCTAGTCATCGGAGGCGCCACGAGCCTCCGACGGTCCGGCTGGGAGAGGAGCAGCCGCTTGGGTTGCGTGTGAGGGAAATCATCCCCGGGCCGCTATATCCGCGGCCATGGACCAACATAATGAACAGGATTTCCAATGGACTTTTGGGAGAACTTCTGGAGCGTCATCTGGTGGTTTGTTTGGGTGTTCGCATTCACGACTTACCTGATCGCGGTATTCATGATCATTGGCGATATCTTTCGTGACCACTCTCTCAACGGCTGGCTCAAGGCCGTATGGCTTATTTTCTTGATCTTCGTACCGTTCTTAACGGCTTTGATCTATCTCATCGCCAGAGGCTCCAGCATGACTGAACGTTCAGCCGAGCGTGCACGGCTCAATCAGGAGTACACCGAGTCGTACATACGTAATGTCGCCTCGAGCAGCCCAAGCGAGGAAATCTCGAAGGCTAAAGCGCTTTTGGACTCCGGCACAATCACGGAAAGCGACTACGCGAAGATTAAGACCCGCGTTCTGGCGTGAGGTTTCTTAGGCTCAGAGGAGGTAGCCATGTGCCGTTGGCTGGCGTATTCCGGATCGCCCGTGCGTTTGGACGAGCTTTTGTTCAAACCGGCCAATTCGCTCGTCATGCAGAGCAAGCACTCACGCTTGGGAGCCGAAACCACCAACGGAGATGGCTTCGGTGTTGGCTGGTATGGCACACTGCCAACGCCGGGGATCTTCCGCAGTACGGAACCCGCTTGGAACGACAGTAACCTGCGGGAGCTCTCTTCCCAGGCATCCGCTGGCCGGGTGTTCGCGCACATTCGCGCCTCAACCGGCTCGGCCGTCCAGCAGACGAACTGCCACCCATTCCGCCATGGGCGTTGGCTGTGGATGCACAACGGGGTCATCTCGGACTTTCCAGTAGTCAGGCGGGACCTGGCGCTGGCTGTCGACCCCGACCTGTTTCCCCTGATTGAAGGATCAACGGACTCCGAAGTGTTCTTCATGCTTGCCCTCTCTCTGGGCTTGGAGCAGGACCCGCGCGCAGCGGTCGCTGCTGCGGTCGGGCTCATCGAACGCGTCGGAAGGAGCCACGGCATCGACTACCCGCTGCAGATGACGGTGGCTACAACCAACGGCGACGCCACCTGGGCCTTCCGCTATTCCAGCGAAGGCCGTTCACGAACGCTCTTCCACAACACCGACGTCGCGACTCTCCGGGCCCACTATCCCGACAACGTCATGCTTGAAAAAATCACCGACGATACGGTGGTTGTGGTATCTGAACCATTGGGGGATCTGCGCGGAGCCTGGCAGGAAGTGCCGGAATCAACCTGCATCGCCGTACACGACGGCGGAATAGACTTCCATGCATTCACACCCTCTGATTCAGCCGCCGCGCCGAATGCACGGTAGCGGACTGGAGGGATCCGCCGGAGGCGACCGGCTACAGGCAGCGTCCTGCTGATTCTGTGACCGCGCGGCGCCTGGTTTTCATGATTCCTGAGCCAGTGCGCTCCGGTCCGTGTCCGTGCCACCGCTATCAGAGTTGCAGAAGACTGTAGCCTCCGATAAAAGCGCCTATTGCGAGAATCGCCACCGCGGTCACCATCCGGCCGTTGCGCTGCAGCCAGGCGTAGACAGCCGCAAGTTGCCCCTCGGCTCGTTCCCGGGCACGCACCCAATAGCCAATCGGCAGCACGACCGCCGACTGGGCGACAACTGCATAGCCGAGAACCAACAAGGCCCCCTCAATGCGAGACGGCTCTTGGGCGCTGATCAGTACCCCGGCGGTGATGGCCAGCAGGAGCGCCTTCGGACGCAGATTCAGTCCCAGACCGAGTCCGATGAATTCCCAAGTGCGGGCAGACTGCAATCTCGACGTGATCTTGCCCAGCATGGCGCTCTCCCCTGTGCCCTTGCGCCTGAAAAGGAAAAGAGCGTAGCCGACCAAAAAGGCTCCGATCATCAGGCCCAGCGCGAGCCGCAGCTCGTCCTCGTTCCACCTCGGGACCTTCGGCATGAAGCCTAGCCCTATCGAGGAAAGACCGACGATCACTACTGAACCTGTGATGGTGCCTATCAGAAAGGCAAAGGCGCGCCGGCGTGGATGAGGCGAGAGCAGAATGATGATGGTGATACTGGCCGGAACGGTGCTCATCGCCCCGGCTACGGCGACCGGCACAAGGCTCATCAAGAGTTGCAGCACCCGCAGCTCACCCGGCCTCGATGGCAGCGTGAGGGGATGTCATTTTTTCCGCATGCCACGGCGCGGCGCGCGGTCCGGTCCCCACCGCGCCCGGCGGGACCGGATGGCCTCGTCTTCAAGCTTCAGGGCGGATTCGATGTCCTTCCTGTCCCCCGTCATAGCCCGACGCCAGACCTTCGATGGGTCCGAGTCAAGAAGGATGGTGCGGACCAGCAGGGTGAGCGGAACGGCGAGGATGGCGCCGACTGCTCCTAGCACGGCCGCCCAGAAAAGCACCGAGACAAAGGTCAGAGTCTCACTCAACGACACCGCGTTACCAATGTATTTGGGCTGAATGATCGACTGGATGACACTGTTGATCACGCCGTAGACAAGGATGACGGCGAGGGCAACGGGCCAGCCTCCGCTCAGGGCACCAAAGACCAGCGGCGGGATAATGGCGATGAAGTAGCCGACGTTTGGGATGAAGCTGCAGATGAACGACAAGACCCCCCAGGCCATGGCGCCCGGGACCTGCAGGATGAACAGGACGAGCCAGTTGAACAGGCCTTGGGCAGCTCCCAGGACCGTCGTGGCAACCGTGTACCGGCGTACGTCAGCAGCGAAACCGCTGAAGGCAGTGACCATGGCCGGCCGATAGAACTGCACATGGGTCAGCAGGGCGGCCACCCGTCCTCCGTCAACTGCCATCAAGATGAGCATGGTCAGGATGATCACGAGGACGCCGACCATGCCCGTGATGTTCCCCAGCAAGTCGGTGATGAACCCGATGACGCGACCGGGAGTGAATGCCTGCAGCACGGTCTGCGCCTGTTCGGAGCCGAATCCCACGGACTCCAGGAAGTCTGCGATCGAGGCGCCCAGTTGGTTCAGTTGGGGAGCATATTGCGACAACAGCGCAGAGAACTGGGCGAATGCTGCCATCAGGATAACGGAAAGGCCGATCAGAACGGCGAATCCGGCGGCCATAGTGGTGCCGGTAGCAGCTCCCCGAGGGACTCCGTGCTGTTGCATCCAATGCCGGACCGGATGCACGCAGATGATGATGACCAGTGCCAGGAATATCGGCGTGAAGATGCCCCGGATCGCGGCGATTCCGAAGGCTGCGACGGTCGCACCGCCAAGAGCAAGCAAAATGGTGGTAGCGCGGGGAATGCTAGGACCCTGGACCGGTTCGGACGCGTCGGGTCCCGATGCTTCAAGTTGCATTGCCCCCTCCTTCGCCGCTAGTCGTAGTCTAGGGGCGCGGTTGTGTTGTCAGAAGGGGACGGAGGCTGCTGTTCCGTCAGACGTTCGCCCGGGCCGCGGCTGTAGGACATCGACCTAACATTTGAGCTCACTCGCTACTCCCTTACGAGCCGTGTCGACTTTGGCTGCTTCGTTTTTCAAGGAATCAATCGCTTGGGGAACAGTTGCGTCATCAGGAACAGCGTCTACTGCGGCTTTAAAGTCGTCCGTGGCCGAGGCCAGTTCGTCAGTCCTGTCCTTGGCAACGTTTGCCGCCGCCCCCTTGAGATCGTTATAGGTATTGCTGACCTCTTCCCGCGCCGCACGAATTTCATCAATGGTGGCGTCCGGTGTCAGGGTCTCGCGAAAGTTTTTTAAGGCCGCTGCGAAGGCATCGGAGGCCCCGCACGCTTTCGTAACATTTTCCTCGGGGCTGGCGGAGCAGCCCGAGAGCATTCCCACGGCCAACCCTAATGCCGCAGCTCCTGACAGAATCGAGTGTTGTTTCGACATTGTTTGTTCCTCTCTGGATGCCGGCTGTACCGGCGCATTCGGCCACTGGCAGACATTTCAAGTCTGAGCCTGGCCACCGGAGACGTGCTTCACCCACCCGGGGTGAATTCAGCCTCCTCGCATCAGGGTGCTTTTCGCAGGATGGCTCCGTTCGATGGCGGCGAGGGAGCTGGCTGCCGCCGGATGGGGAGCACGACGGTGGTGTTCAATCCGTGGAGGAACGCGGTTTCAATGCCGGGGATGAGATCCCGGGCGAAGGCGACGGAGTTGGTCGAGCTGACGGGGGTCCGCCGCCAGCCGCCTCATCCGGAATGGGTGAGGTGCCACCTACGACGGACGGCGATCCTTAAGCCTAGAAGGCAGGGAACATGGCCGGACACTCCATCGTTCGGCCTTTGGCTCCAAGGCGCCGCTGAAAGGACTGATCGTGGGCATTTGGGAGAACTTTTGGGAATTCTTCTGGTTCCTCTTTTGGACCGTTGCTTTTATCGCCTACCTCATCACACTGTTTTCCGTCGTGGCCGACTTGTTCAGAGACCGATCCCTTAACGGCTGGTGGAAGGCGGTATGGATAGTCTTCCTGATTTTTTTCCCCTTCCTCGGGGTCCTGGTCTATCTCATAGCGCGGGGAACTGGAATGGCCGAAAGAAGCCAGGAACGCGCATTGATCACACAGGAAGCCGTCAACAAATACATTGGCGACGTCGCCGGATTAAGTCCTTCAGATGAGATCGCGAAGGCTAAATCCCTGCTGGATACCGGCACGATCACAGCTAATGAATATTCGGCTATCAAAAAGCATGCGCTCCATGACCTCCGTGTGCCCTGATTCCCGCAGTCGCCGCGGGAGCAGCCGGAGCGTCAGGCATCGAACCGGGCGAAGGCGCGCAAGGCTCCGCCGTCACTATCAGTAACTTGCGTGTAGCCGAGTGATTCGTAGAACGCCTTCTGGCCGGCCTCGTCGTCGGTTAGCAGGACCTTTTGCCGGACCCGGGCGAACGGCTGCAATACCAGCAGTACTAGCTGCCGACCGATTCCCCGTCGTTGGAAGGCGGGGCGGACCAGCACATCCTGCAGATAGCAGATCGATGCTCCGTCTGATATCACCCGGGCGAGCCCAACCAGTTCGGTGCCGACATGGGCAACTGCGATGGCGTCGGAACCGGACAAGGCGGCTGAGATGGTCTCCGGCGACGAGGTGTAGGCCGTCCAGCCGACGGCGTCGTATAAAGCGAGCACCTGCTCGAGGTCCAGTTCAGCCGCGACGGTGAGGCTGACGTTCAGCGGCGTCTCGCCTGGCGCGGTGGGACGGTCCACGGGTTAGCTCTTCGGCTGCCAGATGTTGATGTCGGAGTCCACGGCGAACTGGTCGATGGCTTCGGCTTCCTCGGCCGTGAATTTGAGTGTGGCCACGGCAGCGAGGCTATCCTCCAACTGCGCCACACTGGACGCCCCGATCAGCGCCGAGGTCACCGGGGCACTCTTCGACTGCTCGCGCAGCACCCAGGCGATGGCCATCTGCGCGAGCGACTGGCCGCGGTTCTGCGCCAGTTGGTGCAACCCGCGGACGCGGTCCAGGTTTTCGTCCGAGAGCATCTGCGGGAACAGTGACTTGTTCTGTGCCGCCCGGGAATCCTCGGGAACGCCTTTCAAGTAGCGGTCCGTGAGCATCCCCTGGGCGAGCGGCGAGAACGCGATGCAACCCATGCCCTCCTCGTCCAGCACTTCCAGCAGGCTCGGGCTGGAGTCTTCCACCCAGCGGTTCAGCATGGAGTATGACGGCTGGTGAATCAGCAGCGGCGTTCCGAGCCCACGCATGATGCGGGCCGCGTCCCGGGTCTGTTCCGCCGTGTAGGAGGAGATGCCGGCGTACAAGGCCTTGCCGGAACGGACCGCCTGGTCCAGCGCTCCCATCGTCTCCTCCAGCGGCGTGTTGGGGTCCGGCCGGTGGCTGTAAAAAATGTCCACGTAGTCCAGACCCATCCGCTTCAGCGAGGCATCAAGGCTGGACAGCAGATATTTGCGCGAGCCCCACTCGCCGT
The DNA here is from genome assembly GCF_059091865.1 of Arthrobacter sp. B0316-1-20. Lineage (NCBI taxonomy): Bacteria > Bacillati > Actinomycetota > Actinomycetes > Micrococcales > Micrococcaceae > Arthrobacter > Arthrobacter sp. B0316-1-20. The sequence continues at coordinate 21,292 of NZ_JBNHHC010000004.1, read as the reverse complement.
ACGGTCCCGGCCACATCAGGTAGCCCGCTTTGGTGGAAATCACCAGTTCGTCGCGGTACGGCAGGAAGTCCTCGCGCATGTGCCGGCCGAAATTCGTTTCGGCGCTGCCCTCGGGCGGACCGTAGTTGTTGGCCAGATCGAAGTGCGTCACGCCCAAGTCGAAGGCCCGGCGCAGGATCGCGCGCTGTACCTCAAGCGGCTTGTCATCGCCGAAATTGTGCCAAAGCCCCAGCGAGACAGCGGGCAGCTTCAGTCCGCTTCGTCCCACCCGGCGGTAGGGCATGTTCTGGTACCGGTTCTGTGCAGCTTCAAACGCCATCCCTTCATCATGCCATCGTGCACCTGCTGGTGCCGACCGGCGATGATCCTGACCACAGCCGGAGGGACTGCGCTGTGGACATCGAAGAGCCGACGGCGGACGGTCCCGCTCGGAGGGCAACGCAGCGGTGGGGAGGGCGGGGGCATTCCGTCCTCCCCACCATCGAGACAACGATTACCTGAGGTGCGAGCTGCAGGGCGGGCTGCTAGCGGTGGTCACAGTGAAAGCGGACCTTGTTGCTCGACACCCAGCCGTCGTTGCGGCTGAAGCTGACAGCCTTGTAGGTGCGGTCGCACCGCAAGCCGTCGTTCCGGCTGGTGAAGTCGCCGTGATGGGTCCGGACGTAGAACTCATTGACAACGCGGTCCCGGGAGACATTGACAACCCAGACATGGACGCGCTTTGCCTCATAGTCCGTTCCCCGTACCCGGTAGTCGCCGTTGCCGAAAATGCGCAGGGACAGGTTGGCGTCGCCTCCGCGTTGTTGTCCTCTGTCCGCCTGTGAATGGGAAGACGTCGCGACGACAGTGCTGGCACCGGCGGGCGCTGCCATGCCTATGCTGGCGAGAAGTCCCAGGAACACGCCGGCGATCATCAACCACGCGCGCCATTTTGCTGGAGTTTTCATCGGTGAGAGTGCTCCGTGCTTTCCGGGGCCTGGACGCGGAAGGCGCGTCCGCCCGTCACAAAGCGGCTTGGCGTACCCCGGCATTCTGTCGCCGCTGCCGCTTGCTGGCGCCGGATAAAACCACGGGGGCTGTCCCGGCCCATCAGTGTTCAATGAGGTTGCCATCCCTCAGGAGGATTCTGCCTCCGGTGCGCCGCCCCCATGCCCCTGCGGTGCGGTTAGCACGTGCCTATAGCGTAGTTGAAACAGGGAACGCCGGGTATCCCCGTGGAGCCACTTTCCCTTCTCAGGCCCGGCACGGCCCATCTTCCCGCCATCCTGGCATCGTGCGGCTACTGGTTTCGACCGGCGATGATCCTGCCCACCACGAACGGGACGGCTGCGCTGATATCGGATGCCGCCAGCGGACGGCCCGGCCCGGATGACGACGGCGGTGCGGACCATCCGCTGCCTGCCTCCGCTGCGTCCGGTTGCGGCGCCGGCGCTGCTTCGCCTCGTCGCGAGGCCTTTGCCCCGGCCAGTCCATGGAGGCAGGCGGCCATGGCGGCGACCACCGCCCAGCGATCAGGTTCCGCAAATCCGACCGCGTCCAACTGCTCCGTACGGATAGTTGCTGCGAGGGCTCCGAGGATCCCGGCGAGTGTGTCGCCAGATCCGGCGGTGGCCAGCCAGTCGGGCCCGTCGTCCTGGCTGAACAGCACGCCGTCCGGTGCGGCGATCACCGTTACTGCTCCTTTGAGCAGCACGGTCGCGCCCGTGAGACCGGCTGCCAGCGCGGCGAATTCGGCGGGCGCAGCCTCAATATGTTCCCGGTCCGTCGCCACGCCCTGGGCTTCCAGGATGCGCACCAGTTCGCCGGCATGTGGGGTCAAAACCACGTGCGGTCCCAGCTCCGCGGGGAGCACGTTGAAGGCGCCGGCATCGGCCACCACCGGCAGCCCGGAAGCGATGGCGTCCCGTGCCCGCCGGCGCTGGTCCTCGTCGCCGTCGGTGCCCGGACCCACCAGCCAGGCTTGGACCCGGGACTCCCCCACCCCGCCCTGAGAACAGACGGCTTCCGGCGTTTCCAGATTGATCAGCCGGCACACCTCCGAAGGCCCCAGGTACCTGATCATTCCGACGCCGGTGGCCGCTGCCGCCTTGGTCGCAAGCAAGGCCGCACCGGGATAAGAAGCGGATCCTGCCGCGATGCCCAGCACTCCGCGGGTGTACTTGTGGTCGGTCCGCCGCGGCACCGGCCAGAGCATGGCCAGGTCCCGCGCTTCGAGCCGCCGCAGGCCCGGCTCCGGGAGCAGGTACCCGATGCCAATGTCCACCGTCTCGATCCTGCCGGCGAGCGCGGCCGCGGGATCGAGGAACAGACCGACTTTGGCCCCGCCGAAGGTGACCGTGAGGTCCGCGGGCAGCACTGGTCCGGCCACCTGTCCGGTTTCGGCGTTGACGCCGCTGGGCAGATCGCACGCCACCACCAACGGACCGCGGCCGCGGCCTAGGCCGGAATCCAGCAGCACCTGCACCAGCTCCCGTGCCCGCCCGCGCAGCCCTCCGGCGGAACCGGTGCCCACAATCCCGTCGACCAGCGCGTCAGCGGCTGCACAGGCTTCTGCCGCCGCCCGAACCGCATCAGTCAGAGCCGCCGCACCAACAGCCGGCTGTCCCAGCCTGATCACCCGGCCGCCTCCCCGCTCGAAGGCAGCCAACGCCTCCGCATGCACGCCCTCGGCGGTGAGCACCGCCGTCGTCATGACACCGCGTTTAGCCACCGATGCCGCAGCGAACAGGGCATCGCCGCCGTTGTTGCCGCTCCCGGCCAGCACCACCAGCCGGGCACCATAGATCCTGCCGGTCACGCGTTTGAGTTCGCGGATGATGCCCGCGGCCAACCCGGCCGCCGCGCGGGCCATCAGCTCCGGCCCGTGTCCGTCGTCGAGCAGCGGGCGTTCGGCGGCGCGGATACGGTCCGGCGTCCAGGCCTCGATCATGCAGTCCTTTCGGCCACGCAGCCAGCGGGCGACAAGTCGGGAGGTGGAAGGTGAGTTACTGCTGCCGCAGCGGCCAGGGCTGCCAGCCGTTGGGCAACAACTTCAGTGTCCGTTCGGCTCGGAGAGCTGGTCGTCGGTGTAATCGTGGGAGGGCTCGCCGCCGCCGCCTTCCCAACCCGAGCCGTCCACCCGCACCAGCTGGTATTCGGCACGCCGGTGGTCCCCCAACGGGTAGCGCTCAGCGAAGCCTCCGGCAGCCACGGAAAGCACCTGCTGCTCCAGTCCGGCCGCTTCGGAGTCCACGGTCTCATCGCAGGCGTCGCAGCCGCAGGACGGAAACGGCGTGCTGTGCAGCAGACCGCTGTGCAGCAGGACACCGGGAAGGTCGGTAAAGGTAAAGACCAGGGGCGCTGCATCCGGGCTCGCGGGATCTACCCGGATTGCCCGGAGCACGTTCCCCTGGCCCCGCATCCGGGCCGCTGTTTCTGCCGTGACGTCCCTGATGCTGGCCGCGTAGGTGGAGACCAGATGTTCAATCAGGCTGTCGGCCACGGCGTGGAGGCCGTTAAAACGCCCGGTATTGCTGGTGACGCTGTAGGAATTTGACGCTGCGCCCCCGTCGCCCCACCGGGTGCCGTACGCAATCTGTTTCCCGTCCGCATCGCGGTAAACCTCCACCGGGAGGTCCGGCCGAACGTACGGTTTCCAGCCGACGGGCAACGGCACCGGCTGCGGCAGATTTCCGTCGTGCTCCTCGAACCGTGGCAGAGGTTCCGGATCAGACGTGGACCACTCGCGGACGGTAGTTAGTGATTCCGCGAACTGTTCCGGGCCGGCAGCGTGCAGCCGCTCCACCAAACCCTGGACGACCAGGCTCATTTCGTGGTCCCCGGCTTCGGTGACGCCGCCTTCCACGCTGCGCCACTGGGCGTCCGCCCGCTGCGCCACCACGGTGTTGCCGGTGAACGCTTCCGCCGCGTTCCCCAGTCCCGGTTCGGCGAGCAGCGCGGCAGCATTGGCCCGCAGGAACTCCAACAGCCTTACCGGGTCGGTCGCCAGCCCGGCAGCGTCCTCACCGCGCCGGGCACAAAACCCGAGGAACGGTGCATAGCCGCCGACGTGCCGGATTTCGGCGCCTTCGGGCTCCGACCGGTAGAGCGCCCGGCTGGAGTAGACAGGTAGCGGCGGCCCGGTCGCGGGTCCTTCGAACACGTCCTCTGCTGCAGCCATGAAGCCGATCCTAGCCTGCGGCCCCGCTGCGGACTATGGCGGCCGAGTGCCCGGGAAGAACCAGCCCGTCAAACGCCCGATTGCTGTCTGTCGAAGTACCTTCAACGGTGCCGGCGGCGTTCCCGGCAGCGGCGAACGCAGCGCCGTCGTCGGTGGCCAGCAGCACCGTCCCCGTCTCTGCCGGGACGGTGCAGGGTTCGGCCGAGAAGTTGCAGCAGATGGCAAACGGGCCACGGTGCAGGATGAGCCATCCGGCCTCCGGGTCCGTTTGCACCGACACCGCCGAGAAGTCCGGTTCGGTTAGCTCGGGATGCTGCTTCCGCAGGGCAATCAGCTGCCTGTACAGCTCCAGCATCCTCGCGTGGTCGCCGGTTTCCGGCTCCGACCAGTCCAGCTTCGAGTTGCGGAAGGTACCAGGATCCTGCGGGTCGGGTACCACGTGCGGGTCCCAGCCCATCCGTTCGAACTCCTTGAGCCGGCCCGCGGAGGTCGCTTCACCCAGTTCCGGTTCCGGGTGCGAGGTGAAGAACTGCCACGGGGTGGACGCTGCGAACTCCTCGCCCATGAACAGCATCGGGGTGAACGGCGAGGTCAGGTTCAGCACCGCGGCGAGCGCCAGTTGCCCGTAGCCGAGGCTGCCGGTGAGCCGGTCGCCGGCGGCACGGTTGCCGATCTGGTCGTGGTTTTGGGTGCAGACCACCAGCTGCGGAGCCGCCACCCGCTCCTTGTTGATCGGCCGGCCGTGGTGCCGTTCCCGGAACGACGAATAGCCGCCGTCGTGGAAGAATCCGTCCCGCAGCACCTTCTCCAGCACGCCCAGTCCGGCGAAGTCGGCATAGTAGCCACTGGTTTCGCCGGTGAGGTTCACATGCACGGCGTGGTGGAAGTCGTCGCTCCATTGCCCGGCCAGCCCGTAGCCGTTGAACTCCCGGGACTCGATGAGCCGCGGGTTGTTCAGGTCCGACTCGGCGATCAGGAACAAGGGCTTGCCCAGCTCCGCCGCGCAGTCATCCGTCGCCGCGGCGATCTCTTCCAAAATGTGCACCGCGCGCTCGTCCCGCAGCGCGTGCACAGCATCCAGCCGCAGCCCGTCCACATGGTAGTCGCGGAACCACATCAGCACGTTGTCGGTGATGAACCGGCGTACCTCGTCCGAGCCGGGCCCGTCCAGGTTCACCGACTCACCCCAGGTGTTGGCGCTGCTGCTGCTCAGGTACGGCCCGAAGCGCAGCAAGTAGTTACCACTGGGACCCAGATGGTTGTGGACGACGTCCTGGATGACGCCGATGCCCTTGGCATGCGCGGCATCCACGAACCGCTGATAGGCGGCCGGCCCGCCGTAGCTCTCCTGGACAGCGAACCACAGTACGCCGTCGTAGCCCCAGTTGTGCGTTCCGTTGAATGCGTTGACCGGCAGCAACTCTACGTAGTCCACGCCGAGTCCGGCCAGGTAGTCGAGCTTGTCAGCGGCTGCATCCAGCGTTCCCTCGGGGGTGAACGTGCCGATATGCAGTTCGTAGATCACCCCGCCCAACCCGGGTGAAACCCAGTCTAGGTCCTGCCAAGGGTGCGCCCCGGCGTCGAACGTTCGGGACAGTCCGTGCACTCCGTCCGGCTGGCGCCGCGACCGCGGATCCGGCAGCGCCCCCTCCTCGCCGTCCAGCAGATAGCCGTAGTCGGTGTCCCCCTCGGGGACGGCGGAGGTGTCCGCCAGCCGCCACCAGCCGCCGTCGGGTCCCTGCAGCGGCAGCCGTGTTTCGCCTGCCTGCAGTTCCACCGTTCCGGCCTGCGGCGCCCACACCGCGAAATCCCTGCTCATTGCCGTTCCTTTCCGCGCACCAGCAGCGCCACCGGCAACTCGGCCAGCACGTCGGACAGCTGGAGCGCACCGTCGCTGGTGTGGTCCTGCCCGGTCAGCTCGTCGCGGTATGGCCCCGGCGGAATCACGACGGCGGTGTCCCGCCACCCGCCGTTCTGCTGCAGCCGTACCGGCAGTCTGGTGGCCAGCGTGATGGCGCCGCCGCGGTCGAAGCCGAACGCGTGATCGGCGGCGGGTCCCCGCACCGACAAGGCCTCGTAGCCGGTGAACAGCTCCGGCCGGTCCCGGCGGAGCTGAAGCGCCCGGGCAACCACCAGCATCTTGGCAGCCGCGGTGTCGTCCACCGGCGGTATCCCGTCCCGGTCCAGGTTCTCGAGCGCCACGCGCCGGGCCTGGAAGTCCACCCGCCGGCGGTTGTCCGGATCCACCAGCGAGTGGTCCCAGAACTCCGTCCCCTGGTACACGTCCGGCACGCCGGGCATGGTCAGCTGGATGAGCTTGGCGGAGAGCGAGTTGCTCCGGCCGAATGCCTTCGTGTCCTCCACCAGTCCTACCAGCAGGCGGTTCACCTCCGGGTCGTCGAAGGCCGCATCCACCGCGGCATGCAGCTGCTTTTCAAAATCAGCATTGGGGTCGATCCAGGACGTGCTGTTGCCGGCTTCGCGGGCCGCCTTCTCCGCATAGTCATGTGCACGTTCCCGGCTGAACGGCCACGCCCCCAGCGCCGCCTGCCACAGCAGATCCGCGAACGGCAGGTCGCCGAACGGGGCCAGCCGGTCCAGCTCCGCCAGCCGGGCCGGCCATTGGTCCGCCAGTTCCGAGAGCACGGAGATGCGGGCGCGGGTGTCCTCGCTGCGTTTCGTGTCGTGGGTCGAGAGCGTGGTCATCGCCAGCGGCTGGTCCTGCTGCCGGCGGACCAGCCGCGTGTGCAGCTCGAACGGCTCCACCGCGAAGATGGACGGATCGGCACCTACCTCGTTCAAGGAGGTCAACCGCGTGTAGCGGTAGAACGCGGTGTCTTCCACGCCCTTGGCCATCACCATGCCGGAGGTCTGCTGGAAACGCACCGCCAGTTCGGTCAGCACGCCCTCCGGCTGCAGCAGCGGCAACAAGGTGGTGACAGCTTCGGCCAGGTCCGGACGGCGGACCTGGGCCGCGATTCCGGCTTCCTCCAGATACTCCGCGCCGACCGGCAGGTAGCTCCGGTACACCGGAAAGCAGCTCAACAGTTCAGCGAGCGCATCGGCTGCCACGCCGAAGTCCACTCCGGCATCGGCGGGAACCAGCCGCGCCAAGCGAAGCACCTCGGAGCGCAGGATGCCGTCGGCGATTGCCCGTTTGGTGTCGTGGATCATGTGCTGGTACGGCTGCACCGGCGCCGCCTCGGTCAGGCGTTCCCGCCCGTCGGGATCGACCAGCAGCCGGTCGACCTCCGCCAGCGCGTCGTACCCGGTGGTTCCCGCGCAGGCCCAGTCCGCCGGCAGTGTCTCCCCCGGCTCCAGGATCTTCTCCACCAGCACGTAGGCGCCGCCGGTCAGCTCCTGCAGCCGCTGCAGGTAGCCTTTCGGATCGGCCAGCCCGTCCGGATGGTCCACGCGCAACCCGTCGACCAGGCCTTCGTCGAACCAGCGTTTGATCTCGGCGTGCGACTCATCGAAGACCCACGGCACCTCCACCCGGACACCGGCCAGCGAATTGACGCCGAAGAACCGGCGGTAGTTGAGCTCCGCATCCGCCCGACGCCAGTTCACCAGCTGGTAGTGCTGGCGCTCGTGGACTTCCCGCGCGGTAGCGCCGTCGTCGGCCGTCCCCTCGGCTACCGGGCACCTGTTCTCGTAGTAGCGCAGCTCGCCGTCGGTCAGCTCCAGCGCATCCAGTTCCGCGTCGCCGTCGCCCAGCACGGGAATCCGGATCTTTCCGCCGCCGGCGTCCCAGTCGATGTCGAAGGCTTCGGCATAACGTGACCCGTGGCCCTCGGCCAGCAGCGACCACCACCAGCGGTTATTGGCCGGAGTCCCCACGCCCATGTGGTTTGGGACGATGTCCACCAGGACTCCCAGCCCTGCTTTCCGCGCGGCTGCCGAGAGCGCGCGCAGACCATCGATCCCGCCTCTGGCCGGATCCACCGCGCCGAAGTCCACCACGTCGTAGCCGTGATCGGATCCCGGTTCCGCGGTGAGCAGGGGCGACAGGTAGACCCAGTCGACGCCGAGCTTGTGCAGGTACGGCACCAGCTCTGCCGCGTCATACAGCGTGAGCGATTCCCTGATCTGCAGTCTGTAGGTCGATGTGGGGGCCCTCATCCTTCCTGCTTCCCCTTCCCGCCCCTGTCAGCCTGCTTCGCATCGGGGTCCGGCGCCTGCTCAGCTTCCGGCGCCTGGTCCGAGTCCGGAGTTTGCTCGGGTTCCGCCGGCCGCTCCGCCTCGGCCATGGCTGCCACCGAAGCCGCCACCGAGTGGTCGGGTTCTTCCTCCGGCGCCGAGTGGGCCCGCAGCACCATCGTGGATTTCGCAGCCACCGGCGCGGTCTCGCCGGCCTTGAGCGGGCCGGTCTGGTCCTCGCCGCCGGCCGTGTTGATGATGACGTCCCACGCCGGTGCGTACTCCCGCGGCGGCAGCACGAACGGCACATCGTCGTCGTCGGCGTTGAAATAGACCAGGAAATGCTCATCGGTGATCCGTTGGCCGCGGTCGTCGCGTCCGCGGATGCCCTGCCCGTTGAGGAACAGGCCGAGGCATCGGCCGAGGGCTTCGTCCCAGTCCTCTGGCTCCATCGGTGTTCCCTCAGTGGTAAGCCAGACGGCGTCGCTCAATGGCTCGCCCTCGCCGCGCCGGACCGGCTTCCCGTTGAAGAACGTGCGCCGGCGGAAGGTCGGGTGTTCGGCCCGCAGCCGGTTCACCGCGGCCACGAATTCAAGCAGCGGCTGGTCCATGTTGTTCCAGTCCACCCAGGACAGCTCCGAGTCCTGGCAGTACACGTTGTTGTTGCCCAGCTGCGTGCGGCCCAGTTCGTCGCCGTGGGCGATCATCGGCACACCCTGGCTCAGCAGCAGCGTCGCCAAGAAATTCCGCTGCTGCCGGGCGCGCAGGGTGAGCACCGCCGGGTCGTCGGTCGGTCCCTCGACGCCGCAGTTCCACGAGCGGTTGTGCGATTCGCCGTCGTTATTGTCTTCGCCGTTGGCCTGATTGTGCTTCTCGTTGTAGGAGACCAGGTCCCGCATGGTGAAGCCGTCGTGGGCGGTGATGAAGTTAATGGACGCGACCGGACGCCGTCCCGTGGCCTCGTACAGGTCGGACGAACCGGTGATGCGCGAGGCAAACTCGCCCAGCGTGGAGGGTTCGCCCCGCCAGAAGTCGCGGACCGTATCCCGGTAGAGCCCGTTCCACTCGGTCCACAGCGGCGGGAAGTTGCCCACCTGGTAGCCGCCCGGACCGATGTCCCACGGCTCCGCGATCAGCTTAGTCTGGGACACGATGGGGTCCTGCTGCACCATTTCGAAGAACGTTGACAGCCGGTCCACATCGTAGAACTCGCGGGCCAGCGTGGAGGCCAAGTCGAAGCGGAATCCGTCCACGTGCATCTCCGACGCCCAGTAGCGCAACGAGTCCATCAGCAGCTGCAGCGAGTGGGGGTGGCGCACGTTCAGCGAGTTGCCGGTGCCGGTGTAGTCCATGTAGTACTGCGGCTGGTCCTCCACCAGCCGGTAGTACGCCCCGTTGTCCAGTCCGCGGAAGGACAGCGTCGGGCCCAGGTGGTTGCCCTCCGCCGTGTGGTTGTACACCACGTCCAGGATCACCTCGATGCCGGCCAGATGCAGCTCACGGACCATCGCCTTGAATTCCTGCACCTGCTGCCCCGTATCACCGGAGGAGCAGTACGTATTCTGCGGCGCGAAAAAGCCGATGGTGTTGTAGCCCCAGTAGTTGGACAGCCCCTTCTCCTGCAGCGTGCTGTCGTTGACGAACTGGTGGACCGGCATCAACTCGATCGCCGTGACGCCCAGCTTCTGCAAATGCCCGATCACCGCCGGATGCGCAATGCCGGCGTAGGTGCCGCGCTGTTCTTCCGGGATCTCCGGATGCAGCTGGGTCAGGCCCTTCACATGGGCTTCGTAGATCACCGAGCGGTGGTACGGCGTGCGCGGCTTGCGGTCGCCGTCCCAGTCGAAGAACGGATTGACCACGACGCCGAGCATCATGTGCTCCGCCGAGTCCTCGTCGTTGCGGGAGTCCTCGTCGCCGAAGTTGTAGCCGAACAGCGGCTGCGCCCAGTCGATCTGGCCGCTGACGGCCTTCGCATAGGGGTCCAGCAGCAGCTTGTTCACGTTGCAGCGCAGCCCCTGGCCGGGATCGTAGGGCCCCTCCACCCGGAAACCGTACTTTTGGCCCGGCTGGATCTGGGGCAGATAGCAGTGCCACACGTAGCCATCGACGTCCTTGAGCTCGATCCGTGTTTCCACGCCGTCGTCGTCGAACAGGCACAGGAACACAGCGTCGGCTACTTCGCTGAACACGGCAAAGTTGGTGCCGTTGCCGTCGTAGGTTGCCCCCAGCGGATAGGCGTCTCCCGGCCAAACTTCCATGCGCTACTCCTGATCATCGATGGCGGATCCCCTCATCCTTCTTACCCCATGGCCGGGACATTGGACATCCCGCTCTGTCCGTTGAAGAGCCCCATAACGACGACGGAGCCCGGCGCCGCGCGGAATCCGCCGTGTACCGGTCCCGCTGAATTGCCCTGGCAGTTGCCGCGGTGGGGAGCCCCGCTCAGGCCGCCGACGCCACCGGACCTACACAACGACTGGTACTACTGTCGACCGGGTCACTGCGAGCGTATCGTTGAGCTACTATCGGTTCTCGTGAAGCGGGGGCTGGCCATGACTGGCGGCGATTCGGGATCCACCGGCCCAGGATCCATCGGCTCAGGATCCATCGGCGTCTCCCGGCGCCAGTTCACCACGGCGACGGCCCTGACCATGTTCGGCGCAGCAGGACTGCTCGGCGCCCTTCCCCGGGCGGTCACTGCCGGCGGCCAGCAAGGCCCCCTCGAGCTGAGCCTGGCGGCGGCGGTTGTCAACAGGATCTACCGCATCACCGCCCGGGAGCCTGCCCGGGTCACGGATATGCCCAAGCACGAGTTCCGCGGCTTCTGGCTCTCCACCGTGCTCAACATCGACTGGCCGTCCCGCCCCGGCCTGACGGCCGCGGTCCAGCAGGCCGAACTGCGCAACTGGCTGGATCTGGCCCGCAACCGAAACCTGAATGCCGTTATGCTGCAGGTCCGCCCTGCCGCTGACGTCTTCTGGCCGTCCACTGCCGGCGAGCCCTGGTCCCGCTACCTGACCGGCACGCAGGGACGCAATCCGGGCTATGATCCGCTGGCTTACGCGATTAGCCAGGCGCATGCACGGAACCTGCACTTGCACGCGTGGTTCAATCCGTTCCGCGTTTCCATGACAGCGAACCTGGCCGATCTGATTTCCTCGCATCCGGCCCGGAAGAATCCCAGCTGGACCTTCGCCTTTGGAGGCCGGCGCTATTACAACCCCGGCATCCCGGCCGTGCGCAGCTTCATCATCAAGGTGATCGCGGAAGTGGTGGCGAAGTACGACGTCGATGGCATCCACCTGGACGATTATTTCTATCCCTATCCGGTCGCGGGGCAGAGTATCCCCGACTCGGCCGCCTACAACACGTTCCGGCAGACCGGCGAGAGCCTGGCCGATTTCCGGCGGCGCAGCGTCAACACCTTCGTCCGGGACCTCAGCGCCAAGATCTTCGCCACGAAGCCGCGGATGCTGTTCGGCATCAGCCCGTTCGGTATCTGGCGCAACAAGTCGACCGACAGCCGGGGCTCGGCCACCTCCGGGCTGCAGAGTTACGACGCTACCTTCGCCGATTCCCGTCTCTGGGTGAAGCAGGGCTGGATCGACTATGTGGTCCCGCAGCTTTACTGGCATCAGGGCAATGCCGCCGCGGACTACAACACGCTGGTGAATTGGTGGGCGGCGCAGGTCAAGGGCACCAACTGCAAGCTCTACATCGGAGAAGGAGCCTACAAAGTGGGTGACGCTGCCCAGGGAGCCGCGTGGCAGAACCCGCGGGAGCTGTATAACCACACCGCCAAGTGCCGAGCGACGTCAGGGGTCAGCGGGCAGGTCTATTTCTCCGCCACATCCGTCCGGGCCAACCGGTTGGACAGCATCGGCTTGGTGAAGAACAAGTTCTACCGGCGTGTGGCAATGACTCCAATGATGTCCCATCTGGGCGCCCAGCGTCCCTACGCACCGCTGATCACCAGCGCACGGTGGAACGGCACCGCCGTCGAACTCATTTGGCGGGGCGCCACCAGCGGAACGCTGCCGCGGCACTATGCCATCTACCGCTGGGAATCCAACGGCGCCGCGGCGGCCGTCATTCCCTCCCAGGCCGGAGCCCTGCGGCGGGTCCACCGGCGCCGCGGCAATCCGGAGCGGTTCGTGGACACGGGCGCTGCTCGGGGACACACCTATTGGTACGTGGTGGTCGGCATGAGCGACCTGATGGTCGAATCCGCTGCAGCCTCCGCCATCTTCATCCCGGCCTAGGAGGATGGCGTGACGCAGCCACCCGGATCAGACGGCAACCAGGACCTTGCCCTGCTCGACACCCTTGCCCGCCGGTTTTTGCATGACCCGCAGGTCGAACAGGGCACCATGTTCCGCAGTCCCGGACTGAGGGTCGCTGGAAAGATTTTCGCGTTCCTCGGCCGCGGGAACCGCCTGATCGTGAAGGTTCCGCGGCAGCGCGCCGAAGCCGCTGTCGCTTCCGGAGCGGCAGAGCCGGTCACCATGGGGCATCGGACCATGAAGGAATGGGTGGCTTTCCCGGCGGTGGCCAACGACGCGTCGGCTACCGAGCAATTGTGGCTCAGCGTCGCCGACGAGGCCTACAGGTATGTTAAAAGCCTTGCCGGCGGTTGAGGCCGGCCCACGTCACTCCGTCGCTTGCTGCGCGGGCTGGAATAGCTCCACTAAATTTCCGGCCGGGTCGGTGAGCAGTATTTGACGGCCACCGGGCCCTTCCACCACGTCGCTGCGGAACTGCAGTCCTGCACCGCGCAGCCGGTCGATTTCTGCGTCCAAGTCCTCGAAGATCAGGTGAATGCGATTGCGTCCCGCAGTCGCGTACTCCGCCGGCGTGGCACGGGCCCCCGAACTGGGTGGCCCGGATAGCAACAGCCGCAGCGGGCCGCGCGTCACGTCGGCAAAGCCGGAAAATTGCATCTGCACGGTGAAGCCGAAATTCTTGGTGTAGAAGTCGACGGCCGCCCCAACGTCGTCCACAAGATAGCGGACGCTTGCGTACTGGTCCGGTGCCGTCACGGCTCATTCTCCTTCGATCATTGCCTGCTGCCAGTGCCAGCAGGATACACACCGCGCTGTTTTCGCGGAATAGGTCCTTCACCCGTTGCGCCGGCCGGTGGCCGCTGCCGTTCCCCTGACGGACAGGGCGGGGAACAATGGGACAACGCTAGCTGCCCTTCCGATCAGCTCAGGAGTCATCGTGGTGAAACTGCTGTATTCGGCCATCATGTCTCTGGACGGCTACATTGCCGACCAGAACGGCAACTTCGACTGGAGCATGCCCGACGAGGAAGTACATGCGTTCGTGAATGATCTGGAGAACCATGTCGGAACGTATCTCCTCGGCCGCCGCATGTACGAAGTGATGGTCTTCTGGGAAACCGTGCCGACCGGCCCCGAGATCCCGGCGGTCGAACGCAACTTCGCCGAGTCGTGGCTGCGCAAGGACAAATTGGTCTATTCCCGAACCCTGGACAAGCCCTCAAGCGCCCGTACCCGGGTCGAGCGGGAGTTTGACCCGGAGGTTATCCGCGGGATGAAAACCGAGGCAGCTGAAGACCTGAGCATCAGCGGACCAAATCTGGCCAGCCACGCGTTCAAGGCGGACCTGGTCGATGAATGCCGGTTCTTCGTCTCGCCAATCGTGGTGGGTGGCGGGAAGCGCTTCCTGGCGGAGGACGTGAAGGTGGACCTCGAGCTGCTGGACGAACGACGCTTCGGCAATGGAGTGGTGTACCTGCGTTACCGCGTGGCCGGCGGCTGACCGCTACTTCTCAGCTACCACCATGGCGGTGGCCAGATCGCCGTCGTGGCTCATGGACAGGTGCCAGTACTTCACGCCCCTGGCCTTAGCTGCCGCGGCAACCGTGCCGGTAAATTCCGGATAAGGGTCTCCGCCTCCGTCGACGCAGATCGTGCAGTCCTGCCAGTTCATTCCCGAGGGAGCCCCCAGCGCCTTGGCGATGGCTTCCTTGGCGGCGAAACGGGCAGCCAAGGACCGTGTGTTGAGCTCACGCTCGGCGGGGGTGAAGAGCCGCTCGAGTAAAGCCGGCGTACGCTGCAGCTGTTGTCGGAATCTGGAAACTTCCACCACATCCACGCCGATGCCGACGATCATTTCCCGGCTCCGGCCCGAACGGCCCACGGCGAGCGGGCGCACCTTGGCGACAGCGCGGGCTCCGCACTGGATCGGAGCGTGCACCGCACCGGCGGCACGGACAGCAGCCGTACCCGCAGCCGCAGCGCTGCACGCCCGGCGCGCACCGGACGCTGGGGAACGGAGCAGTCCCCGATCCTGTTGTACGGGGATCGGGGCGCTGCAAAGAGGAAGCGTGTAGCCATGCTTGCCTGTTGCCCTCTTATTCGACCGTGACGCTCTTGGCCAGGTTGCGAGGCTGGTCCACGTCGAAGCCCTTGGCCGACGCCAGTTCGCAGGCGAAGATCTGCAGCGGAACCGTGGTCAGCAGCGGAGCCAGCAGGGTCGGTGTCTCCGGCACGAAGAAGACGAACTCCGCGAAGTCCTTGACCGCCTCGTCGCCTTCTTCAGCGATGACAATGGTCTTGGCGCCGCGGGCCCGGATCTCCTGGATGTTGGAGACCACCTTGGCGTGCAGCGAGTTCCGCCCGCGCGGTGAGGGCACCACCACGAAGACCGGCTGGCCGTCCTCGATGAGCGCGATGGGTCCGTGCTTGAGCTCGCCGGCGGCGAAGCCTTCGGCATGGATGTAGGCCAGCTCCTTCAGCTTCAGCGCGCCTTCCATGGCGACGGGAAAGCCCACGTGCCGGCCGAGGAACAGTACCGACTTGGTGTCCGCCATGCGGACGGCCAGGTCCTTGATGTCCTTGGCGTTGTCCAGCACAGTCTGGATCTTGGCCGGGATCTTGCCCAGGTCGGCCAGGATGTCCCGGATCTCGCCCTGGAACTTGTTGCCGCGAAGCTGCGCCAGGTAAAGGCCCAGCAGGTAGGCCGCGGTGATCTGCGCCAGGAACGCCTTCGTCGAGGCGACGGCGATTTCCGGGCCGGCGTGCGTGTAGAGCACTGCGTCGGCCTCGCGCGGGATGGTTGAACCGTTGGTGTTGCAGATGGCCAGGACCTTGGCGCCCTGCTCCTTGGCGTAACGGACGGCCATCAAGGTGTCCATGGTTTCGCCGGACTGGGAGATGGCCACAATCAGCGTGTTGGCATCCACGATCGGGTCGCGGTACCGGAACTCGTGCGAAAGCTCCACCTCCACCGGAATCCGGCACCAGTGCTCGATCGCGTACTTCGCCACCTGGCCGGCGTAGGCCGAGGTGCCGCACGCCAGCACGATGATCTTGTTCACCGTCTTGAGCAGCTGCGGGTCGATCCGCAGCTCGTCCAGGGTCAGCCGGCCGTCCAGGTCGGACCGGCCGAGCAGAGTTTGCCCGACGGCCTCCGGCTGGTCGTTAATTTCCTTCTCCATGAAGGACGGGTAGCCGCCCTTCTCAGCGGCTGCCGCATCCCAATTGACTTCGAATTCGGTGCCCTCGGCGGCATTACCGTGGAAGTCAGTGATCTCGAAGGACTCGGGAGTGATGGTGACGATCTGGTCCTGCTCCAGCTCCACGGCGCGGCGGGTGAAGTCGATAAAACCGGAAACGTCGGAGCCCAGGAAGTTCTCGCCCTCGCCCAGTCCCACGACCAGCGGCGAGTTGCGGCGTGCAGCGACGACGACGTCGGGCTGGTCCTCGTGGATGGCCAGCAGGGTGAATGCGCCCTCCAGCCGTTGGCAGGCCAGCTGCATGGCTTTGGCCAAGGTGGCAGTGGCAGGATCCTTGGCCACCAGGGAACGGTAAATATCGCCGAGCAGCACGGCGGCCACCTCGGTGTCTGTCTCCGAGCGCAGCGTGTAGCCCTTGGCCAACAGGGACGCGCGGAGTTCGGCGAAGTTTTCGATGATGCCGTTGTGGATCAGGGCCAGCTTGTCATCGTCGGCCAGGTGCGGGTGCGCGTTCTGGTCGGTGGGTCCGCCGTGCGTTGCCCAGCGGGTGTGGCCGATGCCGGTCAGCGACTTGGGCAGCGGGTCGGCCTCGAGTTCGTCCAGCAGGTTGCTCAGCTTGCCCGACTTCTTGCGCGCTTCGATACCGGATTCGGAAATGACCGCTACGCCCGCGGAATCGTAGCCGCGGTATTCAAGGCGGCGCAGACCCTCGAGAACAACATCCAGGGCGCCGTGATCAGCAACACTGACTCCGGCCCCGTCGTCGCGGCGGCCAACATATCCTACGATTCCACACATGGAGTTAAGGGTACCTGCCCGCAGACCAGCCGCCGACAGCACCTCGTCTTCTTCCTGACCATCCGCGGGCCGGCGCTGGGCCCAAGCCCTCGCGGGGCGAGCCGGCGGCGTAACCCGGCGCGCCGCCGTCGCGCACCTTTTGGGATTTGAAACCCGCAGCAGGCACAATTCATAGGTGACTGATGCGACACCGAAGACGACGGCGTCAAGCGGTGAGAGTAATTTCACACCATACGTTGAGCTGGACCGGCAGACCTGGTCCCGGCTGTCCAATGAGATTGAGCAGCCCCTGGACCAGGACGATATCGAGCGGCTCCGGGGCTTGGGCGATGCCCTGAACCTGGATGAGGTCCGCGAGGTCTACCTGCCGCTCTCCCGTCTGCTCAATTTGTATGTGGGCGCGGCCGGCGAGCTGCACAGGGCCACCACCACGTTCTTGGGCGAAACCAGCCGCCGCACCCCGTTCGTGATCGGCGTGGCCGGGTCGGTCGCCGTCGGGAAGTCCACCACGGCACGCGTGCTGCGCGAGATGCTGCGCCGCTGGCCGGATACCCCGAACGTGGAACTGATCACCACCGACGGGTTCCTCTACCCGAATGCCGAACTGGCACGGCGCGGCCTGATGGAACGCAAGGGGTTCCCGGAATCTTACGACCAGCGGGCGCTGCTGCGCTTCGTGTCCGAGGTCAAGTCGGGAGCCGAAGAAGTGCGGGCGCCCTGGTACTCGCACCTGACGTACGACATCGTGCCGGACAAGGAAGTGGTGGTCCACCGTCCGGATGTGCTGATTGTGGAGGGGCTGAACGTGTTGGCGCCGGCACGCCCGCGGGCGGACGGACGGACCGGACTGGCTTTGAGCGACTTTTTCGATTTCTCCGTTTATGTGGACGCGAAGACGTCCTATATTGAGCAGTGGTACGTCAACCGCTTCCACAAACTGCGGCGGACGTCGTTCGCCGACCCGGAATCCTATTTCCACCGCTACGCCTCACTCACGGACACCGAGGCCACCGAGACGGCGCTGGGCATCTGGCGCCGAATCAACGAACCGAACCTGAGGGAGAACGTGCTGCCGACACGCGGCCGGGCACAACTGGTGCTCACCAAGGATGCGGACCACTCGATCCGCAGAATGCTGCTGCGGAAAACCTGAGATGTCTGCTCTGAGGGCTCCGGTGCTCGCCGCAGGCCTGGCCGCTGTGCTGGCTCTGCTCACCGGTTGCGTTCCGGCGGATGAAACCAAGCCCTCCCCCACGACGACGGCCGCGAAACCGTCACCAAGCGCCACGACCCTGCCGGTTCCGGAACAGAGCCCGAAGGATGCGGGAAAGGGCACCGGAAAGGGCACTGACAAGGACGACGGCGGGGCTGATGCCCGGGAAGACCACACCGATCCGGCGAGTATCGGCGTCGTCGTTAACAAGGCCCGGCCGCTCGTCCCGCTGGACTACCACCCCGACGACCTGCGCCGGCCGGCGGTGAGCATCGGGACCGGCGGCGAGTCTGCCATGCTGCGCGATGCCGTGGCAGACGCCACCGAGAAAATGTTCAGCGCCGCTGCCGCCGACGGGGCGCCGCTGGTCATGGTCAGCGGATTCCGTTCCTATGCCACTCAGGTGGAAACCTACAACCACTGGGTCCTCCAACACGGCAGCCAGGCCGCCGCAGACATGATTTCGGCTCGCCCCGGCTATTCGGAGCACCAAACCGGCCTGTCCCTGGACGTCGGCGACAGCGCTGGAGCGTGCAACCTGCAGCAATGCTTCGCCGACACCGCCGCCGGAGCCTGGGTTGCCCGCAATGCGGTCCGGTTCGGGTTCATCATCCGCTACTCGCCCGGGGAAGAGAATGTGACGGGGTATTCCCCTGAACCATGGCACCTGCGTTACGTGGGCAAGAAAGTGGCGGGGAAGATGGCAAAACGAGGCATCAACTCGCTTGAGGAGTACTTCGGGCTTCCCCCCGCCCCTCACTATAAATGACGGCTGCGGAGGGGCTTGCGGCCTGAAACCGCTACCTGCCTGAGGATGGGCGATACATTGGGCGACATGCTAAACGGGTTTAAAGTATTCATCATGAAGGGCAACGTCATTGACCTCGCCGTCGCCGTGATCATCGGCGCAGCCTTCGGCGCCGTGGTCAATGCCCTGGTGAACAGCGTGCTGATGCCGTTCGTCGCAGGCCTGGTCGGTTCGCCCAACTTCGACAGCTTCCTGCTCTGGAACTTCAACGGCAATGAGGTCGCGTTCGGCGTCTTGCTCACGGCCATCGTGAACTTCCTGCTGATTGCCTCCGCAGTCTACTTTGTGGTTGTCACCCCGATGAACCACCTGATCGAGCGGCGCAACCGCCGCCTAGGCATCAACAAAGACGAAGAAGCCGTGGACCCGCACCTCGCGCTGCTGACCGAGATCCGCGACGAGCTGCAGGTACGCAACCGGATGTAGCCACGAAGTTCGGCACATCAACATCGCCAGGCCCTGACCGCACCACCGCGCCGGGATGAGCCCACCGTTGGGATTAGTCTACGTCGGCCGGCTCCAAGGACAGGTGCTGCTTTACCGTCTGCGCGAGCTCCTCGGCGGTGGCCTGCGCGGTCGCCATGTCGGCTGCTTCCACCATCACGCGGACCACGGGCTCGGTGCCGGAGGGGCGCAGCAGCACCCGGCCGGTCTCGCCCAGTCGCGCCGAGGCGGCCTCGACGGCCTGTTGGAGCGGCTGGTTAGTGCTGACGGCTGCTTTGTCCACGTCCTTGACGTTGATCAGGACTTGGGGCAGCCGGACCATCAGCTGCGACAACTCGGACAGCGGCTTGCCGGTCTTGGCCAGCTGCGCGGCCAGCTGCAGCCCGGTCAGCACGCCGTCGCCGGTGGTGGCATAGTCCGAGAAGATGACGTGGCCGGACTGTTCGCCGCCCAGCGAGTAGCCGTTGGCGCGCATGTTTTCCAGCACGTAACGGTCGCCCACCGCGGTTTCCTCGATCCGGATGCCGGCCGCCCGCAGCGCCAGCTTCATGCCGAGGTTGCTCATCACGGTGGCCACCAGGACGTCGTCCTTGAGCCGTCCCGCTTCGCGCAGGGCAAGTGCCAGGATGGTCATGATCTGGTCGCCGTCCACCACCGCGCCGCGCTCGTCCACGGCCAGGCAGCGGTCGGCATCGCCGTCGTGGGCAATACCCAGATCTGCGCCATGCTCCACGACGGCGGCCTGCAGCTTCTCCAGATGGGTGGAGCCCACGCCGTCGTTGATGTTCAACCCGTCCGGTTCGGCGCCCATCACCACGATGTCGGCGCCGGCGGCGCGGAAGACTTCCGGTGAGCAGCCGCTGGCGGCACCGTGGGCGCAATCGAGGACGACCTTCAGGCCCTCGAGGCGGACGGGCAGGGTCTGCAGCAGGTGCAGGATGTAGCGGTCTTCGGCATCGGAGAAGCGCTGGATCCGCCCGACGTCTGCTCCTGTCGGCCGCAGGCGCGGCCGGGACATTTCCTTCTCGATCGCGTTCTCGACCTCGTCGGGCAGCTTGTGGCCGCCGCGGGCGAAGAACTTGATGCCGTTGTCCGGAGCCGGGTTGTGCGAGGCGGAGATCATCACACCGAAGTCGGCGTTCAGATCCCCCACCAGGTACGCGGCGGCGGGTGTGGGCAGCACCCCGGCGTCGTACACGTCGACGCCGGAGCTGGCCAGGCCCGCCTCGACGGCAGAACTGATGAACTCGCCACTGGCGCGCGGGTCGCGGGCGATCACCGCCGTCGGGCGCTTGCCGTTGTCAACTTGCCGGTGGCCCAAAACCACTGCGGCGGCCTGCGCCACCTCCAGGGCGAGCTCGGCAGTGATCAACCCGTTTGCCAGGCCGCGGACTCCGTCGGTACCAAATAATCTAGACATTGCGGACCATTTTACGGCAGGGTTCCGCCGTGACGTTTCACAGCGTGTCGCCGGTCATATGAAGGTCACATGAAGCTGCCACCGGCCCGGCTGGTGCCTAGCGGCCGCGGGAGTGCGCGCTGGGGTGTGTCCGGTGACAGCGCGGCGGCCAGGCAGCTTAAACGGCCGCGAGGCCCCGCAGCAGATGCTGAGGGGCCTCGCGGTGGAAGCACAGACTTCCGAAGCGGTTTAGCGCTTCGAGTACTGGGGTGCCTTACGGGCCTTCTTGAGGCCGGCCTTCTTGCGCTCGATGATGCGGGCGTCGCGGGTGAGGAAACCGGCCTTCTTCAGCGTCGGGCGGTTGTTCTCGCGGTCGATCTCGTTCAGCGCGCGGGCAACACCTAGGCGCAGCGCACCGGCCTGGCCGGAGGGGCCACCGCCGTGGATGCGGGCGATAACGTCGTAAGCGCCTTCCAGATCCAGGATCTTGAACGGATCGTTCACTTCCTGCTGGTGCAGCTTGTTCGGGAAGTAGTTCGCCAGTTCACGATCGTTGATGGACCAGTTGCCGGAACCCGGAACCAGGCGCACGCGGGCGATGGCCTGCTTGCGGCGACCAACGGCACCTCCGCCGACGGTCAGGGCCGGGCGTTCCTTCTTGGCGGTCTCGGTGGCCTCGGTTGACTCCGAGGTGTAGCTGGTGAGGGTTTCGCCCTCAGCAGCGGTGTTCAGCTCTTCAGCCACGATTCTCCTTGAATTAAGTTTCTAGTGGTGGCCGGCGCTACTGGGCGACCTGGGTGATTTCGAAGGTCTTCGGCTGCTGGGCAGCGTGCGGGTGCTCGGCA